>NZ_CP022315.1:939510-1252681 GCF_002216775.1 Virgibacillus phasianinus
ATTTTCACCGCTCGGCATTACTGGAAAAACCAAATGTAATGTTAGCCGTCTTCGTGGTTGTCGCGGAAACAGCTGAAGAAGCAGAGGAAATTGCCAAGGCTTTTGATTTGTGGCTACTGTTTGTCGAGTCCTCTCATCAGCCTCCCTACTATCCTTCTATTCAAACTGCTAAAAATAGGGGTCTAAGTTCTGTTGAAAAAGAAAAGGTCGAAAAAAACCGAAAACGGATGATCGTCGGAAACCCACAACAAGTAAAAAAGGAAATTGAACGGTTATCTGATCTCTATCAAGCAGATGAAATTACAATTATACCGAATGTCCCAGGATTTCAAAATCGGCAGAGGGCTATACAATTTTTAGCAGAGGCCTTAGGATTAAAAAGCAACAAGTAAACTTCAGAAAAGAAGCAGCTTTATATAACTGCTTCTTCATCTATGCTTGTGCCAGCTGGATTAAGTTTCCACACGTATCATTAAAGACTGCAACCGTTACATGCCCCATTTCAGTTGGTTCCATATTGAATTCCACACCCAGGCCCTTCATTCTTTCATATTCTTTATGAATATCATCAACAGCAAATGAAGTAAACGGTATTTGCGCTTCAAATAATTCTTTTTGATACGTTTCAGCTGCTGGAAAAGCCATTGGTTCAAGTAATAGCTCAATTTCACCCGATCCTTCAGGCGAAACAACAGTAATCCATCTTCCTTCCCCTGCCGGCATATCCATCTTTTTGACAAACCCCAATACATCTGTGTAAAACGCCAGCGCTTTGTCCTGATCATCTACATATACACTAGTCATATAAATTTTCATGGTTATCATCCTTTCTATGATTATCCATCTATCCTATTCTATCAACTATTTGGCTGTCTATACAGCCATTGTGGTTATTCTGGTCCCATTTCTAAAAATAGTAAGTAAGCACTACCAATTACTTTTCCAAAGCAAAATGCTAGAGTTAACCTAATCAAATGAAATGAGGTGTTCTCTTTGAAAAAGATCAAACTGGGTAACAGTGAATTAGAGGTATCTAACATTGGCTTAGGTTGCATGCGGATGAGTTCGCTCTCAAAAAGTGATGCAGGACGCGTTATTCACAATGCGATAGAAAACGGAATTAATTTTTTTGATCATGCGGATATTTACGGTGATGGTGAATCAGAAAGAACTTTTTCAGAGGCACTAGAAATGATGCCCTCTATTAGGGAAAATATGATCTTGCAGACAAAATGCGGGATTCGTAAAGGCTCCTTCGACTTTTCTAAAGAACATATTTTGGAATCCGTTGATGGGAGTCTCAAGCGTTTAAAAACTGATTATATTGACAGTCTGCTGCTTCACCGACCGGATGCGTTGGTAGAACCTGAAGAAGTTGCCGAAGCATTCACAACGTTGAAAGAAAGTGGTAAGGTACGGCATTTTGGTGTGAGTAACCATAACCCAATGCAAATCGAACTATTGAAAAAATACCTCGGGCAGGATCTGATCGTGAATCAACTCCAATTCAGTATTATGCACAGTGGCATGGTTGATGCAGGCCTTAACGTAAATATGAAAAATGATCCAGCAATAGTCAGAGATAACAGCATTCTAGATTACAGCCGGCTGAATGACATGACTATACAGGCATGGTCACCCTTCCAATACGGGATGATAGAAGGTGTCTTTGTTGGAAATGAAAAATTCCCGGAAATAAATGCGAAACTGCAAGAAATGGCCGATAGAAAAGGAGTAACAGACTCTGCAATTGCTGTGGCCTGGATTTTACGTCATCCAGCCACAATCCAACCTATCGTTGGAACAATGAACCCGAACGTTTAACCGGAATTGCCATGGCTTCTGATATAGAACTGTCTAGAAAGGAATGGTATGAAATATATCTCACAGCAGGAAATGAACTGCCTTAAAGTGAAATAAAACAATTGACTTTTTAGCAACTAAATGGTTAACTATTAGTAGAATTTCAAAGGGGAGTAGCTTTAACAGTATTGTCGTCATTACAGAGTGAAAATGGTCACTCTCGGCATTACTGGCAACTTACGGTGTTGTTAGCAAGACCTTTGCCAATGTGGTAAAGGTCTTGTATTTTTTTAGGGGCCTTTACCATACTAAATTGGTGAAAGCCTCTATTTTTGTATTTTGGAAGGAGAAATTTAGTTGGAATCAATTTGGCTGGAGTATGGATGGACACTATTGATCCTTATTGGTCTCGAAGGGTTATTATCGGCTGACAATGCACTCGTTCTTGCAGTAATAGCGAAACACCTACCAGAGGAACAGAAGAAAAAGGCGATAAATTACGGTATAATCGGTGCATTCATTTTCAGATTTGGTGCATTGTTCGCGATATCTTTCTTGGTTAATGTGTGGCAGGTGCAGGCAATCGGCGCCGCTTACCTGATTTATATCGGTTTAAAGCATATAATTTCGGAACATTTCGGGTCGAAAAAAGATGATAAAGAAGACACAGAGGAAGAATCGAAAGGCAAAGGTTTTTGGGCGACAGTAGCTAAAATTGGCGTCGCAGACCTGGCATTTGCGATTGACTCGATTCTTGCCGCTGTTGCGCTTGCCTTAGCCCTCCCGGATTCGCCGCTCCCTCAGTTTGGAGGAATGGATGGCGGTAAGTTTATCATTGTTGTTATTGCGGGAATAGCAGGTCTAGTCTTAATTAAATTTGCCGCAACCTGGTTTGTTAAGCTTCTTGAAACTCGGCCGGGTATTGAAACAGCTGCTTATCTCATTGTGGCATGGGTCGGAGTAAAACTAGCAATTATTACACTAGCTCATGATAAGGTTGGGGTATTGCCTCATGACTTCCCACATAGCACTGGATGGACGATATTCTTCTGGGGCATACTTCTGGCCATCGCAATCGGTGGTTGGTTTCTTTCAGGGAAGAGCGCCAAGAAAGATGAAGAAGAGCTTTAAAAAATGAAAGTTATATAGCCCAAAAAATCCTAACAACTTTGTTAGGATTTTTTATTAGATTTTTAATACATTCTACACATTCCATGTGATCCAGGGTAAGTATACCTGAAGCCAAATTGCTCGTAAAGTTTATTTGCTGGATCATCAGCTATCAAACTTACATAAGAACCGGGATAGGTGTGTTGGTCAAGGTAGCTCATTATTTCCTTCATAATCACCTTGCCAAGTCCTTTGCCCTGATAACTTGGTTTAACAACTATATCCACCACCTGAAAGAAAGCCCCGCCGTCGCCAATTACACGGCCCATTCCTATTAACCTGCTTTCCTGATAAAGACAAACAGCAAACAAAGAATTTTTCAACCCAATTGTTGCGACTTCGAGTGACTTTCCGCTCATGCCACCTTCCAATCGCAAATTGTTATATTCTCCTGGATTTGGCGGTTCATAAATAATATTGAAATCATCATTCATTTTTCTGATCACCTCACAGTTAGTATAAACGTAAATCTAATATATTGTATATTATCAATGTAAATCTATTTATAGTATAATGAAAATAGTTACCGACAATATACTGGAAAGGTGAGTTTCATGCCAATACCTTCTAATCATTCAAAACCAATCCGCCAATCAGCAAAGGAAAGTGCATTCAGTCAGCTTCAACAGTGGATTATAGATGGCACACTGCATCCCGGCGAGAAACTAAATGACACCGAACTGGCACAGGCTTTAGGTGTCAGCAGAACTCCAGTCCGCGAATCATTACAGCTTCTTGAAGTACAAGGCTTTACAAAAATGTATCCCGGAAAAGCGACCCAGGTGACAGATGTGAAGGGGGAATCGATAAAGGACCTCCTGCCACCTTTAGCTGCGTTACAAGCATTATCTGCAGAGCTGGCTATTTCGCACCTTACAGTAGAAATCATTGTGTTGCTCGAAGACACAAACAAGAAATTTGCCGAGGCAATACAATCAAAAAGTTATTTTTCTGCGTTAAGACTGGATGAGGAATTTCATAAAATCATCGTTGATACAGCAGACAACCCCTATATTCACAATATGGTTGCATCACTTCAGGCCCATGTCAGAAGACTTTTTTTTCATAACTCGATTATTTTAACGGAAAAGTCTATAGAGGAACATAGCACTATTATTCGGCTTATGAAGGAAAATGATAGCAAGCAGGTCTCAGAAGTAATGAAAGATAACTGGCTTCGTGCAATTGATGAGTTTTCTTCTTTAAAAATGAATTAAAAAAAACGGTTTTCTCTTTTTAATGAGAAAACCGTTTATTTGTATGCATAAACTGTGGACTTCGGACCATTATTCCCGTTATGACGATGACTGCTAAGGCAGGCAGCAACCATCCAAGCCCCTGATTATATAATGGGAGTGACGTTTCATAGAAGGAAACGATTGGTACCATCCATCCAAAATAATCGAATCCAAGTGAATCACATAGCGCTTTTAAACCATCAATAATGCTGATTAGAAATGTAACAGCAATCGCTGATACATACACAATTCGTGCATGGTTATACAATGGCGATAAGAACGTTAGAATCATAAGCACGATTGCTAATGGATATAGAAACATTAAAACAGGAACCGAATATGCAATAATATTTGCTAAACCAAAATTAGCGATCACAAATGTCATCAGTGAAAAAAACAAGACAAATCGTTTGTAACTGATCTTAGGAAGCAGTGTGTGAAAATATTCCGCACATGCCGTTGTTAATCCAATACTTGTAGTCAAACATGCAAGCGTAAGAACAACGGCTAACATAACTGATCCCAATGTTCCAAAATAATACGATGCCCCACTGCTGAGCACTGGTCCGCCTGTCTGGAAAATCCCAAACATTTCTGTGCTTGTCGCTCCTAGGTAAGCAATTCCTACATAGATAACTCCAAGCAAGGCAATTGCTACTGCGCCTGATTTCGCAGTCGCCTTCAGTACACCACTTTTTGATGTGATACCCATTGATTGAATTGCTTTGATTACAATAATACCAAAGACAAGAGAAGCAAGTGCATCCATCGTGTTATAACCATTTAGGAAACCTTCTATAAAAGCTCCACTCTGATATGCTTCCTCGGGATGTTGAAAAGTTCCCATCGGGTTCGTAATGACCATAGATAAAAAGATAACTAGAAGGACAACAATTCCGGGTGCTAATATTTTTCCTACGTTGTCAACGAGTTTTGCCGGTTTTAAAGAAAATACAAGAGTAACGGCGAAAAATAGCAATGTAAAAATGAACAACCCACCCTGTTGAAAACCTTCACTTACAAAGGGGGCAATACCCACCTGATACGCTACAGTACCTGTCCGGGGTGTTGCAAAAAATGGCCCGATAGTCAGGTAGAGCAGCGAAGTGAAAAAGATCCCATAAACCGGGTGAATTCTGCTTGATAACTCCTGAAGATTCTGACTTCCTGAAAAGCTCATTGCCAAAATTCCTAATAAAGGCAGTCCAACTCCAGTAATCAGAAATCCTAGTATAGCCGGCCATAAATTTGCCCCCGCATGTTGACCAAGCTGTGCTGGAAAAATAAGATTCCCTGCACCAAAAAACAATGCAAACAACATGACTCCTATTACTGCGTATGATGAAAATGAGGGTTTGTCCTTCATATGAATCGCTCCTCTAAGATGTTAAATACTAGATTTTAACGGGTTTACACCCCTTCTATATGCAATATATCAATGATGCCTATCATACTACCTCACTCAGCAAAATGCAATATATTACACAAACTTTTTGATGGGGACAGTCCCCCATCGCGTTAACGCATTAGTGTAATGGGGGACTGTCCCCCTATGTTATGATGTAATAACATAGGGGGATTCAAACAATGAAACTAGTTTCTTGGAATGTTAATGGGATTCGGGCTTGTGTCAGAAAAGGCTTCTTAGATTACTTTCATGAGGTGGATGCAGATATTTTCTGTATTCAGGAAACAAAATTACAGGAAGGTCAACTGATACTAGATTTAGAAGGTTATGATCAATATTGGAATTATGCCATTCGAAAAGGATATTCTGGTACAGCAATCTTTACGAAGAAAAAACCATTATCGGTTACATATGGATTGGGGAAGAAACTGCCCATCCGGAAGGAAGAATTATTACGATGGAGTTTGAGGAATTCTATTTAGTAAATGTGTATACTCCAAATTCACAGAGAACACTGGCAAGGCTTGATGTTCGTTTAGAATGGGAGGATAACCTTTATAATTATTTAAAACAATTAGATGACGTGAAACCAGTTATTTTATGTGGGGATTTAAACGTTGCCCATCAGGAAATTGATTTGCGGAACTCAAAAACAAATCACGGAAATTCAGGATTCACAAAAGAGGAACGCGGCAAAATGACGAAACTGTTGGACTCTGGACTTGTCGATAGTCTACGGTACTTTTATCCCGACACGGAAGGGCTTTACACATGGTGGTCCTACATGAAAACAGTTCGGGAAAGGAATATCGGTTGGCGCATCGATTACTTTATCGTTTCTAACAGACTGGCAAGTCGATTACAAGACTCAAGAATTGATGCACAGGTACCTGGAAGTGATCATTGTCCAATCGTGTTGGAAATGGAGTAGGTTGTTGAGGAGACAGCCCGTGTTATTTACTTTGCCGGGGACTGTCCCCCTGTAACAACCGCATGCGATATGCGTTTTTCGCAGTCTCACCTAATCGATCTAGTAAATTATGATTAGCAAATGCACCAACAATGGCGCCAAACCCTGGGACTAGCTGGAGCATCTTGACCAGGTCAATATAATCCCGGTATTCTTGCTGGAAGACGCGCCAGTCCATATCCATGAGTTTCCTCTTTTCCGCATCCCAATTCTCGATGATACGGAGGGTTTCCCTGCGTTTTTCATCATTGGAAAAGGCCAGTTGAAAAACATGCAGAATGAATAGACGTTCTTCATAATCACTTGTGTTGAAGCCGTATATCGCGGCTGCTTCATACAAAAACTTTATCTTAATGGATAACAGCAATGGAAAATCAGCAAGCCCTAGAAAAATGCCACCTGCGCCAGTTCCCGCACCTTCCACTACTGCCGTTTTCCGATAAACAGTCAATTTTTTTTGGAAATGTTCATCCCGCTCATACAAATTCAATTCGGTTGATTGGCTCTTTTTCGTTATTAAATTTGAACCAAGTAAAGTAGCCTTCACCATATTTTTAATACTTTCTGTAATAACCTTATGGACTCTCTCCGGGATTTTCGCATTAATTTTAGTTTGTACGTTTTTTGACATCCGATTGAAAAGACTTGACTGCTTTAATACTCTCTTTCGCCATTCCCGCATTTCCGCATATACCTTTCGCTCATATTCCATCATTTACCTATCCTCCACATCCGGGGGACAGTCCCCCATCACACTAACACTTTACCGTATTGGGGGACTGACCCCCAAATAATATAAAATTATAATTTACACTGTTAGCATACAGCTAATTTCCACTTTTAGTATAGGCATAATTATATTATTGGCAGACTCCGCACGTATAAAGTGGACTTTTGTATATTTGTTACTTCTATCTATAGCAAGATATAATTGAAATAAAAGTTGGAAAGGAGTAACATTTATGGCTCGAAAAACTCGAATCTGGTTCCCCGGTGCCACATACCATATTACTGCCCGTGGTAACCGACGTGCTAGTATATTTCATGACACCCAGGATTACCAAACCTACATGAGTCTTATAGGTTCCTGCAAGAATGATCTTCCTTTTTCCATTCACGCTTATTGCCTTATGCCAAACCATATCCACCTTCTCCTCGAAACGGAAGAAAAACCACCCGGTACCATCATTAAATTCATCCATTCCCGTTATGCCGTGTACTTTAACAAGCGCTATGAACTGACTGGTCATGTTTTTCAGGATCGTTACCATGCGAAATTGGTTAACTCCAATGATTATTTCCTATGGGCGAGCAGATATATTCATTTAAACCCGGTAAAAGCAAAAATCACTTCTAAACCCGAACATTATTATTGGAGCAGTTATTCCAATTACATGGATGGATCCAAAGAAAATTCAGTGCTTGAGACTAAACGAATATTATCGTTATTTCCGGAACCAACTAAAAAAGAATATTGCACATATGTAGAAAAAATAGAAGATGATGGCGGGGACTGTCCCCCGCCGCTTTATCACTCTATCGTAACGGGGGACAGTCCCCACGAATAAGATGGTTAAAACTTAGTAAAGGAATGATGAAAATGCCCTTTCCGGTTTTACCTGTTTCCATTCAAACAATGATGATCAAACAACAGCAGGGTACTACTATTTATTCTCAAGTTTGACAGTTAAAACCACAAAAATGCTTTTGTAACAGGCATTCTTGTGGTTTTTTTAATGCTCAAAAGTGAGTACTATTTATGTTTTTTATTTGTTTTAAAATTTTTTTCATTTTTTGTATGGTAACTATTTCGGTATCCGTTCGGAATCCGAAAACGTTATGTAGCTTATCAGTTAAATCCGTTCTGGTATAGGTCGGGATATAACCTTCGTTTGTATATTCCAACACTCTCATATCTCGTAATGTTTGAATGATTTCGCAACATGTAGCTGATTCATCAATTCTATTTTCAATCAAGCGATAGGTCAATAATGAAAGAAAACATACTAGGAAGTGTGCCTTGATTCGTTCATCTTTTTGGAGGAATACAGGTCGTGTCCGCATTTCGTTTTTTAAAATCCGAAAGGATTCTTCTATCTCCCAGCGACGTTGATTGATTCTTACGATTTCCGCTGGAGAGTTTTCTAAATTTGTACAAACACCATAAAAACCATCATATACTGCTTCTTTATCAATCATCGCAGAGTTAATCGTATGACTGCTTTTCTGAGCAATTTCACCTTCATTTGTGACATGAGTGGACTGAATAAAACGATCTGGATTGTTTGCTCGCTTTTTTTCGATGCGAGAAGGATTGTCCACTTTTGTTTGTGCGCGTTCTATCTGTTTTTCCCGAATATTTGCTTGGTAGCGTTTATGTTTCGGTGAAAAAGTAACGATAAGTTTTTGCTCTAGTCCATTTTCATTCATCCATCGTTCTTTGTAATATATTTGCGTGTCTGTTTCAAGGTCAAGGTTATTCAGATTAATCGATTGTTTCTTTTTTTTGTCATTGGTTACCTGAGTAGAACCAACACAATGCCATCCGGAAGGATTCAAAGCCCAATCTTTCAAATGCTTTTTCAATTTCTTAATGGATTGTGTTGTTACGAAAGCACGATCGTTCATTGAATTGTATAGTCTATTTTCATGCGAAGACAATCCGGCATCTGTACAAACAACGAACTTGGATAGTTGAAAGTCCTTTAAAATCCTTTTTTCTAAAGGTTTTAATGTAGGTTGTTCATTTTGATTCCCCGGATTAATGACAAAGGCGAGTGGCAGCCCACTGCCATCCATGAAAAGTCCCATTTGCACGATGGGATTAGGTCGATTTTCCTTTGACATACCATATTGTTTCAAGCCAACGGCTTCCTCGGTTTCAAAGTAGTAATTCGTACAGTCGTAGTATAGGAGTTCCGTTTTACGCTCAACGATTGCTGTGCTATTTTTGTATACTGCCTTTTCAATGATATCAGACTCCTTAGCTAAGATATCTAGTGCACGATACATGTGTTGTTCTTCTATCGAATGGGACTCCAGTAAATCATCTGCTTTCTCTAAAGTACCCCTTTTTGACGTGGGATGTAGAATCCGCATATAAATTAACAGGGCTAGAGTCTTATCTAAATCATAAGAGAAATTGTGCCTATCCGTTATTTCTTTACAAATTTTATCCAATTTTAATTGATGATAGATAGACTTTAAAAAGAGGTAACCGATGTTATAAGATCGTTTATTTCCTTTGGATATATATTTGTTTGGATCCTGTTTGATGATAACTTTCTCCGAGTTCCTTTTCTTTTCTTCCGTTAATTTTTTTGCATATTCTCGAGCCCACTCCTCTGGATCAACACCGGGGTGTTTTTCACGAATTTCCTGTTCATTTCCCAATGCCTTGACAACCTTCGTTGTCGAGTTTCCATTGATATCTCTGACATTTTCAATAACCGAATATGAGACTGAATTCTTGGATACACTTTTTTTAATGCGCATAGAAATCCCTCACAACTTATAAGATACCTCTATTATATCATGGTACTAAATAGTACTCAATAATTTAACGGGAAATTTGACAAAAAAATAAAGCCATGAAAGGCTTTTTAGGCATTTTCTTAATATTTAAGTGTCAAACTCCCGAATATTGCACATATGTAGAAAAAATAGAAGATGATGGCGGGGACTGTCCCCCGCCGCTTTATCACTCTATCGTAACGGGGGACAGTCCCCACGAATAAGATGGTTAAAACTTAGTAAAGGAATGATGAAAATGCCCTTTCCGGTTTTACCTGTTTCCATTCAAACAATGATGATCAAACAACAGCAGGGTACTACTATTTATTATCCACAAGTAATTGGTTTGCAGAATGCCAATGTGCAACAATCCATCAATCAGTCAATCTACCAGTTGGTTCACTCATTAATACAATGGCAAAGTGAACAGCAAGGCACTGATTCGTTTACCGAAATGATTGGATCTTTTGAAATTAAAACAAATGAACGGAATATTCTCAGCCTGTCTTTGACTAATTACGCGTATGCGTATCATCATGCACATGGCTTAACACTGATGAAGTCTTTAACCTTTGATGTTCAAACAGGAATGCAATATCAGCTCAGTGATCTGTTTAAACCTGGGAGCAACTATGTAGAAGTTCTTTCAAAAATGGTTCAGACGCAAATCAATGAACGGGACTTACAATTGCTGAGTGACTTTTCCGGAATATCGCCTGATCAAGATTTCTATATTGCTGACAAAGCATTGGTTCTCTATTTCCAGCTTTACGAAATCACGCCATACTATATTGGATTTCCGATGTTCCCGATATCCGTTTTCGCCATCCAGGATATAATAAATGAGAACGGTCCCCTCGGACAAATGGCAGTGAATAATTAAATTTAAAAAAACCGGGCAAATGTCCGGTTTTTTATTTCCGGCAAGGAGGTAGACCTCCCGCTTTAGTACTCTAAAGCGATGGGGGACTGTCCCCAAGACTTACTGTTGGTTCAAGTATGGTGAGTGCATTGTTATTGGTGTCTAAGTTACCTATTGCGCCAATAGGAATTGCTGCCTTATATGTGCCATGTGCTGTTGTAACATTGGTCAACAGTGGTTTTCCGAGAGGCACGACAAATTCATTAATCAAGTTTTCATAGGATACCCCATAAGCCACGGGACATTCCGTACATTGACCCATTACAATTCCGATACAATCTTCAAATTTCCCAGCCAATTTTAGGGCGTTCAAGTACCTATAGACGGTATTAATTGGCTCATGGGTTTCTTCAAGAAGCAATATTTTACCTTTCGTATCAATTTCATAAGGAGTTCCGAGCGTATCTACAAAAGAGGTAAGATTGCCCCCAACAATTGGTCCGGTTACATTGCCTGGAACTCTGCTTATTTGAGGAATACCGGGGGGGTTATTAATTTTCCTTGGTGAGGCAAAAGTGGATGTCGCTGTAAAAAACTGATCATAGTTGTATGGAGGTGTATTCATGGAAAAATCAATTAACATCAAGCTCTGGAACGTAATTAAATTCGAATATTGAGCCAGGACATTTAATAATATGGTGATGTCACTGTATCCTGACAAAATTTTCGGGTGGCTCTGAATATATTGATAATCAAGGTATGGAAGAATGCCGGCAACACCAACGCCCCCTCTTGTAGGCAAAATCATTTTAACCCGATCATCAGCGAACATATTCATTAAATCTGAAGCGCGCTGTTCATCCGTACCGGCAAGGAAACCATTTGCAGCGTATACGTATTCTCCCATAACAATCTCAAATCCAAGACTCCGCAGTATTTCGATTCGGCTATTTATAATGCCAGCAGCTAACGGGCTCCCCAGGGTAACAATGCCAATCGTATCACCCGGCTGCAGGATGGGTGGTTTTATCGCCATCACATTCCCCTCCCAAATTCAAACTAAAGATTAGTTCTACAATATTCATTAACGACAGAATCTGTTACTTCCCCCATCACTTTCAGGTTTTGCGCTGCACCTTTTTGGACCATATCGGCAATCTTGAAGTATCAGCCAATCCCTCAGTTATCAGCTGGATTAATGAGAGCTAAAACTTGATGGTCCTCCCATTTTCCATTTATCTTCACATTTTTTCTTGCAATTCCTTCTCTATGAAAGCCGGCCTTTTCCAGGACCCGGATTGACCCAATATTATGGGGCATAACTCCCGCTTCAATTCGATGCAAGGCTAATTTCTCAAATGCATATTTAACAATTAGCTTTGTTGCTTCCGTTGTAAAGCCTTTTCCATTCTGACTTTCGTCCAAAAAATACCCAATAAAAGCGCTCTGCAATGACCCGCGTAAAACCTGAAACAGACTTATCGTACCGATTAAACGATTATCATCGTTTTTAAAAATACCAAAGTGATACGCACGATCCTGTTTGCTACCCTCTTGATACTGTTTTATGCTGTCCAGCTGGCCCTCGATTGTATAAAAATCGGGATCGCGAACCATGGAAAATTTCTCGAAAAAAGCACGGTTTTCTTTTTGCAGCGCAAGCAATGCCTCCGCGTCATCTCTATTAAAGCTCCTTACATAGATGTTGGTCCCTTTCATATCAAACATCCTTCCTAATTATCGTAGACTTTTTGCACCTCATATTTAAACCCCAGATACTGGTATCCCTGTTTTTTATACATTTCTTTAGGCGTATCTGCACCATCAGCAACTAGAATCACTGTTTTATCGGGGAATGCGTCCATAACAAATTTCTGCAACCTGCTACCTATTCCTTTTTTCTGGAAAGTTTCCAGGACATTTAACCCGTCAATTTCCACCTTATCACCCGAAACAATCAAGTCAACGGACCCTGCAGGATTACTTTGGTAATAGGCCATAACCTGAAGAAATTTGGGGTCTCGAAAGTTACGTTTATGCATATTAACTTTTTGATTAGCAAATTCCTCCCCAAATTCAAGATCCTGCTGGTATTGCAACTGAAGAAAAACATCAAAGTTCCCATCAGTTACAGCAACAATTTGGATATCTTGATGGTCATCAATCGATGGGAATTGACTAGGCTTTATGACATATAGCTCGTTGTATCCGAATTCATATGCTACATCATTAAAGTGGTTAATTAGTTCCTTCGTTGGTTTTTCATTCTCAGGCAAGTAGAACTTTACGTGCTGTTGACCGTTTTTTAAATGGAACTCCCTTAAATAATTTGCCGCTGTTTTAAATTTTTCCAGGGACGGCATCGTTTTAAAATCAATAAAATTGCTATCATATCGAATCAACATTTCCGGATAATGAATATGCTTATATTCATTATTTTCAAAAGCCACATAACCTGGTGTATAGATATCTCTAAACATTATCTTTTTCATAGTACTTCCTTCCCGGGGACAGTCCCCCGTCGCTTTAGCGAATTAGAGCGATGGGGGACTGTCCCCCAATAATTTCAAAAAACACACGCTCGATACGTTAAGTGTAATCGTTGGCGTGTGTTTTTGGTATTACTTTATTTCCAATTGTTCATTAGTTCTTCCGCTGTATTGTTTAATGTTTCTTTTGCATCTGCAGCGATGAATTTATTCATTGCTTTATTGTTCAAGTGCTTCAGGAATCCGTCCATTTTCTTCATCGCTTGCTTATCATGGCCTTTTTCTAATTGATGCTCCACCTGATTCAGTTTATTTGTAAGCTGAACAGCAAGTGGATGGTCAATTTTATCCGCTTCTATAAAATCAGCTACATCCTGCTTGAGAGATGCAAGTGTAACAGGTTCCGGCTCAGGTTCCTCTGTCCCGGATAGGTCAAGCCCATACTTGGCAAAACCTTCTGTTCCCACGCCAAGATAAGTGATATTCCCATCAGGCTGGATGAACTGCTGTGCATCAACAGATGACTGGAATGTCAGTTCAGGGTTACCGTCAACCGCTGCAAAAGACCAGTTGCCGTCTGCCGATGGATCAATCGTTCCATTGTCCTGAATATACTGAATCACTGCCTGTCTATTCTGTATTTGTGGAGAAAGAACAATTTGACTTCCATCTAAATTAGGGAAATTGCCGCCCCCACTTGCTCGGTAATTATTTGTAGCTACAAGAAACTCCTGATCATCCTGCACTGGCTCACCGTTGTATTGCAGGTTCACAATCCGCTGTGCATCAGGATTGATTAGCTCGCCATCGTTACTGTAACGGGATGGCGCGGTTACATCAACATTGTACGTAACTCCATCAATCACATCAAAGTTATAAGTTGGAAAGTCAAGATCAACCAAAGACTGCTGGCCAGAAGCGTTCGGGTCAATTTGGTTAAACTGCCCTGCAGACATTTCCAGCCATTCACGAATTTGTTCCCCTGATAGTTTTACAACTTTTAAGGTATTCGGATAAACGTATAGATCAGCCACGTTTTTAATCGCAATTGGGCCTTCTGGAATATACGTATAGTAATTTGCTCCGCCTCTGCCTCCAGCTTTAAACGGTGCGGCTGCAGACAAAACCGGTAATCCCTCATATTCTGTTCCTGCTACCGCCTGCTCTGTATACCACTTTTGTGCATTCGAAACGATTTGTACCGATGGATCATCTTTCACTAATGCAAAATAACTGTAAATTGGTGCAGTAGTTTCACCGACTTCGGAACGAATGTAATCGAGTGTTGCTTGATGGTCTTCCGCAACAGCGTCAAGAATTTCCTGATCCGGTTCCACTAATGCGTTTCCATTTTCATCATGAATTGCCCTTACATCGGCGCTGGAATCGATAATGTTCCAACCTTCACCGTCTTTTTCAAGTTTCAAATCAATGATTCCTAAGTGGTCCCCCCAGAAACCTGCTTCGACAGATGGAACACCATTGATGGTTCCCTTCTCCAAATCAACACCAGGGATTCCGGCAAATGTTTCGCTTGGAAAAACTTCATGAGCATGACCGAACATGATAGCATCGATGCCTTCTACCTCTGTAAGATTATAGGTAGCGTTTTCCTCACGTTCCTGTAGTTCTACTGACCCAAGTCCAGAATGCGGTACCGCTACAATTATATCAGCACCTTCTTCTTTCATGATTGGTACATACTTCTTGGCAGTTTCATAAATGCCTTTTGTTTTGACTTTACCGTCAAGATTAGCTTTATCCCATTGCATGATTTGCGGCGGAACAAAACCAATTACACCAACATCAACCGTTTGAGTATTGCCATTCGTATCCTCTACCTGTTTGTGCAGAATTTTATATGGTTCAAAAAAGTTCTCATCATTAGTAGGATCATTATCCCCATCATCATAATATACATTAGCATTGATGTATGGGAAGTTTGCATCGTCTGTCGCTTCTTTTAAATAATCGATGCCATAGTTGAATTCATGATTCCCGATATTTCCTGTGTCATAGTTCAATAGATTCATAGCCTTATAGACTGGATGAACTTCTCCTTCTTCCAGTCCATTCTTAGCAACATAGTCGCCAAGCGGGTTCCCTTGCAGCAAGTCACCATTGTCAAATAACATTGAGTTTGTAGCATCACTGCGAGCCTGCTTGATTAGTGTTGCCGTCATTGCCAACCCGAATTCATTGGTAGGCTTGTCCTGATAATAATTATAATTTACTAAATGTACATGAATATCTGTCGTTTCCATAAGTCTCATGTTGACTATGCTGCTGTCAGTTGTTTCCGCGTTAGTGGTGCTGCCGCTAAATGGGACAACCATAACCAACGCGACCAGGAGCATGAAAGAAATTTTACCAACTTTCCCTCTATTCATAGTGTAACCCCTTTCAAAGTTTTGTCACTTATTAGGTTACGGGATTACTAGATATTTTGGAATAGTCTTATTGACCAGGGTCAAATGTACCAGCTTAACTTCTGTACGATTCATTCCATTTAGGTTGGGTATAGTATAAGAAAGTAATATGGAAAAGGAGGTTATCAACATGTGGAGTGCTGTCTTATGGGGTGGTGTAGCTGGTTCAGCTTCCTTGTTGGGGGCATTAGCAGTTATTTTCTTTCCAATTAAAAAGAAGATTATTGGATATATTATGGCCCTTGGAACAGGAGCATTGATTGGGGCAACTACATATGAACTGCTCGGCGGAGCCGTTGAACAAGCTGGATTCAAGGAAGCAGCTATTGGTTTTCTGGGTGGTGCACTAATATTTACTATTTTCGATTATCTAATTTCAAAATATGGGGGACATAAACGGAAACAATCTGAAGGCAGTGGTGAACAAG
This sequence comes from Virgibacillus phasianinus, assembly GCF_002216775.1. Taxonomy (GTDB): domain Bacteria; phylum Bacillota; class Bacilli; order Bacillales; family Amphibacillaceae; genus Virgibacillus_F; species Virgibacillus_F phasianinus. The sequence continues at coordinate 955,821 of NZ_CP022315.1, forward strand.
GAGGTTCCGGACTGGCTATTTTTATAGGGACGGTCATGGACGCCATCCCTGAATCGGCGATGATTGGTGTCAGTCTAATTGGCGGGCATTCAATTGGCATGTCACTTGTGATTGCCATTTTCATCAGTAATTTCCCAGAGGGGTTGTCAAGTACGGTCGGTCTTGAAAAAGATGGGTACTCAAGAGTGAGGATTTTTACCATGTGGATCGTAGTTATTTTATTTTCAGCGTTAAGTTCGTTAGCAGGAATTGCCCTTCTGGGAGATGCATCTAACAGCGTGAAGGCCATTATTAGCGCATTTGCAGGTGGAGGAATCATAGCAATGGTTGCTTCAACAATGATGCCGGAAGCGTATAAAGAAGGTGGTCCAGCTGTCGGATTTATTACGGCCGTTGGAATCTTTATTACATTAATCCTGAGCCACATTTAATTATCATTTTCATGATATTGATTGGCAGCATTTGTCCAGTCTTCCAAAAATAAATTCCATAGATTGGGCCGGCGCCGAACCGCTAATGGGTGGTAAGCCACCATTGTCTGATATCCATGTACATCATGAACAGAGCCGCGTAATGATTTTACATCAACGTCAGAATCATGAAAAAAGGATTGTACTGCAACATTTCCAAGGCAAATAACCAACTCAGGTTGCTTAGCCTGAAGCTGATCCTTGAGATGAAGCATACAGACTGTGCGAGCCTGTTCTTTTTCATAAGCACGGGTTGGCTTTCTTTTTAAAATATAGGTGACATACAGGTCATCCATGTTTAAGCCAACATCATTAGCTACCTTTTGCAATGTCTGCCTAGTCCCACAGACAAATTGATTTCCTTCGCGATCTTCACGTAACCCGGGATTATCAAGGACAACCATGATGGGTGCTTCCGGATTCCCTTCGCCCCAAACCATCCTTGACCCATGCTCGTAAAGGCCACATTCTTTGCATGCCTTCCAATCATCAGGTGTAGGCTCTTCAGGCCATGAAACTGGACAAAAATCTGTCAAAACGATTACCTCCTTATTTTCCAGTTAATATGCCCACTTTAGACAAAATAATGAAGGGACCTACACCATAATCAAAAAGGCCACTGAAAAAGGTAAATGTAGTACAAAATAGATGGATCTATCACCGCATCTTGAATATACATCGCGCACCTTAGGGCGAGTGACGAGCCTCCTTGCCCCGGCAAGGGGTAGCCGACGTTGCCCGCAAAGGGCGGTTTTATTCGGACTTCATTAACGCCGTGCTGCGGGGTCTCGTCGATCTCTCACTTCCCGCAGGACAAGGAAAGCTCCCTTGAGAAACATCGCACGCAGAAAAAGCGGGTTTCTTTTTCAAGGAGTCTCTGTATATTCAAAATGCTAAGTTAAGATGAATAGCTAAATTTTTAAATTCGCCACTTTTTCAGTGCCTTCCAATCAAACGGTCTAGGTCCAAAGTTTAGTAACTATAACTTTTCCTGTGCAAGTTCCAGTTGCTGTTCAATTTGCTCGGGCGACGTTCCACCCTTGCTTGTTCTTGCTCCCACTACATGGTCTGGTTCTAGAAAGTCATAAACGTCCTCTTCAAACAAAGCGCTAAATGTTTGATATTCGCTCATATCCAAATCCAATAAATACTTCCCTTTTTCAATCGCATAGATGACCATTTTTCCAATTACTTCATGCGCCTGTCGAAACGGCATGCCTTTTCCAGCCAAATAATCCGCAATATCAGTCGCATTCGAATAATCCTGTGTTACAGCCTTGCGCATCTTTTTATCATTCACTACCATCGTTTCCAGCATCGGAGCTAAAAGTGTCAGTGAACCCTCTAATGTATCGACGGTATCGAACATGCCCTCTTTATCTTCCTGTAGATCTTTATTGTAAGCTAAAGGTAAGCCCTTCAACACGGTTAAGAGACCAACTAGATCACCAAATACACGCCCTGTCTTTCCCCTTAATAATTCAGGAACATCCGGATTTTTCTTTTGCGGCATAATGCTGGAACCAGTACTAAAGGAATCATCAAGTTCAATAAACTGAAACTCCTGACTGCTCCAGATTACCAGTTCTTCGGATAGTCTTGAAAGATGGACCATTAATATCGATGCAGTAGACAAAAATTCAAGAATAAAGTCACGGTCACTCACAGCGTCCATACTATTCGGATATACATCATCAAACTCCAGAAGTTCAGCAACACGGTCCCGGTCAATTGGGAAAGTTGTTCCAGCCAGTGCCCCGGCACCTAAAGGCAGCATATTAATCCGCTTCAAGCTATCCTGTAATCTTTCCTTATCTCTCTCAAACATCCAAAAATATGCTAATAAATGATGGGCAAATGACACAGGCTGGGCTCGTTGCAAATGTGTATAACCAGGTAGGATGGTATTAATATTTTCTTTTGCCTGGCTGATAATAGCTGACTGAACCAGTTTCATTAATTCAATGATACCCTTCGTTTTTGTACGAAGATACAGATGCATGTCTGTTGCCACTTGGTCATTTCGGCTGCGGCCGGTATGGAGCTTTCCACCGACCGGGCCAATCTCATCAATTAACAGCTTTTCAAGATTCATATGAATGTCTTCATGTTCAACCAAAAAGTCAACTTTGCCTTTTTCAAGCTTCTCCTGAATCGTTTTTAGCCCAGTCTGAATTGTTTCCGCCTCTTCAGGTGTAATAATGCCACATTCACCGAGCATTTGGACGTGGGCAAGGCTGCCCTGGATATCCTGATCTGCCAGTTTCTGATCAAATGAGATAGATGCTGTAAATTCATCAACAAGTTTATTTGTTTCTTTTGTGAATCGTCCACCCCAAAGTTTTGCCACAATTTCCCCTCCTGATCGTTAGATTTTCTCCTTTATTTTATATCTAAAGGTTCGCTTACCTTAGAATCATCTTTTGTCTTATGGACTTCTGCGTACACTTTTGTTGAAAGCCCCCATAAGTTAATAAATCCAACCGCGGCATTATGGTCGAATGCGTCACCTTTTGCATAGGTTGCTAGTTCCTCGTTATAAAGACTATTAGCTGACTGACGGCCAACCACAACATGCGAACCTTTATGAAGTTTAACTCGTACTTTCCCAGAAACGACCTTTTGTGTTTCATTAATGAAAGCATCAAGCGCAGGTCTTATTGGTGAATACCAAAGGCCATCATAAATAATTTTGGACATTTGCTGATCCACAGTTGTTTTAAACTGTAAGACCTCACGCGCTAATGTTAGAAATTCCAGCTCTTTATGGGCGTTAATCAAAATAAGCGCGCCCGGATTTTCGTATACTTCTCTTGATTTAATGCCAACTAGACGGTTTTCAATATGATCAATCCGGCCGACTCCATGGATGCCGCCCTGTTCATTTAGTTTTTCAATTAATTCCACTAGCGGTATTTCTTCATCATTCAATGCAGCAGGGACACCCTGATCAAATGTTATATCTACATACTCCGGTTCATCAGGTGTAAGATTGATTGGATTTGTCCAGTCAAAGGCTGCTTCTGGTGCTTCCTCCCACGGGTTTTCCAACACCCCAGCTTCGCACGCCCTGCCCCAAATGTTTGCATCTATTGAAAAAGGGTTATCAAGGTTTACTGGCACAGGAATCCCTTTCTTTGTTGCATAAGCGATCTCTTCATCCCTCGTCATGCCCCATTCACGAACAGGTGCAACTACTTTTAAATTTGGATTCAGCGCTTGAATAGAAACCTCAAAACGTACTTGGTCATTGCCTTTACCAGTACAACCGTGGGCAACTGCAACAGCCCCTTCCTGTTCAGCCACATCGACTAATAACTTTGCTATTAATGGACGTGATAATGCGGAAGATATCGGGTATTTCCCTTCATATAGGGCATTTGCTTTCAATGCTGGCAAAATATAGTCCTGTGCCAGCAGCTCCTTTGCATCAATGGCAATCGATTTAATGGCACCTACATCCAATGCCTTTTGTTTGATTTCCTGCAGATCTTTTCCCTCTCCAACATTTAAACCTAAAGCAATCACATCATAATCATACTTTTCCTGGATCCATTTTATTGATACAGATGTGTCTAACCCACCTGAATATGCTAATACAATTTTATCTTTTGCCATGTGTATCCTCTCCTTTTGAAATTAATATTTCATTAAGCTTTTTAGTATGGCTTTCTGCGCATGTAACCGATTTTCCGCTTCATCAAAAACGACTGAATGCGGGCCGTCAATGATTTCCGCTGTCACTTCTTCTCCGCGGTGTGCCGGTAAACAATGAAGGAAGATAAAGTCTTGCTTAGCATGGGAACAGAGGTCGGCATTTACCTGATAGGATTCGAATGCATCAAAACGCCTTTTCTGTTCCTCTTCTTGCCCCATACTGGTCCAAACATCAGTTACAACAATATCAGCTTGCTTAATGGCTTCCTCTGGTGACTCCGTATAAATCACATTACTCCCTGTCGATTTACCAATTTGCTTAGCCTTGCCCATAATAGACAGATTTGGTTCATAACCGTTTGGACTGGCAACCGATAAATGCATCCCAACACTTGCTGCGCCTTCTAGCAAAGAGTGGCACATATTGTTGTTACCGTCGCCGATATAGCACATCTTTAATCCAGTCAACGTTCCCTTATGTTCATAAATGGTTAATAAATCCGCCAAAACCTGTGTCGGATGGTGTAAATCCGTAAGACCATTAATAACCGGAATGTCAGCCGCCTGTGCGAACTGTTCAATTGAATCGTGGGCAAATGTTCGAACCATTAATCCGTCAACATAGCGGGACAGAACTTTTGCTGTATCTTCAATCGATTCCCCGCGGCCAAGCTGGATATCATTTGAACTCAAGAAAATTGCCTGCCCACCGAGCTGCAGCATCCCTACTTCAAAAGATACCCTTGTTCGGGTTGACGATTTCTCAAAAATCATGCCTAACACTTTACCGCTTAAATACGGATGTGGAATTCCCTTTTTTTGCAGGTTTTTCATTTCAAGCGCCTGGTCCAAGAGAAAGAAAATGTCATTTGGTTCAAAATCAGCCATTTTGATAAAATCTTTTCCTTTTAATTCAAATGGACCCTGCTTTACTTGATTGTCACTTTTAACTTTTAACATAGTTTTCACTCCCCTTATTAATAGTTGCTTGTGTTTTTCGATATTCCGAAAGTGTTAACACGGTCTTCTGGCTCGCCTTTTCAGGGAGTTTCACTGCAGCTTTTACCGTGTCTAGACAAGTAAACAATGGTACATGGTATTGAACGGCAAGCTCCCTTAGCCCAAAGCCAAACGAACCTTGATTACGCCCCTGCGTCGGTCCATTCAGGATAGCCGCTACCTGGTTGCTGGCTAGTAATTTCTTTATGGAATCCAGTTCTCCAATAATATGAGATATAGGTATTTCATGCTTTTGATAAAAAGCTGCCGTTTCAGGTGTTGCTCCTATTTGAAAACCCCTATTTGTTAATGTTTTTACAACCTCTATGCTCTCCCCTTTTTCCCTGTCAGACATAGCGCAAAGAATAATAGGCTTATCTTCCGTGAAATGTAAAATGTTTTCCCCTTGAGAAAATATCGCCTTCTCGAGTGCTGCGTCAGCAGAAGCGCCGATTCCCAATAGTTCTCCCGTTGATTTCATTTCCGGCCCCAATACAAAGTCCACATTCTTCAATTTGGTTGCAGAAAAGATTGGTGCCTTTACTGAATAAAAGGATGGTTCTGGTAAAAGTCCCGATTCTTTTCCCTGTTGTTCTATGCCTTTGCCAAGCTGAACATTGACGGCTGTTTCGACCATTGGTACCCCTGTTACCTTACTGATAATAGGAACCGTCCGAGACGATCTTGGGTTAACCTCCAACACATAGACTGTTTCTTCCGTAATCACGAACTGAATATTCATTAACCCACTAATCTGTAAGGAAGTGCAGATCCTGTTCGTATAATCTACAATGACAGATTTAATGTCTTCCGATAATGAAAGCGGCGGAAAAATAGCTGTACTATCACCGGAATGGACGCCAGCCTTTTCGATATGTTCAAAAATGCCGGGAATCAATACTTGTTTACCATCACTAATAGCATCAATTTCACATTCGATTCCTGGCATATACCTGTCAACCAATAACGGCCATGATTGATGGTCATCCATATTTAGGTGGCGTTCCAATTCATGTGAATTGTAGAAAATGAACATCGATTGACCACCTATCACATAGGAAGGTCTAACAAGTATCGGAAAGCCCAGACGATTAGCCGCTTCCTGCAATTGATCGGCGTTATTAGCTGTCTCCCCTTCGATGTGTGGAATATTTAATTCTTTTAAAGTATCGTAAAAGTGCTGCCGGTCCTCTAATTGATCGATGGCCTCTGTGGAGGTCCCGAGAATAGTAATCCCCTCTTCTTCCAATCCCTTAGCTAGATTAATAGCAGTTTGCCCGCCGAACTGAATCAGTGCACCAGCAACCTTTTCTTTTTCCGCAACATTTAAGATATCCTCCAGAGCCAATGGTTCAAAATAGAGACGATCCGCTACGGAGTAATCTGTACTGACCGTTTCTGGATTATTGTTCATGACAATTGCTTCATAACCCATGTTCTTTACGGCCAAAGCAGCTTGGACTGAACAGTAGTCAAACTCTATACCTTGACCAATACGGATTGGTCCAGAACCTATTACGAGTATTTTTTGATTCTCACTAACTTCTGCCTCATCTTCCCCGGTCCAGGTTGAATAGAAATAGGGTGTCTGTGCTTCAAATTCAGCAGCACAGGTATCAACTAATTTGTATCCCGGCTTCAATCCTAATTCCTTCCATTTTTGCCGAACATCCTTCGCCTGAATCTGGTAGGTTTCTGTAAACCATTCGTCACTAATGTTTATTTGCTTTGCCTGTTTTACTAAAGTGACGGGAACATCTTCCCACTTAAACGCTGCTAATTGCTGTTCAAGTTCGACAATCCCCTTTATCTTTTGTAAAAACCATGGATCAATCGCTGTAAAGTTGTTTGCCTCTTCAATCGTCATCCCGCTTCGAAACATTTCTGCGATAGCAAATAATCGTAAATCTGTTGCATTTTCCATATGATCAATTAGCACTTCTTTGTCTGCCTTCCTAAATGCGGGCAAACAGAGACTTGAAAGACCACATTCTAGTGACCGAATCCCTTTGTTTAGTGCGCCTTCAAACGTCCGGTCAATTGCCATCACTTCACCGGTCGCCTTCATCTGTGTTCCTAATGTGCGGTCTGCATCCGTAAACTTATCAAATGGAAACCGTGGCAATTTGACAACTACATAATCAAGCGCCGGTTCAAAGGATGCATATGTTGTTCCGGTAATCGGATTGATGATTTCATCCAAATGGTATCCAACTGCACATTTCGTAGCGATCCCCGCAATTGGATAACCAGTGGCCTTTGAGGCGAGAGCGGAAGAACGACTCACCCTCGGGTTAACCTCAATAATCACATATTGTTCGGAATGCGGGTCAAACGCGAATTGAATATTGCAGCCGCCAACAATCTTTAAGGCCCGGATAATTTTTAATGATGCGTTTCGGAGCACCTGATAGTTGACATCCGATAATGTTTGCGATGGTGCGACAACCATTGAGTCACCAGTATGAACACCTACTGGATCAATATTCTCCATATTGCACACAATCAGGCATGTATCATTGGCATCCCGCATCACTTCATACTCGATTTCCTTCCAGCCCTTTATGCTTTTTTCAATTAATACTTGATGAATAGGACTTGAAGTCAGGCCATTGTTAAGAACTACTTCTAACTCTGCTTCGTTAGCGGCGAATCCTCCACCAGATCCTCCAAGTGTATATGCCGGCCTGATAATAACCGGAAATCCAATCTCCTGAACAAATTGATGCCCTTCCTCAAAAGTGTGAATGATTTTTGATTCCGAAATCGGTTCATCAATATCAATCATTAATTGCCGGAACTTTTCCCTGTCCTCTCCACCTTGAATGGATTCGATGGAAGTTCCTAATAGCTCAACATCATATTTTAGCAGGATATTTTTTGCATCCAATTCGACCGCCAGATTTAAACCCGTTTGTCCACCAAGCGTTCCAATAACCCCATCAGGCTTCTCCTTCTTAATAATCTTTTCAATCGTTTCAACGGTGAGTGGTTCCAGATAAATTTTGTCAGCAATTTTCTCATCGGTCATGATTGTTGCGGGGTTATTATTGATTAAGATGACCTCGATGTTTTCTTCTTTTAAGGCGAGACAGCTTTGTGTTCCTGCGTAATCGAATTCTGCCGCTTGCCCGATCACAATTGGTCCTGATCCTATCACTAACACTTTTTTAATATCATTTCGTAGTGGCATATTTTAGGTCACCTGCCTTTCCAACAGTGGCTAGAAATTCTTTGAAAATATGTTCCGTATCAGAAGGTCCGGGATGTGATTCTGGATGAAATTGAACCGTCACAATTGGCAGTTTTTTATGCTTTAATCCTTCTATCGACTGATCATTGATATTTCGGTATGTTACGCCGAATATTTCATGGTTAATACTGTCTTCTGTTACTACATATCCATGATTCTGCGGCGTCATCCAAACCTTGCCACTTTCAATTTCCTTAACCGGGTGATTTCCACCACGGTGACCAAAAAGCAGTTTGCTTGTTTTTGCACCATAGGCTAAAGCAATGATTTGATGGCCTAAACATATTCCAAGCGACGGGAAGTTCTCTGTTATTTTTTTCACTTCTTGGAACATGGATGAAACCATCATCGGATCACCTGGGCCGTTACTAAACATAACGCCCTCCGGCTTCAAGGATTGCATTTCCTCGAACGTTGTTGAATAAGGAACAACGGATACTTTACAGCCCACTTTAAGCAATGCCTCAAGCATAGACTTTTTGTACCCATAATCCACTAAAACAATGTGCGGACCTGATCCCTCGTATTGTTGCACACTGTGTGTCGAAACCTTTTTAACCAGCAAATTGTCCTGGCCTATCGGCACATGCTTGCTAGGCGTTTTCGAGATGACACCTTTCATTGTGCCGTTTTTGCGTATCTTCTTCACAATCGCCCTGGTATCAACACCTGCCAGGCAAGGAATACCTTCGTTTGCAAGATGTTCAGCAAATGATTTTATTGCCAAATAGTGACTTGGTGTTGTGCAAAGATCACTGATAACAGCTCCAGACAGGTGGAGACCAATACTTTCATTATCAAAATGGTTGATTCCATAATTTCCGATAAGTGGATAACAGAATGTAATGATTTGTCCTGTGTAAGAGGGATCCGTCATAATTTCCTGGTATCCGGTCATGCTTGTATTAAAGACCACTTCTCCGGTTGACGAGACATTTTTCCCTACCATCGTTCCCTCAAAAACATCCCCTGTCTCCAAAATTAAATAACCCGTGTCCATTAAAAGTCCCCCTTTTGATTTATTTACTTTAGCTAACTAATACTCTAACTCACGAAACTATTTGCATATAAAAAACGCCCATCTCTATTTAACGAATTAAATAAGAGACGAACGTTTATACATCCGCGGTACCACTCTAGTTATTCCGCATCCGCGGAATCGGCTTGAGGCTGTTAACGGGGACGGCCCGGTTTGCCTTACTAAAGTTTTACACTTGTTCAGGCAACTATCTCAAAAGTGCGGTTCATTACATGTCTGCACCGGCTTCCACCACCCCGGCTCGCTTCTGCAGTTACATGCAATTACTCTCTTTATCATCGACTTATATATACATTATGGTTCTATATGCTTCTTTAGAAGAGACTTTTATTAGAAAATCTTGGCTTGTCGCCAAGAACTAATGGCGAAAGCCTTAGATTTTTTTATACTTTATACCGATAAAGATTTCTTAAAGTGTAAAATAAAAAAAAACCTTCATCTCTATCTAAATAAGAGACGAACGTTTACATCCGCGGTACCACTCTAATTATTCCGCAACTGCGGAATCGGCTTGACGCTGTTAACGGAGGCCATCCGATCGGGTTTAACCGACATCTCAAAAACGCGGTTCGTTACATGTCCTGCACCGGCTTTCACCAACCCGGCTCGCTTTAGCTGACCTTTGCAACTACTCTTTTTCTCATCGAATTTGTTAATTTCTCTTCATTATACAGAATTATTAAATTAAGTCAACAGGGAAAGTTGAAATTTGTTTTTATTTAAAGATCAGAAAGTATAAACCGAAATATGTCTATCTCCAGCACCCAGAAGCTGCCGTCATAAGCAATGGACACTTCGAACGCTAAACCCATGCGTTCTACGGGCGCTTGCGCTTTTCTTATATATTAAATTCATTCAATGGGAATTCATTCAATTGACTAAATTTAAAAAAATTATCTTGACTTTCGAGGTGAACATGGATATTGTATTTAGTAACATCTAAATTGAATATGAAATTTTTCTTATCCAGAGAGGTGGAGGGACTGGCCCTTTGATACCTCGGCAACAGGCTTATTTAAAGTACTGTGCCAATTCCAGAAGCGTAATGCTTGAAGATAAGAAGAGAACCTAGCCACGGCATGTAAACCTCTTCTTATAGAAAGAAGAGGTTTTTTATTTTGCATGTAAAAGAGGAGGAAAAGAAATGAAGCGTAGTTTGGAAGAACGTTTAAAAGAAGGGACTGTGATTGCTGGGGAAGGTTATTTATTTGAACTGGAGCGAAGGGGTTATTTGCAGGCTGGCTCTTTTGTACCGGAAATAGCACTGGATAACCCCCAGGCACTTAAACAAGCATACAGGGACTATATGAATGCTGGTTCGGATGTCGTATTAGCTTTCACGTATAATGCCCACAGGGAAAAAATGCGGATAATTGGCAAGGAGGAGTTACTAGAGCCATTAAATCGAAGTGCCATCCGGCTAGCAAAAGAAGTTGCCAAGGAACATCCGAAAGAAGAAGCATTAGTGGCCGGGAATATATCAAATACGAATATTTTTGATCCCGAAGATTCTGAATCAAGGGCCAGAGTAAGAAATATATTTGCGGAAATGGTGAAATGGTGCAAAGAAGAGGAGGTTGACTTCGTGAATGGGGAAACATTTTATTACCACGAAGAAGCTCTTATAGCGTTTGAGGAAATCCGCAAACAGAATCTGCCTGCAGTCATTACGCTCGGGTTAATGGGAGAAAACATTTTACGGGATGGCTATACGGTTGATGAATCTTGCAAACTACTTTCTGAAAAAGGTGCGTTGGTCGTTGGGATGAACTGTTTTCGAGGCCCTGATACGATGCAGCCGTATCTTGCTGAAATACGAAAAAATGTCGATGGATATGTAGCCGGCCTGCCTATACCATACCGTACAACAGAAGAAAACCCTACATTCTTTAATTTACCTGATGGAGGATGCGGTTGTAATTTACCTACAGAAACAACCTTTCCGACTGCGCTTGATCCACTTTACCATAATCGCTATGAGCTGGCAGCGTGGGCAAAAGAGGCTAACGATATCGGTATTAATTACCTCGGTTTATGCTGTGGGGCATCGCCGGCAATGCTGCGAGCAGTGGCAGAAGCGGTAGGCGTTGAAACAATTAACTCTAAGTACTCTCCCGATATGGAGAAACATTTCCTTTTTGGCCAAGACAAAACACTTAAGGAACATAATTTGAACTATCGATTAAAGGCATAAACTTATAAAAGCATTCTTATCAAGAGAGACTGAGGGACCAGGCCCAGTGATGTCTCAGCAACCAGCTGTTTAGGCCACGGTGCTAATTCCAATAGGTAATTACTTCCTAGAAGATAAGAAGATTGTGTTACTAGTAGGAACCTTCTTCTTATCTTGAAGGTTCCTACTTTTTTCTCACTTAAGGCGAAGACTGAGTATTTCTAACGAGATAAGATGATAAAGGAAAAGGATGAATGATATGACAAAAGGAAATATAGAAACAAGGTTAGTTCAGCTAGGTAATAAAAGTGATGGGACTACAGGTGCTGTAAACCCACCAATATATTTATCAACAGCATTTCAGCATCAAGGAATTGGCAAATCCACTGGATATGACTATACGCGCACGAAAAATCCAACCCGATCAATTTTGGAACAAGGAATTGCAGACTTGGAGGTTGGTGATTGTGGCTATGCGTGCAGTTCCGGAATGGCAGCAATTCAGTTAGCCCTTTCCCTTTTCCGTTCAGGAGATGAGCTAATTGTTCCGGAAGACATTTACGGAGGAACTTATCGATTACTTAAACATTATTCAGATGTTTATGCTATACAAACAAATTATTCCGAGTTTAAGAATGTCCGTGAGACAGAAAAGTTGATTACTTCAAAAACGAAAGCATTATTCATTGAAACACCTACCAATCCATTGATGCAGGAAATTGATATCGAAGCATTTGCAGCTCTTGCAAATAAATATAACCTGTTACTTATTGTGGACAATACTTTTCTGACCCCTTACTTGCAGCAGCCACTGGACCATGGAGCCGATATCGTTATTCATAGTGCTACCAAATACATCGGTGGACATAATGATGTGCTGGCTGGATTAGTCGTTGCTAAAGGACAAACAATCTGCGAAAAATTGGCTGAACACCATAATGCTTCCGGTGGAGTCCTTTCTCCTCTTGATTCTTGGTTGCTAATTAGGGGATTGAAAACACTTGCAATACGAATGGATCAACACGAAGAAAATGCAAAGAATATAGCCGACTACTTACTGAGTGAACCCAAGGTGAGCGACGTTTTATACCCAGGAAAGGGCGGCATGCTTTCATTCCGTCTCAAGGAAAGTAAATGGATTCAACCTTTTTTAGAAAATCTTAAATTAATAACATTTGCGGAAAGTCTTGGAGGAGTAGAAAGTTTTATTACTTATCCTCCCACCCAGACCCATGCCGACATCCCGGAAGAGGAAAGGGTGCGCCGTGGAATAGATGATCGATTATTGCGTTTTTCTGTTGGCATTGAACAGGTCGAAGATTTGATAGCAGATTTAAAATACGTATTTTCAACCCTTGAACAGGAGGTCTATGGACATGAGTATTGACAAAGATCAGCTTGAAACAAGATTAATTCATGCTTCTTCACATGTCGACATTGAACGGAAAACGGGTGCAGTAAATGTGCCTATTTATTTATCATCTACTTTTCATCAGGAGAGCTTTGATGATTTTGGCCCATTTGATTACAGCCGTACAGGGAATCCGACAAGGCAAGTATTGGAACAGACAATTGCCAATTTGGAAGGTGGTGTTAGGGGGTTAGCCTTTTCTTCTGGGATGGCGGCCATTTCATCAGCTTTTATGTTACTATCCGCTGGCGACCATGTGTTAATTTCAGAAGATGTTTACGGGGGCACGTATCGTTTTGTGACGGAGATATTAACTAAATTCAAGTTTGACTACACCTTTGTAAATATGACCGACCTGCATGAAACCGCAAAGGCGATTCGGGCAAATACAAAAGTAATTTATGTGGAAACACCATCCAATCCATGTTTAAATATTACCGACATCGAGGGAATCGTTAAAATTGCCAGAGCTAATCAGTGCCATACCTTCCTTGATAATACCTTTATGACACCACTATACCAAAAACCGCTTGAACTTGGGGTGGATATCGTTCTTCATAGTGCCACCAAGTTTTTATCTGGACATAGTGATATTATTGCCGGTTTGGCGGTGACAAAGAACGAGGAACTTGGTGAACAATTAGCATTTATTCAAAATTCCTTTGGATCAATTTTAGGCGCACAAGATTCTTATCATTTAATCCGAGGCATTAAAACCTTAAGTGCCCGTTTAAATCAATCATCCTATTCCGCTGAAAAATTAGCATCATATTTGCATGATCACCCATTAATTGAAGAAGTGTTTTACCCTAGTTTAACCTATCATCCAGGTAATTCCATCCATGCCAGGCAGTCTAAAGGAAACGGCGCTGTTCTTTCTTTCAGATTACCTGATAAAGATGCTGCTAAAACATTTATCGAACAAATTCGGTTGCCTGTTTTTGCGGTTAGTCTTGGTGGGGTCGAGTCAATTCTTTCTTATCCAGCAACAATGTCTCACGCCGCAATGCCAAAGAAAGAAAGGCTAAAAAGAGGTATTACAGACGGATTGTTTAGACTCTCTGTTGGACTGGAACACGTCGATGATTTAATTGCAGATCTAAATCAGGCATTACGGGTGGTTGAACACCAAAGAACGTTAGTATAACCGCGCTGAGATAACGAATGGCCGCATTCCTTCATAAGAAATGCGGCTGATGCGTTACCTATATAAAGTTGATTCGCTTTATTCAAACTCATGTTTCGCTAACACAGTAGCAATTTCATCTTGGAGCTCCGTCATTGATCCCGTTTTGTAATTGTTCATCATGATTGAAAAGATAAGCTTTTTGCCGTCCTTCGATGTAACATATCCAGAAAGTGTGCTAACACCAGTCAATGAACCAGTTTTAGCGATAACATTACCTTTTGTCGATTCACCTGTCATGCGGTCCCGAAGCGTACCCCCTACAAGTCGCTCAGGCTCGCCGGCTACTGGCAGTGCATTTTTAAATACAGGGAACCAGCTTTCATCCTGTATTTCATAAAGAAATTTGGTTAGCTCTTCTGCCGGGATTAAGTTTTTATGTGACATACCCGAGCCATCACGAAGCATAACCGTATCCGTATTTACTCCATATTTAGCAAGCTTATCCTCCATAACTTCAATTCCTTTATCCCAGCTTCCTTCACCATGGACGGATTTACCCATTTGCTTGGCAAGCACTTCCGCGTGACCATTATTACTCAACTTTAAAAAGGGAATGTATAGTTCCTCCAGCGGCATCGATTTTCTTGATGTCAGAACAGTAGCATCTTCAGGTGTAACGCCTACTTTAACCTTTGAGTTGCCAATTAGCCGAATGCCCTGCTCTTCTAAAGACTTTCTAAAAACATCCAACGCATAACCTGTTGGTTCCCATACAGATCTCCATACCCTTGAGCGCGAGCCATCCACAGGGATATTTCCTTCGATAACGATTCTATTTGTTCCATGTTCCCGCTCAATGGAAATGTCCTTCGATTCATTTTTACCAACTGTTTTTGCTTTATTTACAATGGTTAGGTAGTCAGTTTCTGGTACAAGCTTTATTTTAGGTTTCGCTTCTGCCTCCTCCCCAGGGTACACTTCAACAATAACTGTTCCTGCATCATAATCATCATTCGGAGCAATGGTTAATGCAGATACCTGGGCTCCAGTATAATAAGGTTCATCATCCCAGTTTAAATCTGTAGATAACCGGACATCATCAAACCAGCTATCGTCGCCAATCAAATCACCCTTAATCTTATGAATTCCTTTCTTCTTCAGTTCTTTCGCAAATTGAGTTAAATCTTTTTTCATGAGGGTTGGGTCGCCCTTCCCTTTCAAATACAAATTTCCTTTAAGAACCTTACCTTTCACTTCACCATCAGTCAAAACTTCAGTTGAAAAACGATAATCCGGTCCGAGTACATCCAGTGCAGATGCACCAGTAATTATTTTCTCATTAGAGGCTGGGTGCAAGCGAATATCACTATCGTGCGAATAGAGAACCGCCCCATTACCGGCGTTTCGAATACTCACTCCGGCAATAGCACCATCAAGACGTTCATCATTTAGTATTTCATCGATCTTTTTAGTTAATTGTGCGGTTTCATCGGATGCAACTTTTGCGGATTCTGTAGGTGTTTTTGAGTCATCTGAGGCTTTCACAAACGATGTGTTTTCTTCCATTGTCAAAGGCATTATTGCAAGTATAACCATGAGGAAAACAAGGAGAACTGTATTTAACTTGCCTTTAAGGTTCATTGCATGTCCACATCCTTTTTAAATTTTCATATATTTCCGTAAATTATAACACTCAGCAGTTGATCTGTAATTGTTTAAGTAAAAAATCATTCTTTTTAACTATTAAAAAGGGACATAAGGCTTATGATACCCAACTATTAATATCATTATCATTGCAGGATCGATTATTTATCTTTGAAAAGTCTCATTCAAAAAACACAAACGACCCGTTTAACAACACCTATGAAAGGTATCTTTCAGTAAAGGTGCAATTCCTTTAATTTCCTTCATACACCGGTTTTTAATCCAAGCTCAAGTAAATAGCGATTATTCTCTTGACTAATCTGAACAGGAGTATTGCAAAAGTTCGATACATTTTCTGAAGTCAATTGGTTCTTCGTCAACCCCTGTGAAAAAATCCGGCCTTCTCTGAGCAATAGAGAATGAGTAAAAATTGGCAGTATCTCATCAAGTTGATGCGTTACATAAAGAATAGTAGTTTGCTGCTTGTCAGCCATTTGATTGATGGTAGATAATAGCAGTTCTTTTGACAGAAAATCAAGTCCCGTGCATGGTTCATCTAAAATGAGCAGCTTTGGTGAGGCCATCAAGGCTCTGCCAATTAGGATTCGCTGCTTTTCACCCTGGGACATGCTGCGGTAGGATTGCTCTCTAAGTCTTTCTATCCCAAGTTGTTCCAAGATCTCTGAAGCCTTTTCAATATCGTTCCAGCTCGGCTGTTCATAAAGCCCGATGGATGCAAATTTACCACTGAGTATAATCTGGATACCACTGTTGTCAGCGTGATGCTGCATCTTTTCAGAAAACGATAGACTAACCCAGCCAATCTGTTTTCTTAGTTCATTCAGCGGATAATGGCCGAATTGTTTTCCGAACACACTGATTGTTCCTTTTGTTGGATAGAGATAGCCGCACACTAGGTTTAACAACGCCGTTTTTCCGGCTCCATTCATCCCAATAATTGCCCAATGCTCACCGTTATTCACTTCCCAGTTTATATCATCAAGAATTGTTTTTCCGTCTCGTATTAAACGAACATCTTGCATCTGCATAAGCATATCCATCACTCCCAATTCCCTAAATTAAGTTTAATAGTAAACAAATTTTCAGTTTACTTCAATTGGTACGATTTATTTTATATATTTGAATCTTCATTCGGATGGGTAGTATCATAAAAATAGTAGAAGAAAGGAGTCGATTTGTTATGAAACAAGCAATTCCAGAAATTACATTGAATGATGGAGTTACTTTGCCAGCTATAGGATTCGGTACGTATAAACTTAATGGGAATGATGGTGCAAATGCTATAAGAAGTGCAATTGATGTGGGTTATCGACTAATTGATACCGCTTATAATTATGAAAATGAAGGAGCAGTTGGGGAAGCGGTTCGCCGCAGTACTGTTCCGAGAGAGGAACTAAGAATCACTTCCAAATTACCTGGCCGCTATCATAAGTATGATTTAGCCGTTAACACCATTCAAGAATCCTTATACCGCGCTGGTCTTGATTATTACGACCTATACCTTATTCATTGGCCTAACCCTAAACAAGATCACTATACAGAAGCCTGGCAAGCATTAATTGATGCCAAAAAGTGGGGATTAATCCGTTCTATTGGTGTTTGTAACTTCTTGCCGGAACATATAGAACGGTTAGAAAGTGAAACAGGAATAAAACCATGCATCAATCAAGTGGAATTACATCCATTTTTCAATCAGGAACAACAAAGAAAATGGGACAAAGAAAACGATGTTATCACAGAATCATGGAGTCCATTATCCCGAGCTGGTGAAGTTTTAGAAAATCAGGCCATCCAAAAGATTGCTAAAAATCACAGCAAATCTGTTTCTCAAATTATTTTACGCTGGCATTATCAGCTCGGTGCGATTCCAATTCCTAAATCTTCATCATCCAAGCGACAACTTGAGAATATATCAATTTTTGACTTCACCCTAGATGATGGAGAAATTCGTATCATTTCCCAATTAACCCGTCTGGATGGAAGAATGAAGGATCAGGATCCGGTTACTTATGAAGAGTTCTAAACCACCAAATTATACTTCAATCTTAATAAAGCGTATCACTTAAAGCACTAAGTGATACGCCTTTTTCATTTTATATTAAAAAAAAGGTCGATAAATGTAAAACGATTTCTAAAGGAATTTTGATCACTTTGTTGAAATCTATAGTATAAGGGAACTGTTTCAAATAATTACTGACAATAATTAAGGACGGTGAATAATATGTTCGGAATTAATCTATTAAAATGGATGCCGCATAATGAGCAAAGTGTTTATGAAAAAAAGCTTATGAAGGTTATGAAGGAACTAAAAATTGAAAACTATCATTTCAATTGGGATCGCACCAGCTGCTTTATTGAGTTTCAATATCTGGAGAAATCCTACAAATTGGAACACTCTATTGAAAAGGCTAAAAGAAAGGGACTTATTTTAAGAAATGGATTGGATTGTTTAATGGAGCTTACTCAATCACTTGAAGATTTGTGTGGAATCATTAATCGGGGGACTTATAACTTTGATGCATGGATAGCGGGTATGAAACAGTCATCTTCGGAGCAGGAGATGCCCGAATTCGAAGAGGAATTTCAATTTAGATATAAGTCATTGGGAACGCGTAACCTCTCCGATTTTAATGATAAGGAATTTATACCTTTTGCAACTGAACCTGAGGAGAATACTGATCAGACTCAACAAAACCACATTATCCGTCGACGTCAGCGTAATCAAGGGCCATTAATTTAAACATTTTATGGCCCATTTTTGGTATAATACTATGATTCATTTTCACTAATAAAAGCCCCCTTGGACAAGGCATATCCAAAGGGGCAAAACGATGCAACTTTTGTATAAATAGTAACTTTATTTTAAACGTACATCTTTTTTATAAAAAGTACGATTTCAAAGGCACACAATTGCTGGGACAAGGTTCCTGTCCCCATGTCCCTTACTCTACCGTAACACTCTTAGCCAAATTACGTGGCTTATCTACGTCGCAGTCGCGATGTAATGCGGCATAGTAGGCTAATAGTTGCAATGGTACTACCGTTGCAAGTGGTGTTAATAGCTCATGAACGTGCGGTAATACGAATGCATCATCGTCCTGCTCAAGGCCACGCATGCTTATTACCATTGCGTTTGCACCACGTGCCGCTACCTCCTGCACGTTACTGCGGATTGCATAATTCACGTCTTTTTGTGTGGCGAGTGCGATAACCGGTGTGCCTTCTTCGATTAAAGCAATTGTTCCGTGCTTTAACTCGCCGCCGGCAAATCCCTCTGCTTGAATATAGGAGATTTCCTTAAGCTTCAATGACCCTTCTAAACAAACATAGTAATCACTGCTGCGCCCGATAAAGAAGGCATTTCGTGTTGTTTCTAAATAATCTTTTGCAAGATCTTCAATTGTTTCTTTTTGATCTGTCAAGACTTCCATTGCATTCGCAACAATTGCGAGTTCCTGCATCGGATCAAAGTCAATTGTAAGGCCTTTTGCTTTTGCCGTATCCACTGCAAGTATGGCCAATACAGCGATTTGTGCTGTATATGCTTTTGTTGATGCTACTGCAATTTCCGGTCCTGCATAAAGGTTCAAGGTGTAATTTGCTTCACGAGAAAGGGTGGATCCTGGCACATTCGTAATGGTAAGTGCTGGGTATCCCTTTTCTTTAATTCTTACTAATACCGATCTGCTATCGGCAGTTTCCCCACTTTGTGAAATAAACACAAATAGTGGTTTTTCTGACAGCAATGGCATGTTATAGGAAAATTCACTTGCTACGTGGACCTCTACTGGAATGTTCGCTAGTTTCTCAATAAAGCTCTTGCCGACTAATCCTGCATGGTAACTTGTGCCGCATGCGATAATGTACACGCGGTCACATGCTTTCATTGCTTCCCGGATATCATTATCGAGCTTTAATTCGTTGTTTTCATCCTGGTACTCCTTAATGATTCTGCGCATAACAAATGGTTGTTCGTCGATTTCTTTAAGCATAAAGTGCGGGTAAGTGCCTTTTTCAGTATCACTAACGTCAATTTGGGCTGTAAAAGGTTTACGAGCAACAGCAGTACCATCTAGCTTTTGAATTTCAACAAAGTTACGGTTAACAAGTACGATTTCTTTGTCATGGATTTCTAAATACTGGTCCGTTAATTTTAGTGTTGCCATTGCATCACTTGCAATAACGTTAAAGCCCTCACCTAAACCAATCAATAATGGGCTTTTATTTTTTGCCACATAGATGGTATCTTGATCTTCACGATCGATTAGTCCAAGTGCATACGAACCATTTAGCAGACTTACAGCTTGGCGAAATGCCTCAGCAGTGTCCTGACATTCGTTAAATAATTGCTCAACTAGCTGAACGATGACCTCAGTATCTGTTTCACTAACAAAGTTCACATCTTGTAAATGGCCCTTTTTTAAGTCCTGGTAGTTTTCGATAACCCCATTATGAACTATTGTAAAGCGTCCGGAAGTACTTTGGTGTGGATGTGCGTTCTCAACACTTGGCACGCCATGGGTTGCCCAGCGTGTATGGCCAATTCCCATTGTGGCATGTGTTGACGCGTCTACACGATCTCGGAGCGCTGCAATCCGTCCTTTTACTTTAAAAAGATTCATTCCGTCGTCATTTAACATCGCAATTCCCGCAGAGTCGTAACCGCGGTATTCCAATTTTTCAAGTCCATTTAATAAAATATCTTTTGTATCGTTTTGTCCTATATAACCTACAATTCCACACATAATCGTGTAATCCTCCTTGACGGAAGGGGCAGACAAACGACCTGTATTGGTTACTCAATATCGGGGCGTTTTACTGCCCCTTTCTCGTGTTGTTTTGATTCATCTTGCTTTACTCAGTTGGCCAACGAGTTGCCTCGCTGTTTTATGAATAAAGAATTACGATTGAGATGTGCAATCGGGAGGTATCCGCCGAAAAGATCGATAACCCTCCTCCTCGTCAACTATTCATCCTGTCGTCTCATGTGAATAGTTCAGGCGCTTTTAGTGCTATTTAGTTTTACGATGCTCCTTTCTATTTTTGACTGAATAGTACTATGTGACTACTTTTGCAATCACAATACAATATATTTTAACCGATAGTGAATTGTTTGGTCAATGATTATTTGATGGATGTTGTTATAAGTATATGTTTCTTCTAAATAAATGTGATTTTACTAACACCTTGAAGACCAATCAAAAGCAGATGAATGCTGTTAACCTTCATCTGCTTTTGTTTATCATCTGTGCTGATCTAAAAAGTCAATCATTCGGGTATACGCATTGATTTCATTTTCCTTTTTTGAAAAACCATGACCTTCATCCTCCATAACGAAATACTCCACGTCACGGCCCTTCTCCTGCAGCTTAGCCACAATTTGATCAGACTCTGCTTTAACAACGCGCGGGTCTTTGGCTCCCTGGATGACGAGCATGGGTCTTGTCATGGATTCCAAATAAGTTACGGGTGAATCTTTGATAAAACGTTCTTTATCGAGCTCCGGGTCACCAATCCACCGGTCCATGATTGGCTTCCAGTGTTCGGGCACTGACCCAACGAATGTGAATAAATCTGATGGTCCAAAGATGTCCACACATGCCTTGAAATATTCGGGATGACGACCATGCAATAGCAATGTCATATATCCGCCATAGCTGCCACCAACAAGGAAAAGTTTATCCCGATCTGTAATGCCTTTTTCAAACAGCCATTCAATTCCTGCTACACAATCAAGTCTTGGCCCCTCTCCCCAGTCCTGTTCAACCAATTTTACAAAAGAGGACCCGTAGCCTGTGCTGCCCCGAAAGTTCGGTGCAAAAATACTGTAACCGCGGTTTAGGAAGCATTGAAACATCGAACGAAATGTCTTTCGTTCCGCTGCCTGTGGTCCACCGTGCGGCCAGAAAATGGTATGACCGTTATCATTGTCTGGACTAGCCTTGAACAGCAGCGCCTCTATTTTCATACCATCGAACGATTCATAGGAAACAACATCCGGTTCAACCATCGCCTCTTTACCAACTCCTAACACCGTGTTATTAGTGAGCCGCTTCCAGGTCATAGCATCATTTGATTGATAAATGTTTGACGGAATTGTTGCACTAATACCGAGTACATACAGTGAACCGGATTCCGCAACATGAAGTTGACTGATTACATCAACTGGCAGGTTTAGTTTTTCTGTATGTTCTTTTTTCAAATCATAGCGATATAGATTATCCTTCACTCCATCCTCCGTTAGCATAAAGAGTGCATGTTCTTTTTTGTTATAGTTAATTGTTTGTACACTTTCATGGTCCAGTTCCACTACAGGTGAGAACTGCTTCGTCACAATGTCAAATTTAGCTACATACCCATACTCACTTTCATAATCAGTTACAAAGTAAATAGTCGCATCATCCACAAATACAGGATCAAAAGTTACATGAACTTTTTCCGGGTCTGGTGTAAGGGTGTACTCTTGGTCGTCTGTCTTCACAAATCCAGTGACATATGTGTTGGCAAACGACTTCAGATAGACAAATTCTTTTTCAGTTGTTGAAACAGCGGCTAATTGGGTAAGCCCGCCTTGGCCCGTATGAATGAGATTGTCTGATCCATCCTCGACGTTTCGCACATGTGTGTTTAAAAAGGATTCATTTCCAGCGGATGTCATGTAATATAGACGCTTTCCATCCTCGCTTAGATGGGCAAAAAAGAACTTGTCCCCGGATCTTCCGGTTATAAGGGGTTGAGGTAACCCACCTTCTCGAGGTAATGCGTATATTTGATGATTCTCATCACCATCCTGGTCAAATCCCGATAAGACATAATGGTTATTCGGATCAAATTGAATGAAACTGCTCGACTGATCCTGCTGGGCAAATAGATACGGAAATGTGTCCGGTAAATCCATCGCCCATAAATTCATTTTGCCATTTAAATTCGCATTAAAAATCAGACGCTGTTCATCCTTACTGACAGCAAAGTTCGTAATTGCATAGGTACGGAAAAACTGTTCAAGCGTCGGTTTTGGAAATTGTATCATGATTGGCCCCCTAATTGGTTCTATGTAGTGACAGTTTAGAATTGTCACACAATAATTATAACCTATTTTTATTCACTCCGATAGGGCTGCATGCATGTTCGCTCGTATTTTGCCGTGTTTGGACTGTATTTTTCACGAACGGATCGTATTGATGGATGACACGACATTAAATTATCGAAACCGGATGAAATTCTCCCAAGTGCGCCAGTGAACAAACTTTAGGATTAGAAAAGCGCAAGTGCCCTGTTTAGAAGCGGACGCATAAGCAAGGGGCCGTAGAACGCATGGGTTTAGCGTTCGTAGTGTCCATTGCTTATGACGGCAGCTTCTGGGCGCTGGAGCTAGACAGATTTCGGTTTATACTTTCTGATCTTTTTAGAAAACTTGGCGTTCGCCAAGCCTTTGGGCGAATCTTTAGTTGCACTTATGTAGAAAGAAGTATGGATATACCTTGTTTACTGCAAAAAAATGCAGGTGGAGTCTCACACGCCTCCACCTGCATAATCTATACTAATTTACCATCCTTAATTGTGATGACACGGTCACATAAATGCAGGACACGTTCATCATGGGTAACCATGATTCCCGATTTATTACGGGTTTTAATCTCATCAGCCAGCATTTCAACCACTTCTAATCCCCTCTTCGAATCAAGACTTGCAGTTGGCTCATCTGCAAAAATAATTTCCGGATCATTCATCAATGCGCGCGCGATTGCCACACGCTGCCTTTGTCCGCCGGAAAGTTCACTCGGGAAATGGCTAAGGCGGTCATACAGCCCAAAGTGTTCAAGCAGTTCCCTCGTCCGTATTTCTGTGGCCTTTTTACTTAAGTTTCCCAGTTTGCCGATTAAACCAAGCTGATCCTTAATTTTTAAATAGGGAACAAGGTTAGCGGATTGAAAAATAAATCCCAGTTTATCTAACCGCAGCTGCGTGACTTTGTTGGCTGATAAAGATGCCAGATCCTTGCCTGAAATACGAATCTGCCCGCTTGTTGGTGTAAGCAGTGCACCAGCTATTGAAAGCAGTGTGCTCTTCCCAGAACCGGATGGTCCCATAATTGCTACAAACTCGCCTTCCTTAACTGCAAGTGAAGCCTGGTCAATGGCTCTAAATTCCTTTGGTCCATCATGATAAACTTTAGTAACATTATCCATCTCTAGTGTATTCATTAATTAGCTCCCCCTTCAATTGCCCGGATTGGATCGATTTTTACAATCTGAACTAGTGATAGTAATGATCCAAGAACCGTTACGACTAACAAAATGCTGGAAAACTGCAGCATATTTGCCAGGTTCAAGTCAAATGGTAAATCATTTGGAAACAATGCTGATGCCCCGTACGTAAGACCAAGGGCAATTCCAATGCAAACGACGGAAATTAAAACAACTTGTGTAATCACATTTCGCATCAAATAGGATGTCTTGGTTCCAAGTGCCTTCAACACACCGAATTGGTCTGTTTTTTGCAAGGTTAATACGTAAAAGAACACCGCTAGAACAAACGTACCAATTACAAACAGAAAGACAATCATCATGGTCAGGGAAGCCTGTTCTTGAGAATATCCCGGGATTCCCTTCAATAATTCATCCTTGCTCAACAAATCATATTGACCAGAAAGCTTACTTTGTACTGCGTCGTTCTTACCGTCTGCAACTTGAAGCCCTATGGCATTTACTTTCTCATTTGCGGCGCCAAGTGCACCCTTGCTTACATATGCAACTGGCGTGTGGCTAAATCGCTGATTGTCAGTAAACCCAACAACTGTGAATGTTTGATCAAAACCATCCATTTCAAGCTTATCTCCTAGTTTTACGCCTTCCTGCTTCATTGAACTATCGACGATCAACGCTGGCTTATCTGGATCTGACAGCGACTTTCCGCTGCTGACATCTGGAATTAACATGCCATTTATGTCCGTTGAAAATAATGCAACGTCCACCTTTTTCTCTGAACCTTTTTCAGATGTACTTGTCATGTTAATAGAAAGGGCTGTCGCTGCTTCTACACCTTTTATATCTTGTATCGCATCCAAATTATCTGCCTGAAACATGGACTGCGTAATCCGCTGATCAACATCTTTTTCTATTAATACCTGGTCCGCCTGCAGGTTTTGAATAGCGGATGCATTGTCCGCTGATAGTCCTTTTGCCAACCCGGATATGATAAAAATTAACATCGCAATCAGTACCATAATAACTCCGATTAATATATACCTGAACTTTGCATGAACTAATTCTCTTATTGCTAAAAACATAAAAATCGTTCCCTCCTAATCATTCATTACCTACAGTTTACCTAGGTAATATGAATAGAAGATGAACGATTGATTACTTTTTCGGAAGATAGACATGAAATGTGGAACCTGTATCGATTTCACTTTCTACCTCAATGGTTCCATGGTGAATTTCAATTATTTTCTTCACGATTGCGAGTCCAAGTCCTGTACTTACTTCACTTCTTTTTCTTGCCTTATCAACTTTGTAAAAACGGTCAAAGATCTGAGTTACATCTTGTTCTGACATTCCAATGCCAGTGTCCTGAATCGATGCATAGACCCCGTTCCTGTCTTCTTTCGTAGTAATAGATATCGTGCCACCATTATCCGTATAACGAATCGCATTTGTCACTAAATTCATCCATATTTGCTGAATTAAATCTGTTGACCCGGTAATCGAGCCCGCATGTAAATTTAAATCAATGCTTAGGCTCTTATTCCGCCATTGCCATTCTGTGGTCGATATAACATCTTTAATTTGCTCATCGATTGAAACTGGAAATGCTGCATGATCACTGCCATCGTGATCGAGCATGGATAGAGTAAGCAGTTGTCTCCCAAGCATCGATAAACGTTTGCTTTCCTTCTCGATAATCGTCAAGTAATGATGCCGTTCGTCAGCTGTCATTTCTTCGTCTCTCACTAATTCAGTAAAGCCCTGAATCGATGTCAGCGGGGACTGGATTTCATGCGATACATTCGATACGAACTCCTGCCGCTTTGCCTCCGTTTGTTCCAGAATGTTGCTCATCTTAGAAAAGTCGCGAGCCAAACGCCCTATTTCATCCTTCCGGTTAACATTCAATTTCATATGGTAATTTCCTGCAGCAATTTTCTTTGTAGCTTCCGTTAATCGTTTAATCGGCTTTACAATATAACTAGTGCTAATTAGAACTAAAAGGAAGGAGAAAATTAATGCCAATATAAGTAAAACAGCAAGGAAAAAACGCATTTCTCCAAATTGCTGTGAGGTGTTTGGTCTTACAAATAATGCATAGGTCTTTCCTTTTACCTCAAGCGGAATCCCGATTGTATTCTTTAATTCATTATCAAAAAAACCAGTTACAAACGGTTTCCACGGATAGTTCTTTACCCCGTGATAGACATTGCCCTGCATTACCTTATCAATGGCATCAGCAGCCAAATTCTTTTTCCGAAAAGGATCGCCATAAACTTGTCCGTCTCCTGACCCATCAACCAAATAAAACTTATATCCAAGGTCAGTCATATCGTTTAAATAAGCGGAAATATCCTGGCTGTTATTCGATTTGTAAATATCCACTATATTCCTTGAGATTTGGGTGATTTTCGCATCATTCTCAGGTTTTAAATATTGTTGGTAATAAATATTGGATGCGAAAAAAGCAATAATCGCACTTGCAACCATGATTACCATTGTCACCACGATAATGCGCACATAAAGCGTTCGCATATGAATTCCTCCAAACAATCTTCTTTTGTTGCAGACTACGCCACTAATATGAACAGAACATGAACAGATTGTTACACCTGCTCAAGCTTGTAGCCCACACCCCGTATTGTTTTGATAGAAAAGTCCTTTTCCGCCTCCGAAAAACGTTCCCGCAGGCGTTTAATATGTACGTCGACCGTCCGATCATTCCCGACGAAGTCATTCCCCCAAACCAATTCAATTAATTGGTCACGGGTGAAAATTTGATTGGGATAATTGGCGAGCTGTGCGAGTAATTCAAATTCCTTTAATGGCAGAATCACCGTTTTGCCACTCACCCGCACTTCATAGCTTTTTCGGTCAATCACGGTTTCACCAAGATAAATAATCTGTTCATTCATCACCTGGAAACGCCTAAGCAACGCTTTGATCCGAAATAAAACCTCTTTCGGTTCAAAAGGCTTCACAATATAATCATCCGTCCCCGCCGTAAACCCCTTTTCTTTATCAATCAGTTCACCCTTGGCTGTTAACATGATAACGGGGATATCATAGTATGAACGTATTTCCTTGCATAACTCGTAGCCATCGACATGCGGCATCATAATATCGACTACAGCAAGATGAATTGTCTGTTCCTCAAGCTGCTGCAATGCTGCTTGTCCATCTTCTGCTTCTAGCGTTCGATAGCCCTCTTTTTGCAAGTAAAAACGGAGTAATTCTCTGATATGTGGATCATCATCAACAAGTAAAATAGATATCATTAGCCTCTCACTCCTATGCATATTCGAATAAATGAATCATATATATTAAAAAACTGCCCTTATACGAAAAGAGCAGTTCTCAAATTTATTTCATGCCTAATAAGTCATCAATTACTGTTACTACGCGGTCTGCATAACGTTCACATTTTTCTTTTGTCGAAGCTTCAACCATCACCCGAACTAGTGGTTCTGTACCTGAAGGGCGGACAAGCACACGTCCCTCGCCAGCCATTTCCGTTTCCACTTCTTCAATAACTTCTGTCACTTTCGGATTCGTTAAAGCATTTTTCTTGTCGGTTACTTTAACATTTTTTAATACCTGCGGGAATACTTCCATTTCCCCAGCAAGCTCAGATAAAGGTTTACCAGTTTCCTTTAATACATTGACAAGCTGAATGGCCGTTAAAAGTCCATCACCAGTTGTAATGTAGTCAAGGAAAATAATATGCCCGGATTGTTCACCACCAAGGTTATATCCGCCCCTACGCATTTCTTCCATCACGTAACGGTCCCCGACAGCAGTTTTATCACTGCGCATGCCGTTTTCTTCCAGTGCCTTATAAAACCCTAAATTACTCATAACTGTTGAAACAACTGTATTGTGATGCAGATAACCTTTCTCATTCATGTATTTAGCACAAATATACATAATCTGATCACCATCTACTATTTGGCCTTTTTCATCGACAGCGATTAATCGATCTCCATCACCATCAAAAGCGAGCCCAACATCGGCACCTTTTTCAGATACGAATGCCTGCAGGGTTTCGGGGTGTGTAGAACCAACGCCATCGTTAATATTCAGACCATCCGGAGAGCTTCCGATTGTGAAAATATCCGCTTCAAGATCGGCAAATAAATGGGATGCCAAACTTGATGTAGACCCGTTAGCACAATCTAAAGCAATCTGCATACCATCAAAATCATTGTCCACTGATTCTTTTAAGAAGGAGATATACTTTTGTCCACCTTCAAAGTAATCATTAACCTGCCCTATATCCTCACCGATTGGACGAGGTAGGTGATCTTCTCCATCCATTAACGTTTCAATTTCTTCTTCCTGTTCATCCGTTAATTTAAAACCATCAGGACCAAAAAACTTAATTCCATTATCTGCTACTGGATTATGCGAAGCGGATATCATAATACCAAGTTCCGCTTTCGTAGCTTTCGTTAAGTACGCAACACCCGGAGTAGAAATAACACCAAGTCGCATCACTTCGGCGCCGATTGATAATAGACCCGCAACTAATGCACCCTCAAACATCGGTCCTGAAATACGTGTATCCCGGCCAATCAATATCTTTGGATTCTTTATTTCTTTTGTTAAAACATATCCGCCAAAACGTCCGAGCTTAAATGCTAATTCCGGTGTTAATTCTTCATTAGCTACCCCCCGGACACCATCTGTTCCAAAATATTTACCCATGCAGTATCTCTCCTTTTGCTCCTGAATATCCCTGTATTCTGCCTTTAATTATTAGTACAACGTATGTTTTTAAATTTAGTCTTGGAACAGATTTACTTAATTTCAATTGTCACCTGTTCCATTTCGGGGGTAATTTTAACATTTTCCGGCCCCACAATGACGATGGGTAATTTATGTTCTCCCTCATCAAGTCCCTCTGCATCTACAGTCAATTTAATTTTTTCTGCATTCAGTTTACTTATATCTTTTTCAGAACCTGCAACATCTACTTTCATCTTAGCATCTTCCGGAGTTAGAAATGATAATTCTTGTCCATCACTAAGATTGTCAACGTCAATTGCAACATCTTCAATTGTTTTAGTTTGCTCCAACTCTATTTCAACCTCAACTGTATCTGTTTCGGGGATGGTAGCCCCATCCGGCGGGGCAAGCTTTGCTTCGATTGTCTGGGACTTTGTAATATCCGATAAGTTAATTTCCTCGGTTTGTACCTTATCAATATCCGCCAAAATCGAATTAGTTGCAAAGACTTCCACCTCATCAAGACCCGCTTTTATTGAAGCCAGCGAGTAATCCTTCGGCAGTTCACCCGTCGTAGGAACCGCTACTGGGACGGTTTTACTTGGGTTCAGCAATTCTGCCGAGACAACGACATTTTGTGGTTTCACGTTTACATTTAATTCATTACCCTGACTATCATATACATTTACAGGGACTTCCCGACTGTCGATTGATTCCTTTAACCCGGCAACATCAACAAATACCTTTACAATACCAATTTGATCAATGATATTTTTAGAACTTGTAATGGTAACTTTTTTCGGTTGTACTTCAGATGATCCAAGTTCAAATCCTTCCGGAAGCTTGTCTGTATTAATAAAATCGACATTAACAGTAAATTCCTCTGATGCACGTTCCTCGATAATCACATTAATTTCTTTCGGTTCAATGTAGACGTCCAGATTATCCGGAACATTGGAATACTTAACTTCAACCGTATGTTTTCCCGGGCCCAGGTCTTCCAGATCTACGTATGCATTAAAGTTTTGTTGCCGTGCGGCTGGAACCAGAACACCCGGACTTCCTTGAAGTTGAACTTTCACATATTCAGGTACACCGCTCACCACGTATTTTTCTGCGTCAATTTTAATATCAAGCGGGAAATTTTCAATTGTTTCTATATCTTCCGAGTCATCCGGTATTCTTGAATCATTTTCTAATTGATTACCATTTACATCAAATGATACAAAGACGTACAGCAGAATCGCAAATGCGAGTGAGATAATTCGTACAAACCATTTACTTTTAAACCAATTATCCATTCTTCTTCCCCTCCATTTCCGTGACTTTGAATCAGGGGTTTTAATCGATAATGATAAATTTTCTTTTAAGAGCTCACGAAGTGTATTCATATCTAAATCTCGGTGCAGCTCACCATTCTTGGTACAGGATACATTTCCAGTTTCCTCTGAAACGACTATAGTAAGTGCATCGGTTACTTCACTTATTCCCATTGCGGCACGATGCCTCGTACCAAGCTCCTTCGAAATAAATGGACTTTCGGATAATGGCAGATAACACGCAGCAGCAACAATCTCCTCGCCACGCATAATAACAGCACCATCATGCAATGGTGTGTTTGGTGTAAAAATATTTGTTAATAGTTGATGTGTCAGTTTACCATTGATTGGGATCCCTGTTTCTGCGTAATCACCGATACCTGTTTCACGTTCTATCGTAATTAGCGCACCAATACGCCGTTTCGCCATGTAGCCACAAGAATGAATAAACGCTTCTATCGTTTGTTCTAAAATTTCTTCTTCAGATTTTGAATTCCTTGAGAATATATTTCCCCTGCCCAGCTGCTCCAACGCACGCCTCAACTCAGGCTGAAACAGAATGATAATGACTACAAATCCCCATCTTATCGCATAATCCGTCAGCCATTGAATAGTTTGTAAATTGAATACAAGGCTGATGATCCATACGATTAATATAACCAATATTCCTTTAAGCAGTTGGATAGCTTTCGTACCACGAATAAGCATGATTAATTTATATAATACATACCAGACGAGAGCTATATCTACGCCGATACGTAAGAGGTCCAGTAATTCAAATCCCCCATCAAGCATGTTTACACTTCCCTCTGTTCATTAGTTACCAGTTTTAACTTATGTAACGGTATTATTATATCATATTCACCCTCTAAACATGCCAGTAAAAAGGATAAAAATTACAGGCACACAAGAAAAGCGGCAGCTTCTAAACGGGCGCTGTAGCTGGACATATGGTTATACATTCTTATCTTCAAATAAAAAAAGGAGCCTCCCGCCAATGCAGAAAAGCCCCTAACTAAGTTATCTAACCCAAATTTGACCCAGTGAAAAGATTCCTTCAAATAATTCCCGTAAGTGATACCACATCCATTCAAACACCTGGTCAACCTGCTTAAATTCACCATTAACTTCCCCAACCGATGCCATCAGCCCTTCGCCATTAATCGAGTCATCGATTAAATTGCCATGAATAAGTGTTACATTTCCATCAACGGTACCTTCAATTTTAAGGTTTCCATTCTTCACCAATAAATCACCAGAAACGGTGACACCAGCTGGTACAATCACTGTATCGCCTTTAATAATCAAATTCTCCTGCTTGGAAACAACTAATTCACTGCCCTGGTCCCATGCAGCGAACACACTGCTGAACATGAAAATGAAAAATATCGCAGCAGCTGTCACAACTGGATGTGCTTTAAACCAGCGTATATAGCTGATTCTTCGTTTTTCCCTTGGTAAATTATCCATAACCTTGCTTGTAAACCCTTCAGGAGCAGAAACCTTTTCAGCACTTTGGACCCAGGTAATAGTCCGTTTCAGTTCATGAAAATGCTTTTGACAGGCTTCGCACCCTTCCAGATGTTCTCTTAAACTTGCTTCCTCTGATTTGGTCAAATCACCATCAAAATATTTATGCATAAGCATGATAGCTTCTTTATCGCAATTCAATTCGTTCACACTCCTTTACACGTGGCGAAGCTTTTTCCGTAAAGCTTCCCTTCCCCGGTGAATCCTTGTTTTTACGGTTCCAAGGGGAATATCTAAGATGTCACTAATCTCTTGTAAGGAAAACTCTTCTAAATATCTCAGTATGATTATCGATCGATATTTTGGTGGGAGTTCAGAAATTTCGTGATGAATATAGCTCTTAAGTTCAAGGTTCTCTACTTCCGCTTCTGGCAAAATAGTATCTGATTCAAGTTGCGAGTACATATTTAATCCATCCGTACCCTTGACCTCTGCATCAAGATAGTAATCCGGTTTTCGTTTTCGTATCCGGTCAATCGTTAGGTTCGTTGCAATACGATACAACCAGGTTGAAAATTTTCGATTTATATCATACGAATCAATATTTGTATATGCCCGAATAAAAGCTTCCTGCGCTATATCCTCCGCCTCGTGCGCATTACCAAGCATTCGGTAACAATGCTGGTAAATTTTATGCTGATAAAAGGTAACCACATCTTCAAATGCAGATTGATCACCTTTTTTAACCTGTTTTATTTTTTCTTTTATCATTAAATCCATAGCAAGTACCTCCGCTAACTGATGCGGTATTTATGTTACGAAATGAAACCAAAAAAGGTTTCATAAATAAAAAAGTTATTTTTAGGTTTAACTTTGTTAATATATGGGTAACTTCTAATTACATTATACTAGATTGGAGGAAGGTTTGGTGGATAATTGTAATTTATTGAAAAAAATTGAACAATGTCGAAATGAAATGATTACATTAAGTTATTCCCACGGCTATACTTCTGAGGCAGTAATTAAATCTAGTAAAAAATTGGACTCACTTCTAAATTCGTATTACAATACTGAAAAAAGTGCTTAAACATAAGAAAATCTGGGCTTGTCGCCAAGAATTAATGGCAAAAGCCTTAGATTTTTTTATACTTTATACCGATAAAGATTTATACTTTCTTAAAGCGTAAATAAAGGAGGCAGCCGATTCTAATTGGCTGCCTCCATTGGTAATTTTATTTTAATGTTTCACCGAATAGCGCGCTTATTAAATTGGCTGCTACAATACCGGTCTTATTCTTGTCATCCAGCAATGGATTTACCTCAACAAATTCCGCTGAAGTAAGTACATCTGCATCATGTAACAATTCCAGTGCATGACGGGTTTCCCGATAAGATGGTCCACCTTCGACTGGCGTTCCAACTCCTGGAGTTTCCATTGGGTCTAAACCGTCAAGGTCTAAGCTCAAGTGAATTCCATCTGTGCGGTCCTTCAAATAAGCAATGGTTTCCTGGATAACCTGTTCCATTCCAAATTCATCAACCTCACGCATGGAGTATACTTTAATGCCGCGTTCCTTAATCAGTTCCTTTTCACCTGGGTCAAGATCACGTGCGCCAATGATTACTAAATTTTCCGGTTTCACCTTTGGTTGCTCACCATGAACATTAGTTAGCTTCTGATGCCCAATACCAAGACTTGCGGCTAATGGCATTCCGTGGATATTTCCGGAGGGCGACGTTGCGCTGTCATTTAAATCCCCATGGGCATCATACCAAATTACACCTAGATTCTCATAATGCTTACTAATTCCAGCAAGACTGCCAATCGCCATACTATGGTCTCCGCCAAATAAAAGCGGGAATCGATCGGCTGCAACAACATCATCTGCTTTTTCAGCAAGAATAGTCGATGCATCAATAATTGATTGCAGGTTTAATAAATTATCCTCGCGCTGTTCCTCGCCTGCCACAGAATCAATTTTTATATTTCCAAGATCCTCCACATCATGTTGTAAACGCTTTAATTTATCAACAACACCAGCATGACGGATTGCGTCCGGTCCAAGATCCGTTCCTGGACGCGGTTGTCCTAAATGCATGGGCACTCCAATAATCGAAATGTTTTTCTTCATAATTGAAACCTCCTCTACCCTATAGTTTAACGAAAAGTCTGGCAATGACTCAACTGGACATAAAAATGAGTAGTTATACCATGGGAACTTTCGTGGTAAAAGGCTTCGCTGAATACTGTTTGTGTATTGTCTTATAGTGTGGGTTAAGCCCTAGTTTCCTTTACCCTTTCCCAGTTCAGGGAGTATTACAAATAAAAAACAGGCATCGTGATAATGCCTGTTTTTTATACGCTTGCACCACACTGGTTCAGACCAAGTGTTAGTGGCTTTATACCAGCCTCTTGCCATTCACGTATGACTGTATCCATTTTTTCTTTACCTGGAAGAAAGGCAACCCCGCAATCGCCGCCACCTGCTCCAGATGGCTTTCCAGCACCGCCATGCTGTTCAGCAATATCAGCTAGCGTTTTTAATAAGGCTGTTTCAACATCTGCATCTGCATGTTTTCCTAACATCGATAATGCTTGTCGATTAGAAAATATACCCTTGAGCAGCATTTCGCTGTTATCTTTTTCAATACCATTAATAATCAAATCAACAGCGTCAGCAGAATGGCTGATAAAATGATTGTATAAATCTGCATGCTGTTGCTTCAGTAATGCAATTTTTTTTAAGTATTGTTTGGTTGATGCCGGGTTCCCCGTCCATCCAATTAGCATATAAATATCCTTTGGTAATGAAATCCGTTTTACTGAGAAATATGGCCAATACTGCCCTGCTAACTTGGTTACTGATGCAGCACTTTCATATGCACGTTTTAACCATTCTGCCTGAAACGATGTATAAACCAGCATTCCACCGAACGATGACGCTGCTACATCAGCACCAGATCCGCTTCCTTGGGTGTTCACGTGTGCAATCGCTGCTAATTTAAAAAGCAGCATCGGTGTGCAGTTTATGGAGTGTTTCTCCAAAACTGCTTTAATTACTGCTGTTACTACGGCTGCACTCGAACCCAGCCCATACTTAATCCCCGATTCATCATCCAATTCGCTGTTAATGGATAAATCGAATTTTGTAAGAGTTTGTCCTTGTTCAATTATATACCGATATGCTATATTCATTGCATTTTCGACAAAGTTTACATTTTTGTCGTTCGTCACGATATGTATTTTTTCATTCTTTATTTCCCAACGTAAATTTTCGAGGTTTAGCTTTGGGAGGGATAAACGTCTTTCGTTACTGGTTGAAATGGTGGCATAAACAAAACGATCAACAGCCATTACTATTGATCGCTTATAGGCTTCTAATATCGCATGTTCTCCCGCAAGCATTAATTTACCTGGTACTTTAATGGTCATTTTTTCGTTTGTCACTGTTTTCATCCCCTATTGATAGGTGACTCCTTGACCTGAACGACTAACAATTACATTCGTAACACCAGGTATTTTGCGGAGCGTTTCTTGAATAACTTCTTCGTTTTCCGGTTGATAAAGTACTTTTACATTTGGTCCGGCATCTATTGTGAAATAGGCAGGAATACCATTTGTACGTAATGCCTGAACAGTTTGCATTACCGTTAACGTTGTATCATGCCAATACGTAAATGGCGGTGTTGCACCCAAGGTAGTCGCATGCATCTTTTGACAATTTGCTTCAGCGATTTCACCCATTCTCTCAAAGTCACGATCTTGTATCGCTGATTTGATGTTCTTTAGATCTGTTGGAATGTTATCCACCCAGCTAGTATAAAATAGCGATGTTTCAACTGTACGTTTCATACCTACACGACTTGAAACTTTTTTCTTGTCAGAAGACAGAACAACTGCTGCAACTCGTACGTCCCAATGCTTCTGTGGTGCTACAGGTACGGCAAAAGAATCTGAACCATCATCCTTTGATCCCTTTTCCCACTCAACAAAACCGCCATAAATTGACCGGCACGCAGATCCTGAGCCCCGTCGTGTTAACCGGGATAATGTGCGATCGTCAATAGATAAATCGAGTGCACGGGTTGCTGCCGCCGCAAGTGCAGCAAAGCCTGATGCAGATGAAGCAAACCCAGCCGCTGTCGGAACCGCATTGATCGAACGCACTTCAGCAAAAAGCCCTGGTCTATTAGCATAGCTGCGAATCAAATCAAGAAATGTCGAAACTTTGGTAAACTGTTCTCCTGAAATTTGTTCATGGTCCAGGTAAAAAATATCTTCAGTCAAATCATGGTTAAATGCAACGGTAGTTTCCGTATAAAAACCATCCAGAGTCAAGGAAAGACTATTGTTCATTGGTAAAATCAACGACTCATCGCGCTTTCCCCAATATTTAATTAAGGCAATGTTGGTATGTGCCTTTGCCGTTGCTTTCATCCATAATCCCCATTTCAAAAGAATTGTTCCTATCTTTGTTTACGCAATACAAATGGCCATACTGCGTGAGCACCAAAACCTTTTAATTTTTCACAAAGATGTCTTGAGTGTGCCTCATTTCGAGCCAGGGCAATTATACATCCGCCGTTGCCGCCGCCTGTTAATTTAGCTCCAAGTGCACCTTCCTGTCTTGCAACATAAATGAGACGGTTTAACCCAGCATCACTTACACCGAGTGCCTCTAATTCTTTTTGAGCCTCATTTAACGTCTTACCCAAAAGCTGCTTACTGGCTTTCTCAAGCGCCCGTCTTGCCTGGTGGGTTATCTCGCCAATCCTGTCAAGACTTGCCTGTATCTTCCTAGGTGCAGATTTAAGTAACCCTGCAACTGATTCAACCGCTAGTCTCGTATCCCCTTTTCTGCCAGAATCAGCCACAATAAAGTGGAAATCGGATTTCGGCTTAATGAAATAAAATGGGAGATCCTTTTCGTACCACACAGGAGACTCCGACGTAATTGTCAGTGTGTCAATCCCACTGGGGGCACCATGCGCATACGTCTCAGAAATGTTCGCCAGCATAAGCAATGTTTCTTCTGAAAGTTCCTCATCAGCGTGATCAAATAAGGACCGAATAACTGCAATCGCAACAGACGCACTTGAACCAAGGCCTTTACCTGGTGGTATCGACGACTTGATTCGAATCAGCAGGTCGCGCTTTGGGATTTCTAAATGATCCAGTGTTGCTTTTATACAGTTTATCAGACCGTCCAGTGCATCTGGAGCCATATTAATTGGCCCATGGAAAAATGTGCTGTCCAGTTTAATTGCGCCTGGAACATTATCTACTAGCGCTTCTATCCCTACCAACGGGAAAGGAATGGCTATCGCTGGTTGTCCGTGTACAACCGCATGTTCCCCAATTAAAATTAATTTACTATGAGCTATGCCTACAGCTGTTTGTTCTGAAGTTGTTGCTTTCTCTACACTCATTTTTTACTCTTTTCCACCAATTCTTTAGCTTTTCCCACACGGATATCTTTTTCACTTATTAGTTGTTCTGCAATGATATCAATCAGCTCTCCTTTAGCCCCTGCTGCCATCGCAACAGAGCGAGAATGTAAAGCCATATGACCCTTTTGGATACCATCCGTTACTAAAGCCTTTAAAGCACCTAGGTTTTGCGCTAGTCCCACTGATACAATAACCTGCGCTAACTCTTGAGCTGACTCAATTCCTAACATCTTATGCGCAATTTGGGAAATCGGGTGCACGCGAATCGAGCCGCCAACCGTTCCAACAGACATCGGTAATTCAAGTTCACCAACTAAATTACCTTTACCATCAACATACCACTCTGTCATCGAACTATACCTTCCAAATCTTGCTGCATAAGCATGTGCCCCAGCTTCAACTGCACGCCAATCGTTTCCAGTTGCAATTACAATTGGGTCAATTCCATTCATTATTCCTTTATTATGTGTCACTGCACGATATGGATCAGATGCCGCGAATTCATATGCATGCACTACACCGTCACGCACCTCTTCACCAGAAAAGCCGTCTGATTCTAATAATTCTGGCGGTATTACACATTTGGCACGCGCCATACATCTGTCTGCCAAGTTAGAAAGAATACGTAAATATACCTTTCCCTTCGTTAAATCCTCCACAACAGGCGCAAGAGCTTCAACCATTGTATTTATAATGTTGGCACCCATTGCATCACATGTATTAATATACAGGTGTAATACAAGCATTTGTCCATACTTTGATCCTGAACTATCATTTAATATGCGTACTTCTAGATCCCGTGCTCCACCGCCTCTGGCAACGATACTCGGATATGCTGCATTTGCTCCTTCTAAAAGCATTTCTTTTTCCTTTAAAATTGCTTCTTTAGCAAATGTAAGGTCCGGTGAACCGACAACCTGAATTTGACCTATCATAACTCTGTCTGTCGCCTCCGTGGTAAATCCACCAGCATTTCGAACAATCTTGGCAATATAACTGGCAGATGCCACAACCGAGGGTTCCTCAATTGCCATCGGTACTTTATATTCTTTCCCGTTTATTAAGAAATTCAACCCTAACCCCAGTGGCAACTGAAAAGTTCCAATTACATTTTCAATCATGTTATCCGCTGTATCAAGAGATAAAGGATTGGCTGATAAAAGATGCTTAGTTTCTTCTTCCGTAAATCCAACTTGTTCAGCGAGTAAATTTCTGCGATCTTCTACAGTCATATTATAAAAGCCAGGAATTCTAGAAGTATTCATACAAAATCATCCTTTTGTGTATCAATATATAATAAATATTACTTGATATATGTTAAGATAATAAATTTACTCTATCTATTATGTAAAAAAATAGCGTAAAATGCAAATAAACAAGGTTGTTTACTTTCATAACGACCTTGTTTATAGTAATTATACTATGTATTATATCTCAATGCTAGAATTCTTTTCAATGAATTGATGAGCCATGAAGGATTCGAACCTTCGACCCTCTGATTAAAAGTCAGATGCTCTACCAACTGAGCTAATGGCTCCTATGAAAACATTTTTTGTTATGATGCAAAGTTTTCCATCCAAGATGCTCGTCGTGTTGCAAGCAATTTCTGAGAAGCTACACTCCTCGCAAGCCTGCACACGGAAGTTATTCAGGTAGTTGCGGCTTGCTCTACCAACTGAGCTAATGGCTCCTTTACATGCAAAAACCACGTTTTTACCGTGGTGAAGTTGATACACAAGGTTATCAATAATATAGATATAATGGCTGGGCTACCAGGATTCGAACCTGGGAATGACAGGATCAAAACCTGCTGCCTTACCGCTTGGCTATAGCCCAATAGTGATGGTGGAGGGGGGCAGATTCGAACTGCCGAACCCTGAGGGAGCGGATTTACAGTCCGCCGCGTTTAGCCACTTCGCTACCCCTCCATATATTTTCCATATTTCCAAATGTTATACATTGGATAAATGAATTTTTTATAAGTGGTGCCGGCCAGAGGACTTGAACCCCCAACCTACTGATTACAAGTCAGTTGCTCTACCAGTTGAGCTAGGCCGGCTAATTATGTGAAAAAATGGTGGAGGATGCAGGGCTCGAACCTGCGACCCCCTGCTTGTAAGGCAGGTGCTCTCCCAGCTGAGCTAATCCTCCAACATTAATGGTGACCCGTACGGGATTCGAACCCGTGTTACCGCCGTGAAAGGGCGGTGTCTTAACCACTTGACCAACGGGCCTAAAGTCGATATCTTACTATATAAAATAAAAAAATTTATGGGTTCCGCCATTGGTTCTTGGCATCAAGATTTTATAATATGTAGTGTCGAAAACCAACGAATTTTATTATATACAGATTCTCGCCATTTGTAAAGGGGAAACTGACTTTTTTATTATTTTTTATTCCATCTATTATTATTGTGCCTTAATCATTCACTTTTACTCCACAATGGGGCAATTATATAAGTGAATAATCCCCTTACAAAAGCATTTCATCATATAAATAACTTTAAGTGTTTCTGCTACTAGGCAATGATCGCAACAAACCAAATAATGACAATAGTTGGAATTGACATATAAAGTGCTCGTGACGGTTTAAAGTTCTGTTTTTTAATTAAATAGAAAGCCAAAAGCGCCTCAAAAACAGTAACGATAATTGCTATGATAACTAACACCGAAATCCCACTCCCCATTTAAAATCCTCCCTATAGAATACTTATTATCCATTAAGTTATATGTTGTTATTATAACTTAATTCACTGGTTAATTGCTATTTTTACGAGGAAATCTTGAACGCCAAAGCGACAACCTATGCCCGTGGTTTAACGTTGCTTACGCTGTGCTGCAATTTTAATCGAACATTCTAATCCAATAGGACTAGATGAACTGAACTTAATGCCAATAATGGCGAAATCTTATCAGGTAAAGTAGTGATTTAGCCGAACTTAGCTAATACCAACACTTTGGACTAAAATCTACCAAGGTCGGGAGAAAACAAGCCGAACGAACTTGGGCAACATCACCTTTCACCCGGGAGAGGTAAGAAAAGCGCAAGCGCCCGTTTAGAAGCGGACGCATAAGCAAGGGGCCGTAGAACGCATGGGTTTAGCGTTCGTAGTGTCCATTGCTTATGACGGCAGCTTCTGGGTGCTGGAGCTAGACATATTTTGGTTTATACTTTCTGATCTATGAACAATAAACTCGGGCGAGAAGTCACTTTCTCCCGACCTGGAGCTGCCCTCGCCCAAGTTCCACCTATGTTGGCCCGAGTTCCGCACTCTTTCGCCCGAGTTCATCTTTGCTCGGGCTTAGTCCGCTCTACCTTTTGCTGCAACCAGTCTGACTTAACGTAACATATGAGGATGACGTTTGGAGGCGCATGCTCGTCTTACCGAGATCTCTGCCAGTTGCTCTAAGTGCTGGAATCGTACATGGCCATTTAAGCTTATTAGGGCCCGAATTTTAAAATTGATAAAAAAGCGTCCGGACTTTGAATAAGACCTAGACGCTTTTCGCTAGAGCTTCCAAGCAGATTCGAACTGCTGACCCCTTCCTTACCATGGAAGTGCTCTACCTGCTGAGCTATGGAAGCATATGTATGGCTCCACAGGTAGGATTCGAACCTACGACCGATCGGTTAACAGCCGATAGCTCTACCACTGAGCTACTGTGGAATGATAAAAAGATATAAAAAAACTGCCTGGCGGCGTCCTACTCTTGCAGGGGCAAAGCCCCAACTACCATCGGCGCTGGAGAGCTTAACTGCTGTGTTCGGCATGGGAACAGGTGTGACTTCTCCGCTATAACTACCAGACAATTCCAATAAGGAAAAGGTATGATTTATACCCTAAAAACTAAATAAGAGCTGAAATAGATGACAATCAATGGTTAGTTAAGTCCTCGATCGATTAGTATTCGTCAGCTCCACGTGTCGCCACGCTTCCACCTCGAACCTATCTACCTCATCGTCTCTGAGGGATCTTACTCACTTAGAGTGATGGGAAGTCTCATCTTGAGGGGGGCTTCATGCTTAGATGCTTTCAGCACTTATCCTTGCCACACGTAGCTACCCAGCTATGCTCCTGGCGGAACAACTGGTACACCAGCGGTGTGTCCATCCCGGTCCTCTCGTACTAAGGACAGCTCCTCTCAAACTTCCAGCGCCCACGACGGATAGGGACCGAACTGTCTCACGACGTTCTGAACCCAGCTCGCGTACCGCTTTAATGGGCGAACAGCCCAACCCTTGGGACCGACTACAGCCCCAGGATGCGATGAGCCGACATCGAGGTGCCAAACCTCCCCGTCGATGTGAACTCTTGGGGGAGATAAGCCTGTTATCCCCGGGGTAGCTTTTATCCGTTGAGCGATGGCCCTTCCATGCGGAACCACCGGATCACTAAGCCCGACTTTCGTCCCTGCTCGACTTGTAGGTCTCGCAGTCAAGCTCCCTTCTGCCTTTACACTCTTCGAATGATTTCCAACCATTCTGAGGGAACCTTTGGGCGCCTCCGTTACTCTTTGGGAGGCGACCGCCCCAGTCAAACTGCCCGCCTGACACTGTCTCCGAACCGGATTACGGTCCTGGGTTAGAATGTCCGTACAGCCAGGGTGGTATCCCACGGATGCCTCCACCGAAGCTAGCGCTCCGGTTTCGATGGCTCCCACCTATCCTGTACAAGCTGTACCAACATTCAATATCAGGCTACAGTAAAGCTCCACGGGGTCTTTCCGTCCTGTCGCGGGTAATGTGCATCTTCACACATAGTATAATTTCACCGGGTCTCTCGTTGAGACAGTGCCCAAGTCGTTGCACCTTTCGTGCGGGTCGGAACTTACCCGACAAGGAATTTCGCTACCTTAGGACCGTTATAGTTACGGCCGCCGTTTACTGGGGCTTCGGTTCTAAGCTTCGCGCCCGAAGGCGCTAACTCTTCCCCTTAACCTTCCAGCACCGGGCAGGTGTCAGCCCCTATACTTCGCCTTTCGGCTTCGCAGAGACCTGTGTTTTTGCTAAACAGTCGCTTGGGCCTATTCACTGCGGCTCCTCCTTAAAGGAGCACCCCTTCTCCCGAGGTTACGGGGTCATTTTGCCGAGTTCCTTAACGAGAGTTCTCCCGATCACCTTAGGATTCTCTCCTCGCCTACCTGTGTCGGTTTGCGGTACGGGCACCTATGAACTCACTAGAGGCTTTTCTTGGCAGTGTGAAATCCAGAACTTCGGTACTATAGTTCCCTCCCCATCACAGCTCAGAATTGTTGGACGGATTTGCCAATCCAACTCCCTTGCTGCTTGGGCGCACATTTCCAGAAGTGCGCATTCCTTATCCTACTGCGTCCCCCCATCGCTCAAACATTCATGAGGTGGTACAGGAATATCTACCTGTTGTCCATCGCCTACGCCTTTCGGCCTCGGCTTAGGTCCCGACTAACCCTGAGCGGACGAGCCTTCCTCAGGAAACCTTAGGCTTTCGGTGAAAGAGATTCTCACTCTTTTTTCGCTACTCATACCGGCATTCTCACTTCCAAGCGCTCCACCAGTCCTCACGGTCTGACTTCACAGCACTTGGAACGCTCTCCTACCATTGTTCCGAAGAACAATCCGCAGCTTCGGTGATACGTTTAGCCCCGGTACATTTTCGGCGCAGAGTCACTCGACCAGTGAGCTATTACGCACTCTTTAAATGATGGCTGCTTCTAAGCCAACATCCTGGTTGTCTGGGCAACTCCACATCCTTTTCCACTTAACGTATACTTTGGGACCTTAGCTGGCGGTCTGGGCTGTTTCCCTTTCGACTATGAACCTTATCACCCATAGTCTGACTCCCAACGTAACGTAGCTGGCATTCGGAGTTTGACTGAATTCGGTAACCCGGTGAGGGCCCCTAGTTCAATCAGTGCTCTACCTCCAGTACGCATCTATTGAGGCTAGCCCTAAAGCTATTTCGGAGAGAACCAGCTATCTCCGTGTTCGATTGGCATTTCACCCCTACCCACACCTCATCCCCGCATTTTTCAACATACGTGGGTTCGGGCCTCCAGTCAGTGTTACCTGACCTTCACCCTGGACATGGGTAGATCACACGGTTTCGGGTCTACGACCGTATACTATTTCGCCCTATTCAGACTCGCTTTCGCTGCGGCTCCGTGTCTTCCACTTAACCTCGCATACGATCGTAACTCGCCGGTCCATTCTACAAAAGGTACGCCGTCACCCATAAACGGGCTTCGACTACTTGTAAGCGCACGGTTTCAGGATCTCTTTCACTCCCCTTCCGGGGTGCTTTTCACCTTTCCCTCACGGTACTGGTTCACTATCGGTCACTAGGTCGTATTTAGCCTTGGGAGATGGTCCTCCCGGATTCCGACGGAATTCCTCGTGTTCCGCCGTACTCAGGATCCACTCCGGAGGAAACGCTTTTTCGATTACAGGGCTCTTACCCGCTTTGGCTGATCGTTCCAGATCGATTCATCTAAAGCATTTCTTTGTAACTCCAATGGAGTGTCCTACAACCCCAGAAAGCAAGCTTTCTGGTTTGGGCTGATTCCGTTTCGCTCGCCGCTACTTGGGAAATCGCATTTGCTTTCTCTTCCTCCGGGTACTAAGATGTTTCAGTTCCCCGGGTCTGCCTCACGCATCCTATGTATTCAGATACGCGTACTGCTCCATTACGAACAGCGGGTTTCCCCATTCGGAAATCCTCGGATCGAAGTCTACTTACGACTCCCCGAGGCATATCGGTGTTAGTCCCGTCCTTCATCGGCTCCTAGTGCCAAGGCATCCACCGTGCGCTCTTCTTCACTTAACTATCTTTATGATTAAGAACTTACGTTTTTGATGTCGTTGTCTATCTTGCTCTTATTTAGTTTTCAAGGTACAAAATGGAGCCTAGCGGGATCGAACCGCTGACCTCCTGCGTGCAAGGCAGGCGCTCTCCCAGCTGAGCTAAGGCCCCATATAAACTATAGATGGTGGGCCTGAGTGGACTCGAACCACCGACCTCACGCTTATCAGGCGTGCGCTCTAACCAGCTGAGCTACAGGCCCATCTATATAATATTCAAGGAAAATTAATCCCTCAAAACTGAACAAACAACCTGATATGTCAAGGCCTACATGATAGTAGGTCTTACGCCCCCGGATAACCAGCAGGTTATCACAGGGATTCCGTTAAACAGGTCAGCTTCCACTACATGTAGCTTCTCGCTTCCTGTTTTTCCTTAGAAAGGAGGTGATCCAGCCGCACCTTCCGATACGGCTACCTTGTTACGACTTCACCCCAATCATTGGCCCCACCTTCGGCGGCTGGCTCCATAAAGGTTACCTCACCGACTTCGGGTGTTGCCAACTCTCGT
Organism: Virgibacillus phasianinus; assembly: GCF_002216775.1. Lineage (GTDB taxonomy): Bacteria > Bacillota > Bacilli > Bacillales > Amphibacillaceae > Virgibacillus_F > Virgibacillus_F phasianinus. The sequence goes on from NZ_CP022315.1 coordinate 1,000,141, forward strand.
GGTGTGACGGGCGGTGTGTACAAGGCCCGGGAACGTATTCACCGCGGCATGCTGATCCGCGATTACTAGCGATTCCGGCTTCATGCAGGCGAGTTGCAGCCTGCAATCCGAACTGAGAATGGTTTTATGGGATTTGCTACACCTCGCGGCTTCGCTTCCCTTTGTTCCATCCATTGTAGCACGTGTGTAGCCCAGGTCATAAGGGGCATGATGATTTGACGTCATCCCCACCTTCCTCCGGTTTGTCACCGGCAGTCACCTTAGAGTGCCCAACTAAATGCTGGCAACTAAGATCAAGGGTTGCGCTCGTTGCGGGACTTAACCCAACATCTCACGACACGAGCTGACGACAACCATGCACCACCTGTCACTCTGTCCCCGAAGGGAACACGATATCTCTATCGCTGGCAGAGGATGTCAAGACCTGGTAAGGTTCTTCGCGTTGCTTCGAATTAAACCACATGCTCCACCGCTTGTGCGGGCCCCCGTCAATTCTTTTGAGTTTCAGCCTTGCGGCCGTACTCCCCAGGCGGAGTGCTTAATGCGTTAACTTCAGCACTAAGGGGCGGAAACCCCCTAACACCTAGCACTCATCGTTTACGGCGTGGACTACCAGGGTATCTAATCCTGTTCGCTCCCCACGCTTTCGCTCCTCAGCGTCAGTTACAGACCAGAGAGTCGCCTTCGCCACTGGTGTTCCTCCACATCTCTACGCATTTCACCGCTACACGTGGAATTCCACTCTCCTCTTCTGTACTCAAGTCCTCCAGTTTCCAATGACCCTCCACGGTTAAGCCGTGGGCTTTCACATCAGACTTAAAAGACCGCCTGCGAGCGCTTTACGCCCAATAATTCCGGACAACGCTTGCCCCCTACGTATTACCGCGGCTGCTGGCACGTAGTTAGCCGGGGCTTTCTGGTTAGGTACCGTCAAAGCACCGTCCTATTCGAACGATACGTGTTCTTCCCTAACAACAGAGTTTTACGATCCGAAAACCTTCATCACTCACGCGGCGTTGCTCCGTCAGACTTTCGTCCATTGCGGAAGATTCCCTACTGCTGCCTCCCGTAGGAGTCTGGGCCGTGTCTCAGTCCCAGTGTGGCCGATCACCCTCTCAGGTCGGCTACGCATCGTCGCCTTGGTAGGCCATTACCCCACCAACTAGCTAATGCGCCGCGGGCCCATCTGTAAGTGACAGCAAAAGCCGCCTTTCAACTTTCTACCATGTGATAAAAAGTATTATTCGGTATTAGCTCCGGTTTCCCGGGGTTATCCCAATCTTACAGGCAGGTTGCCCACGTGTTACTCACCCGTCCGCCGCTCGTTCCACAAGCTCACGCCCCGAAGGGCGATTGCTTGCTTCCCGCGCTCGACTTGCATGTATTAGGCACGCCGCCAGCGTTCGTCCTGAGCCAAGATCAAACTCTCCAAAAAAGTTTGAATAGAATCGACACCAATCAATTCTATCGTTGGTCTTAGCTTTGTTTCGTTGCTTGACATACTTGATTGTTTGTTCAGTTTTCAAGGAGCAATTTCACCCTTTGTCGTTTTTAGCGACAAGATATAATTTACCATGCATACAATTATTTGTCAACAGATTTCTAAAAACAATTTAAAACTTTTATGTAATGTTTCATATTGCCGATAAAACTTGCTGACAACATGAAATAATATAGCATATATTTTGTATTAATTCAACAAAAAATACAAAAAAACAACATTTATGTTATAAAATAATAAATGTCGAATCACACCTAAATCTCATTCTGTTTACCTGTTTCCTCTATTTCCGCTAATTCCAATAAAATAATCAAAAAGCTATCCATCTGAGTTTGGTTTGGACAGCTTCTGACAATTCTTGTGAAGCTATTCGTTATTGGTTATTTGAACGCTTTGGCATATATTTTAAACACTCTTTCTCGCTAGCTACCCTGCGAAATAATTGAAACAGGAGGGAATACCTTTCTCTCATTGACTGTTTTACCATCTGATCAATACGGTGGTCTTCTAAATCCATCAACAATTCTTCCATTTCCCTTTTCACCATGTATTCTATTTCTTTTTGCTCTGTATCGTTAATTAATAATCCTAACATTTTTATCACCTAAACCCTCTCAAGCAAAAATAGCCATAATTTTCATCCATTTTTCTCAGTTATGTTTTATACCCATGTAACACATTAATTCGTAAAAAATGTAGAATTAAGTCGGTTAGCAGAAAACAATCTGACTAGGCATTTAACTGTTCGCTTTTTATAACGCTGTTTTCAATTGTTTCCGACACAAAATCCATACACTGTGACGTAAATTCATTTGAGTTTTTATCAACTGCAATGAATTTAGCAACAAACAATGCGAAAACACCCTTTAATAATTACCCTTCCTATTCCCTTCTTTTGTCTTTTTTCATCCTTTTTCTACTTTCTTTTATCTAATAGCTTGTTCATATTTACCAATCTCATTCATAAACTATATACAAGAGTAAAGGGGGATTCATATGGGGTATTTTTATGTGTGGCATTTTTCACGATGGAAAAGGTTTCTTTACATCCTTTTATTTGCATTAATCGCTGCTGTTATTATTTGGTCTGAAAGCACCGGCAGTTATTCTGTATTTTCTACATCCGATGAGCCAGCAGCATTTGTAAAGGGAAGCTCAAAGGAACCTAATATTGCTTTAACATTTAACATAAGCTGGGGGGAGGAAAAGGTATTTGATATTCTCAAACAGCTAAAAGAAGAGGATGTACAGGCCACATTCTTTGTAAGCGGGGAATGGGCGGAACGACATCCGGACATACTTGAAAAAATTAAAAAAAATAATCATGAGCTTGGTATGCTTGGATATCGATATAAAAGTTATCTTGAACAGGAAATGGATCAAGTCAAAAAGGATTTGCTGCACGCAAAGGAAATTTTTAAGAAACTCGGATATGAAAATGTTACATTAATGCGTGCACCAAGCGGGCACATTAACAAAGAAATCATTAAAATGGCTGAGGGCTTAGGATTGAAGGTAGTTCATTGGAAGGTTGATGCGGATGACTGGGAGAACCCTGGTACACAGAAAATAGTTGATACGATTTTAAAGGAAACGTCAAATGGCGATGTGATATTATTACATGCATCCGATTCAGTAAAGCAAACTGCCAGCGCGCTTGACCAGATTTTACCAGAATTAAAAAATAAGGGATTTAAATTTGTTCCGGTATCTGAACTTTATAATCAGGCCCATTCTAAAGCAGAGCTGGTTAAATAAGTGCTTACGTTTTATAACTGTCTCATCTTTTAAAAATCGCACAAGGATATCCGTTAAGTTGCGGATATCCTTGTGCGTTAAGGTATACACTTATCCTTTTTTTGACTTTGTGTTTGCCTTTTGTTCTTTTTGTTCTGGATTCGTTAAGCGGTGCAGCACCAGTAGTTGATATGTATTACATACAAGTAAAGGTATAATCATTAACCAGGCGTAATCGGTACCGCTTGTCCGCAGACCCGGAACCCACTCGACTGCCGTCATCACGACCATTAAAAATAATGCCGGTACAAATGCCCGCTGATTTGTCTGCTTGGCCTTGATTTTTGCAATGATCCATCCATATACGAGGATTGCTGCAGACATTAGTATGTATAGGCCAAGTGAATCCTTGCCATTAGCGTTGTATGGAAAATAGACCAAATCAAACACAACAAAGGCAACTAATAACACTTGCACTGTCGGCCAGAATGAACGAAAAAATCCTAAACCAAATTGATTTATAAATAAATAAGCAAAAAAGCCTGTCTGACTGATCAAACTAAAAACAAACCCAAGTCCGAGAAAGAACAGGACTACGCCCAGCAATTGAAAGAAATCAACTGGATCTAACACTCTTGTGTAGGATGCTGTTTTCACAAAAAAACTGGTAATTAGACCAGCCACTCCACCCAGTATTAATGTTTTTAAAAACAATCCCACCCATTTACGACTATTCACAATCATATCCTCCTGCATAAACTAGACATATTTATTTTTTAATACCATATATGTTTAAATTATATTCATCCGTATTTTACCATGAAACCAAGCATTTTTCCTTAACGAAGTGCATATTTTCCCTCCATTATTCGCATATTAACGTTGTAGAGGAAGGAGGATTTGAAGATGCTTCGGTTATTTTTTGTATTCATTATTGGACTTTCCTGTTTAACTCTTGGTGCATGTTCAAGCGAAAGTGCGGCAAGTAAGGATGTCGATTATGATGCAACCAAAAAAATGGTTGTAGATATACTTCAAACTGACGACGGGAAAAAGGCTTTACAAAAAATATTAAAAGACGAAAAAATGAAGCAAAGTTTAGTCATCGATGCTGATGTCGTGCAAAGTTCCATTAATAATGTTCTCTCCTCTGAAAAAGGCCAGGAAATGTGGATTAAACTTTTCGACAACCCCAAATTTGTGGAAACTTATGCAAAATCAATGGCAGAACAACATAAAAAATTAATAAAATCATTGATGAACGATGCTGAATATCAAAAACAAATGCTCGGCTTATTACAAAACCCCGAAATTACCGAGCAAATGTTAGAAGTAATGAAAAGCCAAAAATTCAACGCCCACTTGGAAAAAACTATACTGCAAACATTAGAATCACCACTATTTCAAGCCAAAATTCAGGACACCTTGTTAAAGGCCGCTTCTGAGCAACAAAAAGGTGATAGCAAGTCACAAAGCGACGGCAAAGAAAAAAGCAAAGGAAAAGGTAGTTCCGGTGATAGCAGCAGTGGTGGCGGTGGCGGTGGTGCTAGCGAATAGTACCCCAAGTGAATAAAAAGAGGTGACTAAAATTAGCCACCTCTTATTTTTATTCTTCTACTTTTGCAACTATTTTAGCTGCAATTTTATGGTATTCCTTACCAAGTGGATGATCCTCCTGATAAATTGACGGTGCAAAAACATCCTCTTCTTCATACGGTTGCTGTAGAGGAAGTTGACCAAGAACTTTAGTCTTCAATACTTCAGCCAATTTTTGACCTCCGCCCTGTCCAAATACGTGTTCCTTTTCCCCGGTTTTCTTGCTTTCAAAATATGCCATATTTTCAACAACACCAAGAATTTCATGATCTGTTTTCAAGGCCATTTGTCCAGCACGGGCAGCCACAAATGCAGCAGTTGGGTGTGGGGTAGTAACAATTAGCTCCTTACATGTCGGCAGCATCTCGTGTACATCCATTGCGATATCACCGGTACCTGGTGGTAAGTCAAGTAAAAGATAATCTAAGTCGCCCCATTCAACCTCTTTGAAAAAGCTGCTTAGCATCTTCCCAAGCATTGGACCACGCCAAATGATTGGGGAGTTGTCCTCTACAAAGAAGCCCATTGAGATTACCTTTACACCGAAGCGTTCGACAGGTATTATTTTTTCACCTCGTACTGCAGGACGATTTTCAACCCCCATCATATCGGGAATGCTAAAACCGTATATATCAGCATCAATAATGCCCACCTTCTTGCCAAGGCGCATTAAGGACATCGCAAGGTTTACAGTTACAGTAGACTTCCCTACTCCACCCTTACCACTTGCAACGGCGATAAATTTCGTTCCTTTACTTCCGCCCATTAGCGATGCTTCCTGTTCTTCCTCTGCTGCGGGTTGATATTTTTTAATTATTTCCTCTGGTAATTCTTCAAATCGCAGCCCTACTGTTGTAGCACCATTTTTCTTAAGAATGTTAACAATCTCCTGTTGCAATTGCATCTGCTCAGCAGTATTCGTTTTGCCGATGCCTACTTTTACGCTAACATGCTTCTTCTCTTCCTTTATTGTAATTTCCTTCACGCCGCCGGTTTCTTCCAGCGTTCTATGTAAAAACGGATCCTTGACAGGATTGAGTAATTGGACAATTTCTTCCTTTGTTAACAAAGCGTGTCACCTTCCCTTTACTAGCATTAAACAGATTTACTCTATTTCATTATTTCCAACGCTAGTATAACACAAATCAGCGAAAATCTAAGTAATAAGTGTCTAAGGGAAGGTTTACCTTATTTCTTTTTTTCATCTTTCGGAATATCCTCTGTTGCATATCGCAAAATGCCTTCATAAATGCTTGCCGCCATCTTTTCCTGATAGTCTTTTTTCTTTAATAACTCGCGTTCCTGGACATTTGATAAGAATCCTATTTCAACAAGGGCGCCCGGGGCCTTCGCATGCTTTAACAAATACATTCCGGTTAACGGTAACGCTGTGCGGTCTGTATTCTCCAAATTACGAATAATTTCAGCTTGAATCATTTTTGCCAGATGCTCACTTTTATCTGATTTCGGATAATAAAATGTTTGCGCCCCGCTCCATTTCGTTGATGGTAATGCATTTAAATGAATTGAGATAAAAAGATCTGCCTGTTTATTCTCAATCATCTTTAACCGGTTTCGAATATCTTCTGCTTTTCTCCGGGCCAATCCCTTCGTATCCGCATCGGCTAAATCCATATCTCTTTCACGTGTTAAGTACACAGTGGCACCGGTCTGTTGCAGGTAGCTTTGCAGCATTTTAGCTACTTTAAGCGTAATTCCTTTCTCGAGCGTTTGATCCTTGCCAACCGCTCCCCCATCTGGTCCCCCATGTCCGGGATCCAAAACAACTGTTTTTCCTGCAAGTGGTAATGACCATGAACTCCATGTGCTAACAGGACCACCAATTGGCTGTCTAATTAAAACAATTAATAATACAAATCCGAAGCACCAAATTGTAATATTACCCAGTCGTTTCATTATCCTCGCCCCTTATCTATCTGCTTTCACTATTCTATGGGACAAGACAACGATATATGCTTATCGGATATATTTAGAAAAGCGCTGGAGCTAGACAATAAAAAAGGCGTCCCCGTGCTTTGGGACACCTTCACTATTATTTACTGTCTTTTCTTTTTTGCGCAAGGTAATAGCCTAATGTCAGAACTCCGTACAAACCTTCTAAGTCATGGCGGTCAATGAAGTTTTTTCCGCTTTCCGTGTTTGACTTCATCGATTCGGAAACATCCACTAACTTCGAAGATAACTTCTGGGTGGAGCGTCCAACATCACCAACAATATAAAAAAGAGGACTTAATTCCTTCACTTGGTCATTCACACTGGCTAGCGTTTCCCTGCTTGTTGCCAGCGTACCCTTTGTCTGATCAATAATTACATTTATATTTTGGGGCAATTCGTCTGTTGTTTTCGTAATACTAAAAAGCATATTTCCCAAATTATTAAGTGGTTTTATCAGGATGAGAACCAAAACAGCAAATGCAATCCCGATAATAAGTACACCAATTCCTAACCAATCCATTTTTCTCGGCCTCCTTTTTCAATTATTGCTTCACATCTTCTTGTACATCTTTTTTAAGTCTTTTAATTTTGTCAGCGTGTTTATTTCCTTCTGTATAAAGGGCAGAATCATTTTTCAACTTTTTGCCTTTTCTGAGCCAATAGTATCCTAAAGCAGCGGTGCTATAAAGCCCACTAAGATATTTATGATCAACAGGATCACCAACTGCTGCTGACTTATTCTTGAGTGATGTGCTTATATCCATGAACGATGAAGAAAGCTTTCTTGATGATTCTCCAACATCGCCGATAATGTAAAACAACGGGCTTAACCCTTTTAGCTTTTCATTTACATCTGCAATTGTATCATTACTATGTCGAATAAGGACACTTGTTTCTTTTAGCACTTCATCTATTTGATTAGGAAGTTGTTCTACAGTACGATCAACTCCGTCAAGTACGGAAGCCAGGTTATTAAGTGCCTTAGCCAAAAACAATGCTAATAGTAAAAAGGCAAGGCCAATAATTAATACACCTAATCCAGCTAAACTCATGCTTCTTTCCCCTCTTTTCTCTGATTAGTTTTCCATTTTGTTAACAAACGAAAGGCAACTTCACTCCATTGAATGGTATGAGCTATCGGTTCTGCTTTTCGTAGTGTGCGTTCATCGGATATATCCTTGGTCTGATGGTGTACAGCCTGATTCAGATTCGTAATGGAACCTCCAAGGTTTTCAAGCGTATCAAACAATCCATCTGTTGCTTTCAACTTTTGCTCGACATCATCAATCGTTTTATCCGTTTCTTTAATGGTTTCTTCTACCTCAGATGTTATGTACTGTAACTTGTTTTGGACTTCACCCAGGGTATTGCCAAGTGATTTTAGTGTGCCAGACACCCTAAGTAAAACTTTGGCAATATAGATAGTAACAAGCGCAAATGCCAGCGCGCACAGAAATACACCTATATATACAAAATCCATAGTCGCGGCCTCCTTTAAAAACGTTATTCCACTTTCTATTTTATCCTAAACTTGTCGATTTATCTCGACAAAAGACCTAAAACAAAATTTTTATCCCAATTTTTGAAGTTTACTTCCACTGTATCATCCCAATCTATTTGTCCCAGCTTTACAGGCGTAATAAAAGTTGCACCCGAGCGAAATTGTGATGTTGGATTCTTTGCTACCCATTCTCCCGGTTTTGCACCTTTTGTTATCTCAAACATATTTGCCATATCCATGCCGGTTTCAATTTTTTGATGATCTAATCGCCCGTCCTTTTTCATTTTCCAGATTGTACTGTTAAATATAGCATCACCATATAGCGTGGTGGCATCTTTTGCTGTTTTTGTGGTAATTGCTAAATCTGTATGATAACCGGGTAATAAATCAGCTAAATCACCACTTTCCTCAAAGGATACACTAAATGGATATACACTGTCAGCATGTAACTCAATCTCTTTTGGCAGCTCACTGACCTCACTGACGGATCCTTTCATTTTAGCATGATTCTCATTAACCGCAATCTCAACAGGCATTTCTTCTTTTATAATGGTTCGTTCTTCTTCGGTTAATTCACCAACTATCTTTAAGGTAGTTGAACCTATTTTCATGATAGGGTCATCAAGAGATTCCGAAATAACCATCACAGTTCCCTGATAAGGGCTCTCCACTGTTATCGTATCTCCACCTGATTCAAGCTCTGTTAATTGCGATTGGATACTTTCCTGTTTAGCCTCCGCTCTTGCTAATTCCTTTTCCTTTTCAACAATGTATTGTTCCTTCATATACTCTGTCTCAAAAGGCGGGCGGGGCATCACATTTACATCTACATCCACTTTGTCATCATTCGTCGTCGGACTTGGGCTATTGTTTATAGGCGAAGAAGAAGATGTATTAGCCGGTATGCGGTAATTGGAGATTTCCGAAATGGCCGTTTCAATAGCCGCGATTTCTCCACTAACTTTTGTCATTTCGCTTGTTAAATAATCCTTGGTTTCATCATAATCATGAACACGGTATGAATACAGTTCATCCCCTTGGCTTACTTTAGCACCCTTTTCCACTAAAAACTCCTGGAAGCTTCCTAAACTTTTATCGAAATATATATTATTTTCAGCGGTTAACGTAACAACTCCAGGTTTATCCATTTTGTTGTATAGATTTGCTGTGAAAACCGCTGACCAATCATTTATGTATGACTTTCTTTCTACGGTACCTTGATCATCGAGGTAGACCAGCAAGATATTAACCAAGATAAATAGGGTAATAAAAGCAATTAATATCCGTGTGCGCTTCATCCAAACCACCCACCTATCATAAATCGATCAAAATATGCCAGGAACGCAACAATCAGCCAATAAAAAATATGTAAAGAAATCACATTAATATAGATCCAGCTCTTCTTAATAGTAGATAGATAACTTAAGTATCTAATTTGAAACCAAATAATCCATAATTGAAAAAGTGTTACAGCGCCAAAAAAGAACACGGGCCATTCCGCTTCTGTTAGATAGGAAACAATTATCCCGAAAGATAATGGTGATACATACCAGTCCAATCCGAAGTTAACAAATAATGGAATCCAAATAACCCGTTCAATCAGCATCACCAATAAGACAATTTGCTGCATAATCACCAGTTTTTGATATGGTATGTCCGTTAACAGGTGAAAAATAAGCGCAGGTACAAATAAAAAAAATAAGGCCATTACGATGCCAAATCCGATTCTGCCAAACACAAACCACAGCTTACTTTGCTGGTATTGAAAAACACTCAACTCTACGGCGCCTTTTGAAATTAAGTCGGTACCCATGCCAAGCGAACCCATCCAGCCATAAATAACCGCACTAACAAGGACCAATAAAACACTAAGCTTCCAGATGTTAGCTATTTTTTCCGCCTTTTGAATTCGAAATAAATGATCGTCAACGGGAAAGAAAAACTTAATAAGATTAAAATGATACATCATAAACTACTTCCTTTTCTATTGCGATGATTTTCACCTAAATTGGATTTCTATTCCATCTTAATCTTAACGCAACATTCGATAATATTCTATCATTATTTGAATTCAGAAAACAAAAAGTCTGTCATTGTCGAATACATGGGTAAAAGACAAACCCACCAAGTCATTACAAGTTGGAGTTGAACAATAGAGCCAAAGTTCTTAGGCGGGCTATATGCAGTAGTTTACAACTGCAGTTAATGGAGAAACTTCCAATTTGCGCGAGATCAGGCTTTTGATCTAGACAACTGGTGACATGGTTAACAGCAATAAGGTCACTCGAACAACAGATGAGGAAGAACATAAAGGCTAACAAATAATCCACAGAATATTTCCAAGAATAATCTGTGGATAGATTGGACCCTTGTATTGATCAACTGCTAATTGCTTCCCACTTTTTTACCCCTATTTTGAAGATTCAACAGGATCCTCAGAGGATTGGGCGTTCCTTCTGGGTGGAATGACCTCAGCGGTTTATCGTCATGTAAATAGACAACTTGTTGCAATGGAAGTAATTACAATTTCGCCAGTCCATACTTGCAGAGTAGTAATCCTTAATCCCAATGAATTAACCGCCCCCCACATGTCGTTAATAACGACAAAGTCACCCACGCCATATCGATCTTCTAACATAATAAAAAAACCATTAAAGAAGTCCTTGAGCAAGCTTTGAGCTGCAAAGGCAATCGCAATGCCCAAAACCCCTGCCCCGGCTAACAGAGCCCCGATATGAATGTTGAGTATGGGCAGGACTGATAACCACGAACAAAATAATAATTTTCAACGTCGCCATAGTCTCATGGTTATTAATAAATTGGAGCGTGTTATCCCAAAGTGTTTCCAATTTCTATCTCTCTTTCAATCCAAACTTTCAATGATATAATTCTAGCTTCTCTGGATTTTTGTCTAGGTAGTATAACAAACCTGGTTAGGCCAATCACTATATTAGGTCCTTTAATTTCCCCTATTCCCCTAAGGTGCCTAGTGCCATTAGCATCAGCATAGCGGTGAGAGAATAAGTTAAAAACGAATAAAATACCGTCCTAGACATATATATTTAGAGACAAACAAGAAGGAGGGAATTATTATCTCACAAGAAGACAAAAGGAAAGAAAAAAACATTTTAAAGAACACAACGAACGAAGCGAATGACCTATTCCACAAAACAGTTGATACAGCAAATAAAACGGTTAAATCAGTGTCTGGTGAAGGTGGATTAGTTGGTAAAGCTTCTGACACTGCATCGAATGTATTAAAAAATTCATCTGACCTAGGTAATAATGTTGTTGGGAAATCCGTTGATACATCAGGTAAGTTTGTAAAAGGTGCGAAAGATAAAGTGTTTCGCAATAAAAATAAAAAATCTAAATAAAAATATTGAGGCTGAGACAAAAGTGATTCAGTCATAGAGAAATCCGAACTATGATTCCAAATTCTTTAATTAGAATTTGGATTAGTTCGGATATTTTATTGGCTGTTTTTGTAAACCGTACTGCGAATTGTCCATAAACTGCAACGTAACTAAAAATCATGTTTGGCACCCCGGCGGTCGCTGCGGAAAAACACTGCGCTTTCCGTGGGCAGCTGATGAGCCTCCTCGAGCTTACGCTCTCCGGGGTCTCATCTAGGCTTCTGCTCCCACAGGAGTCTCCGTGTTTTTCCTCCGCTAATATGTCATTAGACAACAGTACTATATAGCAAGTCCACTATTACGTGATGTCTTACGCTCCGGACCGTTGACTCCTGCTTAGAACAGCACGAGTCTTAAGACCCCCGCTTCGTTAAGTTTAAGGTCACTGAAAAAGTGATGGATTTTAAAATTTTAGATTTCCTCCTTTACTAAGCATATTGAATATACGGAGACTCCTGCGGGAAGTGAGAGATCGACGAGACCCCGCAGGACGGCAGTCCGAGGAGGCTCGTCACTCGCCCGCGGAAAGCGCAGTATATTCAAAGATGCGATGATAGATCCACATGCCTGTGCACTATCTATACCTTTTTCAGTGGCCTCAGCGTAAGCTCGAGGAGGCCTAAGCCGTGCCCTAAGGTGTGCAACGGTCCACAGCGGAAAACAACCAAGCGCTTATGTCGCTATTTATATCAACTGCGAATTAGACCCGACTATTGAAAAATTAACGTTTTAAACGTCTATCCTGTGATTGTTCGTCTTTGACTCAAATATTTTAGTTTTGTCCCAGCCTCATCTTTTTAATTTAACCAGCTAGTGATGTGATTGGCTTTACATCCTTACCCCTACTCTATTTAGCCTTGTCCAAATGAAGTGGGGATAAATACAACATTCAGGGCTTTACCTTTATAAACATTTACCACCTAAGCTTTTTGATGCATTTTAATCTGTATTACATATAATTTCCTCCTCAAATTTAAGGCAATTTATATATAAAAAATCCCCCAACCATAGGCAGGTTGAGGGATTTGAAAACTTGATATATTAACGTTTTGAGAACTGTGGGAGGCAGTAAAATCAACGAGTGCAAATGTTTTTGTATGCTACTTGTATGTTACGTGGAAATATCCACAGGTTTTATAAAGTAATTGAAATAACATTAGGCATACTTTTTTGCTTTTAGTTGTATTTGAATTTTAAGTTTGTTCTTTAATAGACACTTGAATATCACTGCATGAATTTATTAATAAGACGGAATTAAGTTCAAAAAAAACCTTTATTTTACCCCTTTTTTTGTTACGATTCACCGTAATATATCTAAATGAAGTTTAATACAGATTTTCTTTTAAAAGATTAAAATGGTAAGTCCAACTCTGGCATTGGCACTGTTGGTTGTTTTGGGAACAATGATTTGATATTTAAGACCTCTTGCTGGTTATCATAAATATGTTTTTTTAAACTTCTATACTCTGTGGGATTCATTGAGTACAATCTTGCATTACCGTAATCAGTTACTTCTTCTACATCAATAATTTTACGCTGAGCCATTTTAGTTAATACCGAGTTGTATCTCTCACTTAAATAATTTTCTAACTTATTCTTTTCTTCCCATTTTTGAATTGTTGAAATGGTATCATCAGACATCCATCTCGCCCCAAAAGTTTGATTTTCTTCTTCCACAACAAAGATAAAGAACAATTGTTCATCCTTATCAAATTCTATTTCATCAAAAATATTAGTTTTTGATAAATTTGTTCCTGCTAAATTACGATTTATATCTTCATCAAAATCAACCCCCTCCAACAAACTGCTTACCTCTTTTGTGATAAAATGTCGGATTTTCCTAGGATCATAAGTTCCATATAATCCACGGTCGTTATCAGATAAATATTCTCTATATTTTTGAACTAACTTTCTCTCATTAATCAATTCTTCTGGTACAGGATTATCTATAAAGAAGATACCTACCCCTCTATGATGTTCTTCATAAAAAACGTTAATTTCCTCAACAGTACCAGACTTATTATTTGGAGTTCTTGTACCAATTCTATTTCCAAATATAGCAATTAAAATATCGCTAGATTTTACTATCTCTTCATTAATTATAGCCTGGCCACTCTTATTGACCGCGTATGAAGCTGTTGAATTATTCTCCCATCTGATAGGCATCAAAACTATGTTTTTCGTATCACTATGTTCGTTATTCCAATCTAAAATCAATTGTTCAACTTCATTCCGTTGCACATGAACATCACCAGGTGAAGCTATAAAAATTTTAATTAATTTTACTGACTTCATTGAAAACCTAACCCCCTTTAATTGTTTTAACAATGCAGAAATTACCAAAGTCTTAAGAAGAACAGTCATGGGATTATTAGAAATGATGCCTTTACAATATATGCCTGCAAATATTTATTTAGAAAGGTTCGATATAATCATATCTAGTTACCTTTTGGCAGCAACTAAAATTTTAAAAACTGTACCATCTTAATGTAGAGTAGAACAAAAAAGACAGCTTTTCATATATATCTTTATTTTTAATAGTCATCATTTTCGCCGATTATTTTAATCAATGCTGCAACAGATTGAATTGAAATGAGGCACATTGTTGCTTCTGTTTTTGTTGCCCCCCTATCATGTGTTAGTTGATTCCCCAAGTCTACTGCAGCCCTTGCAAATTTCCTAGCTTTCTCTGAAGTGTCTTTTAATTCATATTTTAAAAAAGCTTCTAGCATACGCTTTGTATCTGTCTTGCTGGTTTCAACCCCATCTAGTGTGGGATGTTTATCCTTAACATAAACTTGTTGAGCAATGGTAATCAGTGTTTCCCGACCAATCATTCCAATTGCTTGAAACTGCTCCTCTGTTCGTGCCGCTTCCAATCTAGTTTTCATTTCGTTTATCGCTCTATCAACACGTTCCCATCCAGTTGGTTGATATTCCTCCATATACAAATCAGTTGAAGCAAACCTACTATATCGTGTAAATAAATTGTATCTTAACTTGGAGACTTCTTCATTTCTTTTAAATAAGTCCAACGCACAAAGTTCTTTTATGATTGTAAATTGCTGCATCCCATTAAAAGTTATTAGATTTTTATATAAAGCTGTCCTTTTATTGGGAACAATACTTCCAAACTTACCAAAGTTAGGACTTATGATCGGTATGTTTACATTAAATTCAACAGCATATGAATTGCAGTATTTGATAATTTGAGATCCGCTTAATCCATTACTTGTATCACCTAAAACGTCAGCGGCATGAGAAATAAAAACTTCGTCAATTTTTTCAGCTTCCATCGTAATCTCCTCAGAAAACATAGTAGTATTTATTTAATCAATTGCTTTGTGTAAGGTAGCATTTCTTCAATTTCATGTACAATGCGTTTTTGTTCTCCAAGCGGTGGAAGAGGGAGAAGATAACTCTTCACTGTATTAGTTGACAACTCTATTTGTTTCGTGCTACCAGATGATTGTTCCTCAATTACTTTTTGAACCGTAGGATTTGCAATATAATAATACATATACTTATAAATCACATACTGTTTCAAAGGTCTAATTACCGTAACGTGACTATCTGCAACAGCTAATTCATAGGGATTTTTACTTTCTTCATATATTGCTACCCTACCTAATGTACCTAAACCAGTCGAATTCCACATTAAATCCCCATCTATTAAAAATCGTTCTTCTTGATACGAAGAAATAGTTTTGGGATCAATAAATTTTGCCTTATCAAGGCTAAATCCTGACCATTGGTTACATTTCTGAGCAACTACTGGATATTGTTTTTGCTCAGAATACTTCGGCGACTTCCCTCTCTGTATATATTCACACACTTCTTGGAACCTTACCCATTTCCAACTCTCTGGTATATCAAAAGGTATCTCTTCCTCCGTAATTTCTGGAAGTGCTTTTGTTTTCTTAATCTTGCCTTCTTCGATGAGTTTTTTCTTCTCGTCATGAATTTGTTGATACAGTTCTTCTGCGGTGCCTTCCTCTTCCCGCTGTTCCACTAACTTGCCTTGAATCGCATATTGCAAAATAGATTTTTGCATATCTTCCGGGAATTTCTTGTTAAGTTCTGTCACTTCTGTATAAGCTTTATCATATTCTTCCACGTAAGGCATCAGTTCTTCAATTTTTGCAACGATACGCTTTTGTTCTTCGAGTGGAGGGAGCGGTACCACATAATTCTTTAATACCTTAAATGGTGGAATGTTTTTTATTGCTGATCCCTTACTACTTTTCCTTGCTGTCTTTTTTAGTATGAAATCAAAATACAATAAAAAATAATCTACATATACACTAGGCATTAACTTCATTTGCATAAGAGCCTGATTAATAATACCTTGTTCAAAATTATCAGGAATTATATATGTTTCCCCAATCGTACCAGCACAGCTGACTATTATATCTCCTGAGGATAATTCAAAACCTTTCATTTTGGATTCAAAGTATTCACGTGTTATGTAGTAATCGCCTATATTAACGTTTTTTTGAATAGCATTTTTTTGCTCGTATACTTTTACGGTATCTTCACTTTTTGGTACAAACATCGATTTTGTTAAAGCACTTCCAAATGGTCCTTTTTTAAAACTCCCCAAGTCACCAAACCTTACCCATTGCCAATTTTCGGGTACGTTGTAAGGAATTTCGCCTTCATCTATTTTTGAAAATGGCTTTTCTTTTCTTATTTTCCCATCCCTAATCAATTGTTCTTTTTCAGCTTTAATATTTTCAATTAACTGTTTTGCAGTTCCTTCCTCTTCCCGCTGTTCCACTAATTTCCCTTGTATCGCTAGTTGCAGAATACTATTTTTAAAATCTTGTCCATTCATTTAATTACCTCCAAGACGCGCGGTAATTTGTCTTAGAACATGATCAATTTCGGCATTTAAGGATGCTCGCTTTTCCTGGTATTCCTGAATCAAATCCATTGGTTCAAGAATGACTTCTTCCGCTTGTGGGAAACCGCATAAATCAATATTGTAATTCTTTTCCTCAATCTCACCGATAGAAACTTTTTTCGCTTTCGGAAAACCATCCATCTCGATTTCTTCTCTGTTATCCCACCAGTTAATTGCATCATTAAAATGTTCTAATTTCATTGGTCTTGTTTTCGAAAAGTTTTTATACCCCTCTGGCATATCCAGCCGGTAGAACCAAGTCTCTTTCGTTGGCTCTGTATTGTCGAAAAATAAAATATTCGTTCTGATAGATGTGTATGGCGCAAATACACTGTGTGGCATTCGTATCACTGTATGTACATTAAAATCATTGAATAACTTCTTCTTTATATTGAATTTGGCATTATCCGTCCCAAATAAGAATCCATCCGGTAAAATAACTGCTGCTCGCCCATTTTTCTTTAACCGATACATAATCACATTCATAAATAAATCGGCTGTTTCAGAGCTTCTAAGTTCCATCGGGAAATTCACTTTGACACTTTCTTTTTCACTTCCCCCGTATGGCGGATTCATTAAAATCACATCATAAGCTTCCATCTTTCGCAAATCTCTATAGTTGATTTCTAACGAATTCCCATGAAGAACATTTGGGTCATCAATATCATGGATTAGCATATTTGTAACACATAACATATGTGGCAATGATTTCTTTTCTACACCATGAACAGATTCATTATACAATTCTTTATTTTCAAGGGAATTATCGATTTGTTTGTCCAATGCATTTAAGGCAGAGGTTAAGAAACCACCCGTACCACAAGCAAAATCAGCAATTTTTTCACCTAATACTGGTTTAGTTACTTCTACCATAAAGTCCGTGACTGCCCTTGGTGTATAGAACTCACCAGCATTTCCAGCGCTTTGTAAATCTTTCAAGAATGATTCATAAATAGCGCCAAATTCATGTCGCTCTTTATATTCTGTAAAGTCAATTTCATCGATAATATTCACAACTTGACGAAGCAATACGCCATCTTTTTGATAGTTATTAGCATCCTCAAACGCTGCTCTTACAATAATTTGACTCATCGGCGTTTCTTCATCAGTTTCTAACTTTTTAAGTACGGGAAATAATTTATTATCTACAAAATCAAGTAAAGCATCTCCTGTTAGAGCTTCTCCATCTTTACGGTCAACTGCCCAATTTCTCCATTTTAACTCTTCTGGAATGATTGAATTATAATCATCTTCATAAAGTTCCCATGCTTCTTCTTTTGCATCATATATCTTTAAAAATAGAATCCACACAATCTGCTCGATTCTCTGGGCATCTCCATTAACACCAGAATCATTGCGCATAACGTTTTGAATTCTTTTTACAAAATTATTCATTGCCATGATGTATACCTGCCTTAATTATTTTATTATGCGTAGAAAATTTCATTAGTTAGTTCTTGTACTGCTCTTTCGTACGCTTCTTTCCCGCCAAATGCTTTTACAATTTTCATCGGGCTACCAATCTTCGCAAATTCCTTTAGCTGAAGCACTTTGGTATCTTCTATTTCTTTGATCCCGTCATCTGCATATTTATCCAATAATGCTGTAATAACTTCTTGTGCAATTTCGGAATACTGATATAAATAATGCCGCTTCTTTACGTTTTCTGCCCGTTCTTTTTTCGTTAATGGTGCTTTATCATATGCTAAATGACAAATTAGGTCAAAATCATCTAACTCTGGCTTTCCAACTTCCTCCCTGACAGCTTCAAGCAGGACCCCGCTTTCCTGTAACTCATCGACAATCGCTTGCTTTTTCTCTGCTTCTGTCCATGTTTTCAAGAAATCATCTAACTTTGCATATTGTTGTAAAATATTTTTCTTTGTATAATCAATTAAACTTTCCGTGATCAGTTTTCCGTCTTTATCGACATATTGAACCCGTTCAGAGAGGACACTAACCGCAACATCCCCAATATAATATTTACGAGGCTTATCATCATCTTCTGTTCCCGGAATATCTATTCCACCAGGATCAATAATAATATCATTTCCATCTTTCGGCTCAAAACCTTCTGGATTATCCTCCTCGTCATCAACTGGAGGGTCGATTACTGGTTCATCCCCAGGAAGCTCAATCACTACTTCCGGCTTCCCGTCAAATGCAGGATCTGAAAATAAGCGACTGGCGTTACGGAAATCCATAATGGTGAAAAAGGTCTTTCCGTAATCTTCTAAAAGTCTTGTGCCACGGCCGATAATCTGTTTGAATTCGGTCATGCTATTAATATTGTTTTCTAAGACAATAAGTTTGCACATTTTTGCATCAACACCAGTAGTCATGAGTTTGCTAGTTACTGCAATTACTGGATAAGTACTCTCCTCATCAATGAAATTTTCTAGCTGCATTTTTCCTTCGTCATTGTCACCGGTGATACGCATAATATAGCGATGATCATCCCTGTATAAATCCTTGTTCTCATTAATAAGTGCCTGGCGCATCCGTTCGGCATGTTCAATATCCACACAAAAGACAATCGTTTTACTGAACCTGTCTGTTTTCTTAAGGAGTTCTGTAACTTTTGCTGCGACAACTTGTGTACGATCATCTATAACCAAATGTCGATCAAAATCTTTCACATTATACTCTCTGTCTTCAATTTCATAGCCATGCTTGTCGACCTTTCCTGCTTCTGGACGGTAGCCTTCAAGATCACGATCAAGTCCAATTCGAATGACCTTATACGGCGCTAAATAACCATCATCAATACCTTGCTTCAAAGAATATTCATAAATAGGTTCACCAAAATATGTAATGCTGGATGCCTCTTTTGTTTCAATCGGTGTAGCAGTACATCCGACATGGGTCGCAGATGAAAAGTAATCCAGAACCTTCCTCCATGCAGACTCCTCTTTCGCACTTCCCCGGTGACACTCGTCTATGACAATCAAATCGAAAAAATTCGGTTGAAACTGACGGTATGTTTCTTCTCCGTCGTCTCCTGCAAGCTGCTGATACAAAGCAAGATAGATTTCATAGGAGCTATCAAGGTTTTTATTTTTTACTTTGGTCATCTTTCCGCTAAATGGTTTGAAATCCCCGGTCATCGTCTGATCTATTAATACATTTCGATCTGCTAGAAAGAGAATTCTTTTCTTTAATCCAGATCTCCATAACCGATAAATGATTTGGAAGGTCATAAACGTTTTACCAGTTCCGGTAGCACTAACTAAAAGTGCACGTTCTTGTCCTTTAGCCACTGCCTCCACCGTCCGGTTAATCGCTACTCTTTGGTAGTAACGAGGCGTCTTATAATTTGGAATATAGTAGTAAGGCTCTAAGATAACTTTCTCTTCAGCCTTATCGATATGCTTATCTGCCAAATAACGCTGATATAAATCCTCAGGTGAAGGAAATTCCTCCACTCTCAATTCCCTTACTTGTCCGGTGATTAAATTTTGTTCAACAAATCCATCACCATTGGAAGCATAAACATAATCGACATCAAGATACTTGGCATAATCAATTGCTTGCTGCAGACCAGCTCCAACGGAATGATTATTATCTTTTGCCTCTATAATTGCCAGAGGGAAGTTATTCTTGTAAAAGAGTACATAGTCCGCCCTTTTTCTTTTCCCTCTGGCAGTGACATTTCCACGCAATATAATTCTTCCTGCAGTAAAAGGATATTCAAGCCTTACCTGCTTTTTAATATCCCAGCCCGCATCTGTAATTGCTGGAGTAATGTATCTTGCTTTAATATCTTCTTCAGACAAATGACGCTTTCCCATAAGACCCTACCTTTCCCTAGTAATCTTATCTTAAATCACTTAGTCAATTTCAAACTCCATAATATCCCCAATATTACAATGAAGACACTTGCAAATTTTATATAAGCTCTCCATACTGACAGGTTGTTGTTTACCAAGACGTGCTAATATGTTGTATGTAATCGCCGCCTGTTCCTTTAAATCTGTTTTATTCATTTTCTTGTCTATTAAGAGCTTCCATAATTTATCATAGCTTATAACCATGCTGTATCCTCCTATGGCTATGTAACAATAAGTTACCTATATTATAGCATATTATTAAACGAAGACTCTAGATAATCTTGCAATATTGTAAGGTCTCAAGGGATTCAATTGTCTGAAGGTGATTGTCTATTAATTTCAATGCAATAAGATTATGGGAAGTAGAGTAATAATTGTACGTATCAGTCGATAACTGATTACGTATAACTTCTTATGAACTAAGCGCCCTTTCGTAAGAAATTCATTATGTTTATTTTAAGTGCAAAATAAGGTATACTATGCATAGAAGCACATAAAATAATAAAAGACCGTCCATGCTCTAACATGAACGGTCTCGTGCGCAAAAGCCCTTCAAGGGGGCAGCTCACATATTTAGGTCAGAAAAGTAACCAACCAAAATGCGGCTAGGCATTCATCGGGTGGTTACTTTTTTTGTTCTGACAGTATAGCTACAACTAAGGTTGCGAACGTGATCATCAGGATCAATGTTTCGAATACTGTCATCGCATCACCCCCTTTCTCAAAAAGAGGGGTGAGCTACCACCCATGAAAGCCCTATTACACTAATAGCAAGTATATCAAACTATGAAGATTATCACATCATATCCATGTCTACTGTTTGTAGTTTTTTCTTCTCATTTTTACCTTTCAACCAATCATTAATATCAAGTCTTTCACTTTCAAGCAAATGACCATAAACAGCATCATCAAGCATCATTTGTTGTTCGTCAGTAAGATCCCCTTCTTTTCTGGCTTGATGGTGAGGGTTCAAGAATTCGCCATCCCCAACATCTAGGCGATCCATATTAACAACTTCCATCTTTGAATTCTTGCTCTCAGGAAAAATAATACTATACCGCGTCTTATAATATCTATTATCACCCTGATACCTTTCTTCCAGCTTCTCCATCATTGCATTACCTTTTGCAAAATCCATCATTGAATCAGATTCTATTTCTGGTGCCTCCGACCATTCAATGAATATTTGTGGTTGCTCAATATCCATATCATATCGCTTTAACCATGCTTTGCACTTTACAACATGATTAAATTCTTCCGTCCAGGCTTCATTTGTAGAATTATCCACTCCTACAACGACATCACCATCTACACAAAAGTACAATCCTTCTGCTTGCTCTTTTTCCTTATGATCAATTACATAATCCATTGCTGCTTTATTAACTTCTGTTAGCTCTGATAGGTCTTTTCTCTCTTGAATAGCCTGTAGGAACACATCTTTTCCATTTTCTACGCCTTTCTCCTGTTCTTTCATCAATTCAGGCTCCATAATCTCCATAAACTCCACTGCTGCTCCCCTTACTTCTTCGAGTAACTGCGCTTTATCCTTTAATTCCCTTCCCTGTGTCCAGTTGGCAAGATAGCCTAAAGAATAATCACTTGTATCAATATCAAAGTAGGATGCAACGGCATAAGCTGTCATTTCTGCTTGGAATTCTTTTTCTTCTGAAGTTAGATTGAAATGCCTATCGGGCGTACCATGCAACTTGGCATGGGCCAATTCATGGATTAATGTTTTCACGTTTTGCAATTCGCCATTGCGTGAATTTAAACCAATATGATTTTTCCTGCCATCTATTCCTTGGTAAAATGCACCTTTAGCAGCACCTAGTTCCTCCATAGGCTCGCCAATCGTCACATCCAGTTTATCTCCCACTTTTTGCAGGGCCTCTAACATATCTTGATAGTTTGCAACGTCCCCCTCCAGCCATCTATTTGGAAAAATATCTGGAAGATCACTAGCTTTTGCATTAGTTTGTGAAACATCGAAAACACTGCCCCTTCCAAAATACAACCCACTTCCCTTTTTCTCTAATTCCCCTTTGTTGATTAATTCTTTTTCCTGCTCTGTCGCCTTTTTTATGCTTTTCCATTTGCCGTTTTCATCTTTAAATTTCGGCTGCGTCTTATTTGGCACTAAAATTTGAATGGCTTTTTCTCCTTTTTGCACTTGAAAGCCTTTTTCCTGCCAAAACTTATAACTTCCTACTGCTTGTGCTCCCTTAAATTGACTCTGAATTAAGGCTGTATTTCGTAATGAATATTGATAAAACTGCATCATGAAAGCTAGGTGATCAGCCATTTGTTCAGGTGTTTCAAAATAAGATTCAATGGACTGATTCATCGTTTCTGTTAATTGTTTCACTTCTTCCTGTTTTTGTTCGAATGTTTTTCTTTGCATGAAATATCATCCTCCCGAAAAATAAAAGGGACTCCCACCAGGAAGCCCCTTAGATATATCAGCTATTTATTTGCTCAGCCTATTAATGTTTCATTATGCAAAATAAAAAGACCGCTATATCAGCGATCAACATCATTTTTTACATACAGTTTTCACTAAACGGCTTCCTCTTAGTGGTATCTCAAGCTGGTTCACCCTCCAAGATAACTGCTTTCTCCTTTATATCCAATGGAATCAACGCTTCTTCATCTGCTTGATTTATCATTTCTATAGCACCCTTTGTGACTGCATCTACTTCAATTTCTATTTCCCCAGCATCAACAATGAAGACAACACTAGCTTCTTTAATTTCCTTTACATACCCTAAATCAACAAGCTTATATGCCCCATTTACATACATATCCGTCACAATCATCCTTTCGGGAATTCAAATGTTATTTTTTGTTCGGTTTGGTCATAGCGTAAAGATGCATCAAACATTTTTCCTTTTTTACTTGTAAATCCTTTTATCAAGTTGGTTTTTTCGCCACCCAATAACTTTTTAATGTTTATCTGACTTATGGATTTGCCAAGGAATTTCTTTGGTAACGTAAATGTACACCCTTCACGATAACGACTGCATCCATAAAATTTCCCTTTATCTTGAATCTTTCCGTCTTCATGATTACAACGGGGACATTTGCCTATAAAAGATTTTTCATTCACCTGTTGCAAGGACTGTTCCATGCTTCCAATTTTCTTTGGTGCTTCTTGCATTAAAGACTCAATCATTTGTTTGATTTTATCGAGAAACAATTCTTGAGATCCTTCATTCTCTCCAATTTTCTTTAAATACGTTTCCCATTTCGCTGTCATCTCCGGACTAGCAAGTAACGTTCCTTCTACAGCCTGACAAAGTATTTTCCCTTTATCTAATACAGTTACTAGGTTCTTTCTAATCCCAATATACAATTGGTGTTTTAAAGTTTCTATGATACTTGCTCTTGTTGCCTCTGTCCCAATACCTTCACTTTCTTTTAATGTATGCTGCAATGCTTCATCGTCTATTTCTTTCCCGGCGTGTTTCATCACATTAATCAGTTGCCCCTCTGTATAATACTTTGGTGGCTTTGTCTTTCCTTCCGCTATTTCTACATTAACTTGGCAAGCCTGATCTTTTTCCATTGCTGGTAAGACCGTTTCTTTTTTCCTTGCCTGTTGTTGATTCTTAAATAATGATTTCCAGCCTATTTGTTTTTCTACTTTTCCAGTCGCTTCAAAGTTAATCCCTTTCACACCAACCTCTACCTTCGTTTCTTCATATCCATAATCCGGAGCAAACATAGCCAAGGTTGTTGCAATCACTTCTAGATAAATATTCTTTTCTTTTTCGTTTAAAGCACTAAAATTTGGCGTTTGTTTTGTTGGAACGAGGGCATAGTGTTCGGCAACCTTCGTATTATCTACATATCGCTTCTGGGCATCAGGATAAACAACTTCAACATCTACCCCTATACATTCTTGATAGTTCGATAAATTGTTTTTGATATAAGCAAATTCGCTATCAGTTATAAAATGACTGTCCGTCCTTGGGTAAGATAGAACTTTCTTTTCGTATAGGCTTTGCGCAATCTTTAATACTTCGGACGGACTGTACTCCCATTGCTTGTTTGCCGTACTTTGCAAGGAAGATAAAGAATGTAGCTTTGGTGACTTTGTTCTTTTCCGCTCCTTTTTCACTTCTTGAATAATACCATCATTTACTCCAGGTAGAACGCCTTTTTCTTGCAATACTTTTTGAGCTTCTTCTTTTGTTGCAAAGCGTTGTTTATGTTTCGCTTCAAACGAACCATTTGGCACTTGGACTTTCCCTTGAAAGGTAAAATAGTCTTGGGAAACAAAATCCTCAATTTCCTTTTGACGTTTGTATAATAAATAAAGGGTAGCTGTTTGTACCCTGCCAACGCTGAACACGCCTTTCATCCCTTGCTTTTGCAGAAGCAATGTATATAATCTGGAAGCGTTCATTCCTACTAGCCAATCACTATATTGCCTTGTTTGTGCTTCCTGATATAATGATAGATAATTTTTTCCGTTGTTTAAATGACGGAATCCTTTTTGTATCTCATCCACTTCTAAAGAGTTAATCCACAATCTTTTGGTTGGTTTATGTGACGCGCCAGCAAGTGATATGATACTTCGGGCAATATTCTCTCCTTCACGATCACAATCCGTTGCAACAATAATTTCTGTTGAATGATTTAAAAGTCTTTTCACTATATTGAATTGCTTTTTCTTGTCTTTACTCACCTGAAGTTGAAATTGTCCTGGAAACATGGGCAACTGATCTAATTTCCAAATCTTCCATGTTTCGTTATATTGTTCAGGAGAGAGAAGTTCAACCAAATGCCCGTATCCCCAAGTGATATATGCTTTCTCCTTAAAAAAGCGACCATCATTTACCTCTATATAACCATCTTGTTTCTTTGTATGTTGAAGAGCATCTGCATACGCTTTTGCTTGACTCGGCTTTTCAGCGAGAATTAATGTATGTCCCATTAAAACGTTCTTCCCCTTTCTTTTGCTCACAATTACATTTCAAATGCATGCTGTTTACCGCCTTTTGCCTTTGGCTGCTTTTCAATGGATTTTCTATACTCTCCATTGCTACTCACATATTCGGGAATATCATTTGCAAAGGAATAGACATTCTTTTTTCCGACAATAAAATGATCCAGTAATTGTACATCCAATTTTTCGGATATTTCTTTCAAACCTTTCGTTACATTTCTATCTTCAGCACTTGGTTCAGGGATACCAGAAGGATGATTATGAAAAACAGCAACCTTTGATACATCTTCTCGCGACAATAATTCCTTTGTAAATACCTTCTTATCCACAATACTTGCATTTGGTGATCCTTTGAAAAGTTCTTTAACAGATACAACTTTCCCATCAGCATCACAAGCAATTACTCCAAATGATTCCTGCCAATCATACTGATAACCAACTTTCAAGCTTTTCTTCACCTTTGTATTATCTTTCAACATATGAGATCCAACAATCTCTTGATTAGCGAAAAAAGAAGTGAATTCATCAAATCCTTGGTAGGTGTATATGTCATTTTGCAGATTATAAGCTGTCAGATTATAAGCTGTCTCTGCATGACCTTCACTTTCGGCAACATTATCTACAGATGGTGCATATTTATCACGGCTATATGGAATCATTTCTTTACTGGATGTGATTGTGTCGCTGAATTCGTTATAGCTAAATCCATCAATCACATCTACTCCAAATGTTTTAAAGTAATCGATCATTTCTGCTTCCTTCTCAGTAGACGTAGAACTGTTTGATAAATTAAACATGGATACACCGCCTGCATGTAAACCTTCTTTCAACACCCTTTTCAAATCATCTTGATCATGAAGTTTATATCGGCTTAAATGCAGTGGCTCGTTTTTGGTGGAACAAAACACAGATACCATCTCATCCTTGGAGGGCATTTTATTCTTCGTTACAAATTCAATAAAGTTTTGTGGAGAAGATATTCCTACTTCTTTGCTATTCATTTGTCCTTTTGAAAAATCTATAAAATCCACTAAACTTCTTACGGAATCATCATCCTTGGTTACTTTTTGATAAAGTTCCTCTTTAGACGAGCAGCCAAAATGTTCATACAAATTATTCATCCGTATCACCACCATTCTCCGCACGAATGAGCAATTCTTTCAATAAAAGAACATCCTTATCTTTAGAATTTTCCTGCATGAACTCCAGTAATTCCTTTTGACTGTCCACCCCAAAGTAATCTAAAATGCTTTGCTGGTTGTTTCTCATGTGAACCATTCCTTTCTATTTTTGTAAAACCTATCGATAAATCACATCAAAAACTGCATACAAAAAAGCACAGAATTAATTATGAACAATTAATTTCTGTGCTCTTAACAAGGCTATTTTTGATTATTTTTTCTCTCATCTGCCTTTCTAATGTCAATACTATTCATAATTGGTTTTATTCTTTCCCTGATTCTTTCGTGTATAAAGTCTTCTCTGAAGCCAAACTCCTTTAATAAATAGAATTCCAATATGTTACGCAGGATGTGAAAAGCCGTTATTAAATTTTCATCCTTAAGAGCTTTATCTTCTAATTTTTGATCGTAATGTGTGTAGTAATTTCTTGTTGTAGCAATAACCTGAGGAAATTCTAGTAATCTGAACTCTCCAGTACGAAACCAGAATCTATAATCCGCTATCATTAAATCAGCTAGACGACCTTTTAATGTAACAAATTTTTTAGACTCACCTAATAAAAACTCTCTATCCCCTTCTCGAAAGGCTTTAGGCCTAATTTCTAATAGTTCTTCCACTCTTTGTTTATAATTACCGAGAGAATTCGCTATCCTGCGGGAATGATATGTTTCCAATGCCTGTACCATATTTAAAAAGTGTCGACTAACTGATAAGTTTTGGTTATATAAGCTTTCAATATAGAGTTCTATTATAGGTTCCATTTTGTTTGCTACTTCTTGCCATTGTGAAAAATCTGCTTGCTTCAGTTCGCTCAGATTAAAAAGGTAATCATGTTTTGTTATTCGTTTGGTGCTAAGTTCACTGTTTAAAGTATGTTTATAGGAATGAAGCACTTCCAAGGGTCGAATATGTTTCTCACCCTCTTCGAATTCATAATAAATATCAGGGCTTTCAACACTTATCGAACCATAACTTAAAGGCACACCTATAGCTATTTCCAAGAGCCTTTTCATTTGTTTAGCTGTTTCTATAAACCATTCAATGGTTTGCAATGATTGAGAATCAATTATAAGATAGGGCTTCTGTTCTAACGTTATTTCTTCTTCCATGAAATAAAATGGATTACTAAAACTCAAATGATAATATACAGTGTACGTTTCGTTTGAGTATATTTCAATTGGTTCTATTATCTTTAAATCTATAAATGAGTCCTTTTTTTCCTCTAACTCTGATTTAATATAATTTGAAACATCACCCCATTGAATTATACCTGGTATATTTATAGTCATTTTAGAAAATGCAATATCTTCTTCCTTATTGAATTTCACACCACTAAACATGAATTGGGCACTATACCCAAATACCTCCTCTGTTCCTATCTTGCTTTTTGTACTTATTCGTGAGCAATTGACAAGTGTAATTTCTCCACCATTAATTGTAGAACCTGCAATGAAAGAAATTTCGAGAGGGAGTTCTAAATAACTCATAGGAGCACCGCTATTAGGTATTCGAATATATATAACTATTCCGCCCTCCTCTTTGTTTAAATATAAGTCACCTGCATATTCCTTTCCAGAATTGTTAACCTTCCAAAAGCCCGTTGCTGACAAATTCACCTGCATTTTTTCACCACCACATATCTTCATGCAAAAAATCTATAACAAGATGATCTAGTAATCAATACCAATAATTTTATATACTCCCCTTTGAGAGTTATTCTACTATCTGGCCAAGTTTAATTGAACACCGCACTCCAACAAAAGTATATCAAACATGACCGGTAATTGTTAGGTTTCACTAAATCATTCCTTCTCCATCAACTGATCAAATTCATCCATTTCTCTTTCTCGCTTATAATCATGAAATGTTTTTCGCATCGCCTGCTTCAAACGAATACCGGAAACATGTAAATTGCGATTTCCCTTTCCGTTGTCCCGTTGAAAGAATGATTGTTGGTTTTCCTTTTCCGATGCATGAAACTGCCTTATAGCAATTTTTTGTTTGAAGATCGACATCTTTTCTTCTTTATCAACTGCTCGCATTTCGGTCAGAATGGCGTTTCCCATACGCTTTTTAAGGTCATCTAATTTGGTGTTTTTATATTGCTGGTAATCACTTCCTTCACCGTACATTTCTTGCATCACATCTACTTCTTCATCCAATTTGGCCTTTAATACTTGAATCTCTTCCGGATGAAACTGTTCTAAATAAATTTCAGTTATTTCATCTATATAGGCTCTAGCTTCATTAATAGATTGGTAACCGTAACGCCATTGTTTTCGGTCATCAGGCAAACGGTTCATCGCTTCTTTAAATAATGTTTCTGTCTTTTGGAAAGAAGATAAGGAAATATTATTTTCCTTTTTAAAACGTATAGTTCCACGCAACAATTCATCTACTTTATTTCGTTCATGCGCACGATCTAAAATAATATTGGCAACTTTGGACTTCATTTTGTCTAACGTTTTTGGCTTTCGTTTGGCCCGATATTCTTCATGCCATGTATTCGATTCTTTATCCAATACATTCATTCGTTCTCTTGTTGGATGAGGTTCTACGGTTGCGACATGTACATGAATATTATCGGTATTGTAATGCAGGGTTGCCGTCCAAATTGCTGATCGCTGCATTCCTTCCGCTTGTAACATTGTTTGCATCGTTTCCCGTACAACACTCCTCATTTTTGTTTCATCTACGGTATGAGTCGCTGCGTTGTATAGTCCTTGCTTACTCAACCATTCATTATCAAAAGAGATCACATCTTGCCACATTGGTGATTCATTTTGTTGCGCTAGTTGAAATTGTTCTTTGACGGTTTGTTTTTCTTTGTCATTCAATCTGTCTTTACTGGAGGTAAATAACTCCCCTTGTTTTTCGTCATCATCCATATAATCCATGAAGTGATGGAACACATCAAAATCATTTTCTTTATCAGATGAGGTATACATTTTCACATGTTGTTTCGCATCCTCACGATCCATATAATTAATGTAATCATTAAATGTACTTGACCCAGGTGTTACAAATTTACTTCGCAATACAACTGCTGGACTCATTATTTATTCCCGACTTTCCGATTGTGCTTGTTGCTTTAATTCCTTTTGCTGTTCATAATCTAATTTCTTTTGCCGCTGTTTATGAATCCTTTTTTGCACTAATTCTTCTGCTTGTTCCATTCCTTTTGTTTTAAATTCTTCCGTTGTAATTAAGTTTTTGAATTTATTCACCAGGTAGTAATGGTTCATGAACTCCAGAATGATTTTTGTGTCCCGATCAATAACGTTACTCGCTACTTGAATGCGATTCATTTTCTCTTTTATGAAATCTAATTTTTCATCCAGTAAGTCAGAAATCGTTTGTTTGAATAGAACATATTCTTCTTCTCTACTTTCAAAATAGGCATCGACCATTAAGGCAATGGCATTCGCTTGAGATGTATGATTTTCATTCGCTGCCACTTTAATTTTTTCTTTCGTTTCAGTGCTTAACAAAAAATATGATCCTTGTTTTTTCTCTTCTGTCATGCTCATTTTAATTTCCCTCCTTGTCATCCATAGCAAATGTTTTATCTAAAATGTAATCGGCTTCTTCTGGATTTAATCCAAGTGCATCACATAAAATCAAATACAGATGGAGCGTTCGTTTTTCTATATGATTTAATCGTTTGAACGTCATTTCCAATCCGTCAGCAACTCGACTCACAGTCACATCTAATTCTTTTTCTGCTAACTTAATGCCATCAAATTTCACTGCATCCTCTAACATTCGTTTCAGTAATACATTCCTTGATACCTTTTGTTTTTTAGCTTCCTCATCCAACACTCTTACGGCACGAACATCTACATCCCGAATTTTTATTTCCATTCAAATCCACTCCTTCCACGCGTCGCTTAGAAAATAGTAAAATCCCCGTTCACAAGAACAGGGATTGTTGAAGGGCATAAGGATGTGCATTTTGTCCCATAACGGATGCTTTAAGAATGTGTCACTTTTCTTTGTTTGAAAATACAATATTAAACTCAGTGAACCAATTACCACTACTATAAACAAAAAAGTCATTAACATTGGTATATTAACTTCCGTACTTGAGGAAAATGGGACTGCTATATCTTTCTTATATATATCTGCTATAAATGCAAGAACTACCAATAAAATAATTATAATACCTTGGAACAAAGTCCAACGGGAAAAGAACATAATTTATTATACTCCCTCATTAATTTGTACTTTTATGTGATAAATTATATCGCTCCTATTCATCTCTCCTGCTCACTTTTAAAAATATGGGCTGTCAAATCGACAACTTCACATTCTATTTTCCAAGCCTTTTATGAGATTACTTAATTGACACCATTGTTAGGTATATTCTTCGGTATAAAGTAAGCAATTGTTGCAGAAAGAAAAGCAATAAATAATGTTAGTAAAAAGGAACTATGACTACTTTTAATAATAGTTTCTTGAGAATTAGCACTCAAATTCCAAGCCTCTGATATATCTGGAGTATATGTAAATGTAAGAAGCATTCCAGACAATACTTGGAATAATGAAAACAGTAATATAAAACTAATGGCAAAAATAATATATTTTTTCACTGTTGACACCCCCAACTACTTTATTACTTAATATTTTCATACGAATTGGGTAGAAAAAGGTTTTACTACTCCACTAAAGCACCAATTAGTTTAAGTACATTTGTTCACAAGTTTAAAGTTTTTAGAACCTGCCTGTTATTTTTTGAGTATAAGTTTAAATGCCGTTACAAATAATACCCCTATAACAAATGAGGGGGTTAATAAAATGGAAGAAGCACCCACAAGTAATAATGGAATGAGCACAAGTAATAATGGAATGAGTACATCTAATAAGATAAACCTTTCAGGTCTTGGTATTGGAGCAATTGTACTAACCACTGTTTATACGGCGGTTTTGGCTTCACAGTTAATGGCTACCAAGCATAAAGTCGATTACCTTTATTACAAAGAATTAACACAAAATAAATAGCTAATTATAGACGGTGCGTTTTCACCGTCTTTTATTTATATAAAACAGAATTTGAACTAACCTGCTCCGTTAGCTTAAGTACATTTCTTCACGATGTATTAAACAATATGGCCCTTATATGCGATATTGGCGCTATTCCTTATTAGGGAATAGCGCCCGTTAACGGAACAAGCATATATCTAAAATAAAACACTTGTTGCCTATCAGATTATTATTTCAATACAGCCTTGAATGCGTAATTTTCCGGATTCAAATGAATCAAGTTCAGGTTTGAAACAGTTATTTTACAATGAATTCTCCATGTCATTGGAAGGAATTCGGTGATCAAGCGGCGGATCAGAACCCGTTTTAACGGCTTCCCACTCAATGATGAACAACAATCCAGCCGGATATGGCCCAGATCACTTTCAACATAGTGAATGTTTTCAAGTTGCACTTTCGCCGCATTTTCCTTCAACATCCTTAGCATTTTCGGTTCAATATCCACCGCAAAAACTTCCTGTACCTGTTTAGCCATGGGAATCGTGAAAAACCCAGTGTCTGCTACCAAGGTCGCCAACCGTGTCATTTTTATCTAATTCCAAATACCGGATTATTTTCCTCCGGTGGTTTTTTCTGCGATCGACACTCATAAGCTTATCTGCTCTTTCTTTCTAGGTTAAAGCGTTTATCAGTCATTGTTATCTCCTTCCCCTCAACACATCTGCAGGAGAATTACCGACTTTTCACAAGCAGGTTTACTGCTTCCTTAATAAGATCTTCCGAACTTTCACCGGAGTCCTTCGCCTCACGAATGCACGCTTCCAGATTTCTGCTAACAACCAATGCTGCTGTACGGTCAAGCGCATTTCTGGCAGCAGTCATCTGGTTCACTACATCACGACATTCTTTCCCTTCATCCATTGCTTTCAATAATCCCCTGACTTGACCTTCAATACGTTTCATTCGATTTTTCATCTGATCATCATAATCCATTGGACGGCACCCCTTTTCTCTATTGAATCTGGTATTTGTATTGTACATAAACCAGTTTTATACATTCATTTCCTTTACTCTATTATACATGATGGGGTATTAAAATTCACAAAAAAAGATGAAATTTTTTCGTAATTAGATATTATTTTGTCTTATCTATACAAACAATCAGTCGTTCCTCTATATCAGCTGCAAACTTTTGTAATGAAGCATCATGAACCATTTCAATTAATGCTGTTGGCTTTGGCATGCCGATTTTAACCTTGTTTGTTTCAATATCCTGGTACACAACCATTTTACATGGGAGAAAATAACCTATAAGCTGATTTTGAGATAATACATTATTCGCCTCTTTTGGATTACAAACTTCCAAAACCTGATAGGCTTGTTCAAAATCAAACCCTTTATTGTTTAACGTTTCTTTAACATCAAATTGCCAAAGCACACCGAATTTTTCTTCCTTTAGGTTTTCCTCCAGTGCATGAATCGCTTTCTCCATTGATTTTTCCGTTTCAACTGTATAATGAAACATAACCTTAAACAACTCCCTTTTTATAAAAAGTTACCTGCCATAAACAGATAAAATTATATTTGGTAATTTTTATCCAACGTTTAATATTAACCCATACGACGGAATGTTAAACTTCTTCATTATCAATTATCATACCCAGGCATTCATTCCGCCTTTAACATTAGATATTTTTTCAAAACCTTGTTTCTTAAGCATTTTGGCTGCCTTTGCGCTTCGCATACCGCTTTGACAAATAACGACTACTTCTTTATTTTTATCCAATTCTCCGGTACGTTTTGATAAATGGGCTAATGGCACATTTGCAAATTTCTTCTGATGATTGGCTTTATACTCACCCGGTGTTCTTACATCAACGAACTGTACATCTTTTTCCGCAAACTTATCTTTTGCTTCTTTTGCGGTTATATTCGAAACTCCTTTTGTCGGAAGAAAAAAGTTCACCACAAATGCAATTATAATAATGAAAAAAATCCATTGTAAAATTTCCATCCAACTCCCTCCTAATCCATTAGGTAACTGGTTATCCTAGAAAAAATCCGACCATATTTTAACAGCTGTTGCCAGAATCAGAACGGCAAGAATGCCTTGTAATACTCTCGTATTTACTCGCTTACCGGCATTTGCACCAAGCGGAGATGCAATCAGACTAGCAATAATCATGATCACAGCCGGAATAAGTAACACCTGGCCCGTCATTATTTTACCTGCCGTTGAACCAACGGCTGAAAGAAATGTAATGGCAAGTGAAGATGCAATCGTCACACGTGTCGGTATCTTCAGCACAAGCAGCATAATTGGAACCAATAAAAATGCGCCTGCCGCACCTACAATTCCGGCCCCAATACCGGTTACAAATGCAAAAAATGCAGCCAGCCACTTGTTGAATGTAACCTGGTCAAGCGGGGTATCGTCGATCCCTTTTTTAGGAACAAACATCATAACGGCTGCGATGGTAGCCATTACACCATACACAAAATTGATGCCGCCATCCGTCATGAACTGGGAACCATAACCACCAATAAAGCTTCCAAGCAGGATACTTATCCCCATATAAATAATCAGTGTTTTATTTAGGTATCCACCTTTCCGGTATGCCCATACCCCGCCAATTGTAGCAAACAAAACCTGAACGGCACTAATGCCGGAAACTTCATGCGCTGTAAACGCTGATAGTCCTAATAAAGGCGGAATGTATAGCAGCATCGGATATTTAACAATGGAACCACCGATACCAACCATCCCGGATAGGAATGAACCACCAAATCCAATTAAAAACAGGACTAATATGAACATTAAACTGTATTCCATAGCCATACTCCTTTCATAAAAAGAAAAGACCCCTGAATAAGGGGCCCCTCGTTAGGATTTCTTAATCCAGAACTTCAGTACGTCATTTTCTTCAGTTTGATCCACCAGCTCGTGACCACCTGAATTAGTCCAAGCTGTTAAATCACTTTTTGCACCTTTGTCTGTCGCATGAACTTCCAGAATTTCACCCGATTCAATTTCTTCGATTGCCTTTTTCGTTTTTACTACCGGCATAGGACATGCCATTCCTTTTGCATCTAATACTTTTACTGCTTCCATCATAAGTTCCTCCTTGTAATTTTTTAATCACCGTGCTGTTTCTGGACCCATCCATTCAGTTAAATGTATTAACCGTGTACTGCACAGCGATTCGGGCCAATCTCCATTTCGCGCTGTTTTTCAGCTTCCGGGTTCATTTTACCCATATTGGTCTGACGAATATTATCGTGCTCGTTTGGCTGCGGCGGCAGGTTCTCCGTTACCATTTTCCGGAAATCCTGTGCATCTTCCACCTGCAGACCTGAATTACGCTGATACAAATCACCAAGCCGTGCCTTGACACTTCCGTCATTTCCAAGTTCATCCACAAATGAATAGTGAGCGGGCAATACAATCAGATCGTCAGACAGTTCTTTATAACGGCTGTATAACGTTTCCCGCAAATCTCCGACCCAATCTTCAGCCTTTCCAGCCAAATCAGGGCGGCCAATCGATTTCACAAATAGAATATCTCCGGTCAGCAGGTATTTGTTATCAATCATCAACGATGTGCTTCCAATTGTGTGTCCCGGTGAATAGATTGGCTGTACCTGAATAGTTGTGTTGCCGACAGTAATATCTGTTCCTTCTTCCAATGATGCATAATCAAATGTTACTTCTTCCGCATCTTTATCCGGTAAATGATACGTGCCTCCGGTATTTTCAGCGAGTTGACGTCCACCCGAAATATGGTCAGCGTGAAGATGCGTATCAATCGTATGCTCAATCGATACACCTTTTTCTTCAGCAAAACGTTCATAAATACCTGTCATACGATTAGCATCAACAACCGCTGCTTTTTTGTCGGAAACGACCATATATGACAAGCAGCCTTTTCCAAGACGTACAAACTGGTATAGACTTCCACCGTCATTCAAGTCTGCTATTTTGACAGGCTCCAAATGTTCACTCCAGGCTTTCATGCCACCTTCCAAGTCATAAGCATGTGTAAAACCTTCTTCTTCTAAAAGGTCTCTCACCATTTTTGATGAGCCCCCCTTGGCACAAACCACAATTATTTCCTGATCTTTATTAACGTTATCCGCTATAGCGTCAACGCCATCGAGCAGATTGAAATAAGGTTCATTGATTATTTCAACGCTGTCCCCTTCGATCTTCCAATCATCAAACTCATCCGTATTCCGAACATCCAGGATGAGAGTCTCCTCACGGTTGACAACCCGTTTTGCGAGTTCATCAGTCGTAATACTTTTTGTCATACAATTAGCCTCCTACTGTTTAAAATGTCAGTGAAATATCAGCATCTTTGGCAAATTCAATGAATGAAGCTGCCCCGCCGACTTCAATTCCTTCCACAAAATCGTCTTTTTCCAGATTCATAACATCCATTGTCATTTGACATCCAATCATTTTGACACCCATTTCCTGAGCCATTTCCAACAACTCACTGATGGATGGAACGTTCGTTTTTTCAAAGCCTTCTTTGAAGTGCTCTTTCCCTTCCGGCATCGCCAGGTTTTTGTGAGCCTCCTTATGAATCAGGTTGAGTCCTTCAAATGTGAAGAATATCCCTACCTCTTTATCCGATGCGGCGGCTGCTGTTGCAATGTTAAATACTTTATAGGCATCGAACATACCACCATTTGCTGCTATTATTGCTACGCGTGTGTTATTGTTTTCCATTGTTTATTCCTCCTTCAATTATTTTGTGGATTTCTCCGTTGAGCCATCCCATTCAGCCATGCCCGGCACCACATTTTTTACGATTTTGAAACCTTTTTGTGACAGCTTTTGGGCTGCAAGGTCGCTTCGGCTCCCCGTACGGCAAATAACATGAATCTCTTTGTCAGTATTTATTTCATCCATTCGGTTTTCCAATTCCCCAAGCGGAACATTGATTGCGCCCGGAATATGATTAAATGCATATTCTGCTTGTTCACGAACATCAAGAATCGTTACATCTTCAAGTCCATCGACTTTATTCCGCAACACCTGTAAATCAATCACATCATCATAGTTTGCTTCATTTTTCACTTCATCATCACTTGCTTTGCGCAAATAATGCTTCAGCACGTCATCTTCTTCAACAGTGCCCAAGTACTGGTGACCTGTACTTTCCGCCCAGGCCTTAATATCGGCTGTGGATCCTTTATCGGTTGCCTGTACTTCCATAACCTGCCCAGGAGCCAAATCAGAAATAGCCTTTTTTGTTTTGACAATTGGCATTGGACAAGCAAGTCCCTTTGCATCCACTGTTTCATTTGCTGTAATTCCCATGAATCAATGCCTCCTTTAATTTATTTCTCCACTTTCTCTGTCCAGGCGAGCATACCGCCATCAACATTTGTTACATCAAATCCCTGGTTCATAAGAATTTCACATGCTTTACTACTACGGCCGCCCGAACGGCAAACCATATAATAGTGTTTGTTTTTATCTATTTCATTGATTCGATCCGAAATCTCACCAAGCGGAATGTGTTTCGCACCCGTTATTTTCCCTTGTGCCACCTCATCATCCTCGCGTACATCAATAACATTTACATCACTTTTGTTTTTGATTCTTTCTTCCAGTTTGTTCGTCTTTACTGATTTCAATTGAATTTACCTCCTTGATAGTGTTATTTAACAGATCCTTAAATCAACCCCCTTTTACCAATATGGGTAGGGGTATTAAATTATTCTAAATAAATAGACTGATATTGCCTTCTTCTGCTTCTCCAACATAAGCAGCCACACCGCCGTATTCAATTTCATCCAGAAGTTCTTTTTTTTGAAGGCCGAGCAAATCCATTGTCATGGTACACGCAATCAGTTTAACATCCTGTTCCTGAGCCATATCCACCAATTGGGGAAGAGGCATAGCATTGTGCTTTTTCATAACACGTTTAATCATTTTTGGTCCCATTCCCAAATAATTCATTTTGGATATGCCCATTTTATCTGTACCACGCGGCATGAGTTTTCCAAACATTTTTTCGAGAAAATTCTTTTTTACCGGAACCTGACTATCTTTCCGGAGCGCATTTAATCCCCAGAATGTGTGAAATATAGTCACCTCATGGTCATAGGCTGCCGCGCCGTTTGCGATAATATATGCAGCCATTGCTTTATCATAATCACCACTGAACAAAACAATTGTTGTTTTCTTTTTGTCCTGCATTGATTAATTTTCAACTCCTTTTATTTACGAATACCCGTATGGGTATTATATACCGTTTAATAATAGGGTTCGCATTTTTGCTGAACCCCTTTAAAAACATTACATGTTACACTATATACCCTGCCAGGTATTTTGTCAAGCGCATATCCCATTTTTTTGTGATAACCAATGCTACTTGATTTTTTGCACCTTCTTTCCTTTCTTCCGTTGATGTCAGATTAACCGCTAATATTTCCACATCCTTATTTTTATAGAGCTTTTGAAAATCAGGTATTTCTGCTCTGCAAGAGGGACACCATGTAACCCAAAAATTGACGATAACACGTTCACCCCGGTAATTTCACAAGCGCACTATTTTTCCTTCGAGCGTCTTTAATTTAAAGTCCGGAGCAATTTGTCCTACTGAAACCCCCACCTTATCTATCTCTTTGACATCATCCTTTTCACCGGCAGGCGGTGGTGAGGTGATTTCGCCTCCACTTGAACCGGTTTTTTCTTATGATTCATAGTAAAGTATGAATATGAAAACTTGATGAAAATAATAAAACGGTGCTCTAACCTATTTGAAAAAGTTAAGTTTTAGACAAAAGATCAGGCAACGACCAGATCCACCCCCGGTCGAAACCTGACTTTTAATGACATGCAATCAATTTTTTTGATCAGCATTCTCAAGTTTGCACGTCTAATAAAACTGATTTAATTTTCCTCAGCAGCCATTGCCTCTGCCTTTGTACGATGAACAGTGCCAAACGGATGTTCAGGCGGGGCATAGATTGTGTAAAGTTTAAGCGGTGTACGACCCGTATTAATCAGATTGTGCCATACGCCTGCAGGTACCATAATTGCATAATCATCAAAAACTCTATCCTGAAAATATAAACTTTCTTTCCTATCTCCCATTTGAACGACTCCTTGGCCTGCTTCAACACGTAAAAATTGATCCACATCAGGATGTACTTCTAAACCTATATCTTCCCCGACTCCAATACTCATCAATGTAACCTGTAAGTTATCCCCGGTCCATATGGCTGTACGAAAAGTACTGTTTTGCTTGGCAGCCTGATCTATATTCAGAACAAATGGCTCTTTTCCATGATCCTGCAGCATGGGCCCCGTATAGCTGCGGGGGTCTGCGTATGGCCAATGTTGGTTTGCATAAAATTCATTTGCTGCCCCCCAGCTATATGGTACCCTGCCACAATTACAAATTGAAGGGTAGGAATAAGGATATTCATACTGAGACATATTCTTCAATCCTTTCTTGTGATTATATATTACAATATCATAATATGTCCCAAGTTTGTTTTCAGTTACTTTTGTATCTCTCTCGAAAAAACAATAATGTCTCAGTCTCTCGTGTGTTCCTGCAACCATTCAATTACCACGGGGGATAAAAGTTTCCAAAGCATGCACCTGCACGTTTAACAGCTCTGCCTTTTGCTGTATGGACTGCTTATGATAAGGCACTTCCGGCGGGAATGTCAGACTGCCGAGAAGAATACCCCCTATTTGCCTTGCAAGAAGGTTTGTATCAGGTTTATTTTCAAATCCGGCAAAGTGTATATCCAATCCTTTTTTTAATCCATTAAAAATAATAACGGGAAAATTAATTTCGTCAGCTAAATGTCCCATAAAACTTTCAGCAAGCAGTGTCTTTGCAAGCATATGGTTTTTTG
This sequence comes from Virgibacillus phasianinus, assembly GCF_002216775.1. Lineage (GTDB taxonomy): Bacteria > Bacillota > Bacilli > Bacillales > Amphibacillaceae > Virgibacillus_F > Virgibacillus_F phasianinus. The sequence goes on from NZ_CP022315.1 coordinate 1,039,590, forward strand.
ACAAAGCTGTAAATCGATCATCCAGAATGCGTTTAAAAAATTCCTTTGTTCCCGGTTCTTCCGCGAACTTCATGACTTTGGCATGAAATTCATTCTCCAGTGCTTTTTTCACCACAGTCTCAAAGAGCTTCTGCTTCGTAGAAAATTTGCGGTAAAGTGTTACTTCGGCCACCTCGGCTTCCTTAGCGATTTCCTGAGTGGTGGACTGTAGGAACCCTTTTGAAATGAATACCTTGATTGCTGCATTCAAAATTTGATCCGTTTTATCTCGCATACCTATTTCACCCCGTTACAAATTCTGTTCCCTTATCACTTTTTGTACGCACAAATCGGTCAAGGATTACCAATATTGTGGGCAGTACAATGATCGTACTCAAAAGGGCAAAGGAAATATTCACTAATATCATCATACCAAAATTGCTTAAAATCACGAAATCAGATATAAGCAAAGCACTGAATCCGCCAATTGTTGTGAAGGCTGAAGCAAATATAGCTTTACCTATTTTTTCATTGGCTGTTAAGATTGCTTCCCGGCTTTTGAAACCTTTTTTGCGTTCCTCGTAAAACCGCTCCATTATAAGGATCGTAAACTCTGTTCCAATACCGATAATCAGTGCGCCAAGTGTTGCTGTTAAAGGAGTGTAATCAATATTAAACAAGTACATAACCCCGCCTGACCAGCCAACTATAAACACAATTGGCAGCAGGGGAATGAAAGCCTTTATCGGGTGCCGGTAAATCAGTAATAAGACAAGAAAAACAAGACCCATGCCCAACAGGGTCATTTTATATCTGCCTGTCGTTAGTGCTGTTACCATTTCCACATCTACAACCGCTTTACCAGTTATTGTCGCACTGATATCATCTGGCTTATTACCTGCAACATATTCTTTTGTTTCCGTGATAAAAGACTGCAGTTGCTCTGCTTCCAGGTGCTTGATACCAACATTTATAACAGATTTGTTTCTTTCTTCGTTTATAAATAGTTTTAACTGTTCTTCCGGCATGTCTTCAATAATGTCAGCTGTTTTTTTCTGATTCGGCATTTCACCTTCATTCATTTTCTTTAAAAGTGCTGACAAGGAATTGGTGTCAACTATAACGGATGGGAATTCCTGTTCAAGGGAATTAGTCATTTCTTCCGACCATTTCAATGTTTTTTCATCAAGCACATTGTCTGTGCCGTACATGATGGAAACTTGATCGGTTGTACCCAGAATATCACGCAGTTTGTGGATATCCTCCAGTTCCTGCGTATCCTGAGGCATAAAAGTTTCCACATCTGTTTCAACACCTGTATACATATCTCCCCAGATCCCGGAAGCTGCTGTAACAATTGCTAAAAAAAGGATTAGCCATCTGAGTTTAATGATTGAATTAGTGATTTTTCTAAAACCGGTGTTCACCTTTGACTCCCCGGTATTTATCTTTACATTCTCTGTCGTCGATTTTGTGAAAAAATAATCACGTGTAAATAGTATTGGAATCAGGATAAACAAACCAACGATAAAACTGATTAGCATACCAATGGTAAGCATTTTTCCAAAGTCTTGTATCATTGGTACCGGTGAAGTATACAAGGATAAAAAACCTACTGCTGTTGCCAAAAGAGCGGTAAGAACAGCAGGCGCCATCTTTGTTACAGTTTTTTTGACGCCTTCAGTGCTTCTGTTTTTCATCATTTAGTGTTTCCCCCCTTTCATTTCTTCTGTATACCTGGCCTGAAATTGAATAGCATAGTCAATGCCGAGGCCAATCAAAATCGGGAAAACCGCCATTGAAACCATTGTGATCGGCACACTGATCCATCCCATTAATCCCACTGTTCCAATTACAGCAATCAAGATTATCACAAGTGGCAGAATGCGCCATTTCACCCGAAACACAAGTCCAAGCACGATAATCATGAATAAAATCGAAAGACCCATCATTTTTTGCATACTATTTTTCATCTCTGTCCGGATGGAATCATCCAAAACCGGCTTTCCCGACACCATTGTGTCTATTCCTTCAATCGGGTTCTCTTCCATATAATCCTTTACAAAAGCAACTGCTTTACTTTTATTGGTGTCTGTAGCATCACCCGTAAACTTGACCATGAAAGTCATATATTGTCCATCAATAAGCATGTCATCAAATATGCTGCGAAGTGATCCGTCATCTTCATAAATCATTTTTTCAAGTGTCTTCAGTTTTTTCGGGATGACAGGGGACATGCTGTCAGAAAAAGCAATCATTTCCCTAAGATTTTCACTCATGGAAACAAGGTTTTCTCCCATTTTTGCCAGTCCGCCCGCAAGTTCTTGCAGATCTTTTTGCTGTTGACCCTGTCGCTCGCTTATTTCGTGCAACTGACTCTGCTGATTCTTCAAACCTTTGTCCAGACCTTGCAGACCATTAATGGTGTTTCCCGATACATTCGGAAGCCCAGCGCTTTTCACGGATGCATCAATCATTTTATCTCCCATCGCATTAAGCTTCACACCAAAATGTTTGAACTTTGCAGCCTGTTTATGTCCGGCAGGGCCCTCAGCATTGTTCTCCATTTGTATTGCGGATTGCTGCAGTTTCATTGCAACATCTTTTAGCTGGCTTCCCATGTTGGAATAGCCATCCAGCAATTCACCTGAACCCCGCTCAAGTTTTTTCTGACCTTCGACCATCCTGCCGATGAGCTTTTCCATTTCGGAAATTTTTGATTCGAAATCCGGCAATGACTGTCCGGTGGCATTTTCTTTGATGTTTACACTGATTTCTTGAAGTTTTTCACCCATGCCGTTCATCCCATCAGCCATTTCTGTCAGGCCTTCTTTATATTTTTCCGCCTTTTTTTTCGATATGTTTTCGACTGCCGTATGAGGACCGACAATTGTATAAATACCATCTTGACTGCTCAGCTGGCTTTCAAGATTTTCCATTTGGTGCAATGTTTCAGGTGTCAATAGGCTGGACTTATTATCAGCTTCATACAGCACAATTATCGATTCACCACCAAACTCTTGTTCCAATGTTTGGTTATTCTGATAAACCTCGGTATCCTCCTCAATAAGTGTGTTGTTGCCCGTTGCCAATTCCACCTGCTGTGCTCCGACGGCGAACAATAAAATAACGACTATCGTAATTGTCAACACTCTGATTGGATACTTCACGATTCCGTTCGCAATAAATTTTAGTATCCTCATTTGTCATCCCCCCTGTAAGTAAAAACACAGATCACAATGTAAGTTATCACTTACTTACATTATCGTTTTATTTATTGTTTGTCAAATAAATTATTTACGCTTAAACAAAAGAAAAGTTTACTCATTAATATTTTCGGGAGAGGTTGTATGGGATGGTTAAGAAAGCTGTTAACTATGAGGAATGCAAAGGACTCCATGTGAAACTAATATGTAAAACAATTCAGACTGGGTTAGCACAACTATTTTTGTATTTTACTATTGCTTTTTCAGTTTCAATTTTGGGCAACAATTAAAAAGCGCCTCAAAATCGGGGCCACTTTCAAATGGGGTTTTATTAACCCTCTATAATATGAGCTTCTCTTTGGTCAACCTGCGCTTCATTAACCAGATAACAAGTATCGCAAATTTCATAAGGATCCAGAACTAATTATTCAATTAACTGGCCCGTTCGTATTATAAGGTTAACCAGTCATTTCTGGTTGACCTATTTTTTATAGGTTCTATGATTAAAGTAGCCGGGGTAGGACGATCTGGCCCGTGGGACATCGATCCCGTCCGCAATACTGTCCACCCTCTACTTGTAGAAACATGTTTGAGGCTGGTTGGGACTCAGATCCCGTATAACAAGCGAAGCTATGACACTACAAGTGATGAAGAGGTGCACTGGCAAATCTATTAAATGGAGCGTGATTTATATGGATCCTGTAATTGGCTTGGATGTTGCAAAAGGTGAAAGCCAAGTTCAAGCCTTTTTACAAAGAAAAGAAACGTATAAGCAAAGTTTTAAATTCACACACGATTTACTAGGTCTTCAAACATTTCATAACTTTTATCAAGAAGTAGAAAAGGTCTCTGGTCAGCCTCCGGCTGTAATCTTTGAATCTACCGGACATTACCATGAACCTGTACTTCAATTTCTCGAGGATAAAGATATAGCTTATTATTTGGTCAATCCAGTGATTTCCTTTGAAGCTAGGAAAACTAATTTACGCCAAGTAAAAACGGATAAAGCTGATGCATTTCATTTAGGTGAGCTTTATTATAAAGAAGACCTTGAAATCTATCAAAGGAAAACGAATAAAGCCCTTAATTTGAGACTTTTAACAAGACAGCACAGTGCTTTAACAGATAGTTATGTTCAAATAAAACTTCAATTTCAAGTGGCATTGGATCAAGTATTCCCAGAATACCATTGTGCTTTTAGCGATTTGTATGGAAAATTATCATTAAATACTTTATCGAATTATCCAACTGCTATAGACATTCATAAAGTCGCTGATGAGAAGTTAGCTGAAGAGATGAGTCAATTTGGAGTCAGGCGCTCTCATGCATGGTTTTTAGACAAAGCGCAGCAATTAAAAGAAGCTGCAAGACGCAATCCCTATCAATCTCAAATTAGCCATGGACAACTGGTCAGTCTGCGTATGTATATTCAGATGCTTTTTCAATATCAGGAGCATTTATCAGAGTTGTTAACAGAAATAAATGCGCTTTCAAATTCTTTTGAAGAATACAGATTAATCCAATCCGTACCTGGTATTGGAGATAAGATTGCGGCAACAATCCTCTCCGAAATTGGCGATATCAACCAGTTCGAGCATCCTAAAAAACTTGTAGCCTACGCAGGATTGGATCCATCTGTTTTTGAATCAGGTAAATTTAAAGCTTCTATCAATCGGATTACGAAAAGAGGTTCATCAAGACTGCGACAAACGCTTTACACAGCTGTTCAGTGTGGTTTAGCCAAAGGACGAAATAAAAAACTAATTGCTTTTTATGATCGTAAAAGAAATGAAGGCAAGCCACATAAAGTCGCTCTAATTGCTTGCGCAAACAAGCTTGTTCATTGGATTTATGCCATGTTAAAACGTCAAGAAGTCTTTGTAGATTAAGTGTAATTTGCTTCAAATTCCTTTGTTTTTTTTCCTTTTAATCAAAAGGTTTATTTAGTATGTTCAATTTTAGTGTAACATGTTTTTTAGAAACTTTTTAGCCTTAATTATTGACAGCTATTAGCTGGTATTGTTGCACTATCCCAATCCATCTTATCAGCGTAATTGTATCAAACTTAATTTCAAAATCACAGCTTCTTTTTCTCTAAATTATTTGTCTGCTACTTGTATGTTACGTGTATGCTACGTGTGAATTTTCCCCTGTTTTTAAAGCACCGCATATACAGTAAAATCCCCCAACCACACGTGGTTGAGGGATTTGCAAGTGTTGATTTATTAACGTTTTGAGAACTGTGGTGCACGACGTGCTGCTTTAAGACCGTATTTCTTACGTTCTTTCATGCGAGCATCACGAGTTAGGTATCCTTCACGTTTAAGAGAAGCGCGATATTCTGGATCTGCTTCTAAAAGTGCGCGGGCAATACCGTGACGAATAGCACCAGCTTGGCCAGTGAATCCTCCGCCATGAACATTTACTAGAACGTCATATGTGCCTTCTGTTTCTGTAACAGCAAGCGGTTGATTTAAAATAAGACGTTGTGTGTCATATGGAAAATAGCTTTCAGCGTCACGTCCGTTGATCACAACTTTACCATTGCCTGGAACTAGACGTACACGTGCAGTTGATTTTTTACGACGACCTGTGCCGTAGTATTGTACTTGTGCCACTTGGTTGACCTCCTTTAATTATCCGCGAAGTTCATAAACTTCTGGTTTTTGTGCTTGGTTATTATGCTCTGAACCTTTATATACGTGCAATTTTTTACCCATTTTGCGGCCTAAAGGACCTTTTGGAAGCATGCCTTTAACAGCAAGCTCAAGCATTTGCTCAGGGTATTTAGTTCGCATTTCGTTAGCATTACGTGCTTTCAAGCCACCTGGATGGTTTGAGTGACGGTAATACATTTTATCGTTAATTTTATTTCCTGTAAGTTCAATTTTCTCTGCATTGATAATAATAACGTTATCACCTGTGTCTGCATGTGGTGTATACGTTGGTTTATGTTTACCACGTAGCAAAGTCGCAACTTCACTTGCTAGACGACCTAGACGTTGTCCTTCAGCATCTACAACAAGCCATTTGCGTTCAATGTTACTTTCATTAGCCATGAACGTTGTACGCATGATAGTTTCCCTCCTAATTTACATCAATCATTTTCGTTTATTTCATCATAATTAGATTCCGGGGCTAATCATGGTTTTGAAATAAAATGCCATATATCATCATATACTAAATGATAGCTCTATGTCAAGTTGAAAATGAGTTTTTTAATCTTAATAATCGTTTGTTTCCTAGTATTTTACATTCCACAAATATAGTCCTTGTGCAGGAACTGTTTCACCTAACAGTTGACGATCCTTTTGTGTTAAAAGCCGGCCAATATCCTCTTGCCTGCGCCTGCCTTGTCCAACATCAAGCATAGCTCCTACTATGATTCGCACCATATTGTAAAGAAAGCCGCTTCCCCTGAATATAAATTCTATCTCACTGCCGCTTTTGCTGCAGCTAACCTGATAAAGGGTCCGCACTTTACTTCCTTTCGTTGTAGCCTTTGCCGAAGAAAAGGTGGTGAAATCATGTTCACCCTCTAGTTGCTTACATGCGCTCTGAATGGCGCTTATATCTAACGTATAAGGAAAATGGTATGCATAGTTGTGTTTGAAAACGTCCGGCTCCTTTTCATTCCATACATAATAGCGGTATTCCTTCTCACAGACATCATACCTTGCATGGAACGATGCGGCTGCTTCTTCTACTTCTCGTACATACAGATCGGCAGGCAGCAGTGTGTTTAGCGCCCGCTTCCAATTTTCATAGGGAATATCATAAGGTGTGTCGAAATGGATAGTTTGACGTTTCGCATGGACACCTGTATCTGTGCGGCCTGATGCGTGTATACGAATCGGTTCACCCTTGTGCATCTTTTTTAGGGCTTTTTCAAGCTCGCCGTGGACGGTCCTTGTTTTTGGTTGAATTTGGAATCCTGAAAAATTAGTACCATCGTAGCTAATCACACATTTGATTCTACCCATTTCCTCATGTCCTTTCAAAATTAATAGTTTCTAGTCAGAATGGTACCGGCAACTACGCAAATAAATAATAGGAAAACGGCTACATCTCTTTTTTCTATTTTTAATTCGCGTAGCTTTGTCCGCCCTTCGCCCCCCTGATACCCGCGTGCTTCCATTGCCATAGCCAATTCTTCTGCCCGCTTAAATGCACTTACAAACAATGGAACCAAAAGAGGGACTACTGCTTTCACACGCTCTTTCATTTTCCCTGTGCGGAAGTCAACACCCCGCGAAGCCTGTGCACGTGAAATCTTTTCTGTTTCCTGCATCAAGGTAGGGATGAATCGAAGAGAGATAGACATCATTAAGGCGAGCTCATGGACAGGGAATTTAACCTTTTTCAATGGATGCAGCATATCCTCGATGGCATCCGTTATTTCAATCGGGGTCGTTGTTAGTGTTAATAATGACGTTACTAATATTAAAAGGAAAAATCGCATCGAAATTGCCAGACCCTGGATAAGGGCACCCGAATAAATTTTGAATGAAAAAATTTCGAATAAGACCGTACCCTCTTTCGTTACAAAAAGGTGTAAGAAAAACGTAAAGATAATTAAAAACCAGACAGGAGTCAATCCTTTTATAATGTAGCGAATCGGAACCCGGGTTATAAACATGCACACCAAAGCAAACACGGTTAGAATTCCATAGCTTATAACGGTATTTGCAAAAAATACAATAAACACAAAGAAGAAAATAACAGTTATTTTTGAACGCGGATCCAGTTTGTGCACCAATGAATTACCGGGGACATATTGGCCGATGATTAATGCATTATTCATATGAAGACCCCCCCTTTAACACCTGCTGAATCTCCCGGGCAATTTCCTTTGTTGATTGCCTGTGAAAGGGGATGTGAACGCCAAACCTTTTCTCAAATAACCCAAGAAATTGAACCGCTTCAGGCACATCCAGCTGCACCTTTTTCAATGCCTCCTGTCTGGTTAATACCTCCTCCGGCTTACCCTCCAGGTATTTCTTGCCTTTGTTCAAAATAATCACATGATCTGCATATTTCACGGCATCTTCCATACTATGTGTTACAAGAATAGTGGTTAGATTTTGTTCACGATGCAAAGCGTGAAACATTTCCATGATTTCCTTTTGACCACGCGGGTCTAAGCCAGCGGTTGGTTCATCTAGGACAAGTACATCCGGCTTAATGGCAAGGACCCCAGCAATCGCAACTCGGCGCATTTGTCCTCCGCTTAAATCAAAGGGCGAACGGGAAAGCAATGCATCATCCAGTCCTACCGCTGGTGTTATTTCCTTAATCCGCTTCCTGATTTCATCATCTTGTACATCAAAGTTCTCTGGTCCAAAAGCAATATCCTTCTCCACTGTTTCTTCAAACAACTGATGTTCCGGATACTGAAAGACAACTCCAACTTTGCTGCGTAATTCTTTTAAATTCTTAGGTTTTTGCTCTTTTGATAAGGTAAAATTACCGATTGATACTTCACCTTCGCTCGGCATTACCAACCCGTTCAGGTGTTGAATAAGTGTCGACTTTCCGGATCCAGTATGACCAATAACGGCCACAAATGAACCTGAGGGGATATGGAACGATAAATCCTCGATCGCTTTATGTGCAAATGGTGTATTTTGTTGGTATATATAGCTTACGTTCTTGAATGTAATGTCCATAAGTCCTCCAGCAATTCCTCTTGGTTTAGGGCCTCGTTTGTAATAGGAACGCCCATTTGTTTTAAATTTTCTACTAAAATGGCCACAAAAGGTACATCCAATCCAATTTCACGAAGTTCAACTTTTTTGGAGAAGATTTCACGTGGGGTTGCCTCATCCCAAATCACGCCTTCATTCATAACAATTACCCGCTCGGCCTGAACAACTTCCTGCAGATCATGAGTAATCGTAATCAATGAAAGCTGATGTTCCTTTTGCACATTGGATACCGTGCTCATGATTTCCTTGCGCCCTTTTGGGTCAAGCATTGCTGTTGCCTCGTCCAGAATAAGCACTTGCGGTGAAACAGCTAGTACACTTGCAATCGCAACACGCTGCTTTTGACCTCCTGAAAGCCGATGTGGTTCTGTCATACGGTAATCCTGCATGCCAACAGCGGTCAAATTGGTCTCAATACGCTTGATCATTTCCGAGCGTGGTACTCCCCTGTTTTCCATACCAAATGCCACATCATCCTGCACAGTTGTCCCAACAAACTGATTATCCGGATTCTGAAAAACCATTCCGACATCTTTACGAATTTCCCATATGGATTCTTCCGTTACCTGACGGCCATTAATGAAAATTTCACCCTCCTGCGGGAAAAGCAAACCATTCAACAATTTGGCTATCGTGGACTTGCCTGACCCATTATGCCCAATTATGGCTACCCATTCATCTTTGAAAATATCAAAACTGCAATTCTTTAGTACCCAGGGCGCCTCTTCTCCGTATCGAAACGATACATTCCTAAACTCTATCAATTTCTCTCCCATTAGTTCGTACTTCCCCCTCTAGCTCAGCTCAATAGTCATAGGCATTATTGACCGCATGCTGCTGTTACGATGAATATCGGCCTTTCTTTGGTTTTATTGGCCAAACTTGTATTTGTTCGGCCATTTCCTATTAACCGCTAACTAGACTCCAATCAGCTGCCCAATTACTATTTCTACCTACAAAAAAAGGGCTTGGCTTCACCTCGTGGAAGAGATTCAGTCCTGCCCTTAACGCGCAAAAGTTTGATTATACTAGTTCAATAATTGCCATTTTTGCTCCGTCACCTTGACGAGCTCCTAGCTTAAGAACACGTGTATATCCACCTTGTCGTTCTTCATAGCGTTCTGCGATTTCACCAAAAAGTTTTTGAATAACATTTTCGTTTTCATTTGCTTCCTGATTATATAAGAATGATGCAGCTTGACGACGTGCGTGTAAATCACCACGTTTGCCGAGTGTAATCATTTTATCTGTTACTGATTTTAAATCTTTCGCTTTTGCTTCTGTTGTTTCAATCCGTTCATGAATGATTAAATCAGATGCAAGGTTGCGAAGTAATGCCATACGTACATCGGTATTACGACCTAACTTTCTAGCCATGGACTATCCCTCCCTTTTTATGAATATCTAAAGGTGTCTGCTTTTATCAGTCGTCATTACGTAAGCCTAAGCCTAGATCTTCAAGTTTCACCTTAACTTCAACAAGAGATTTACGGCCTAAATTACGCACTTTCATCATATCTTCTTCAGATTTATTTGAAAGCTCCTGAACTGTATTAATTCCAGCACGTTTCAAACAATTATAGGATCTAACCGAAAGATCTAATTCTTCGATTGTCATTTCCATTACTTTTTCTTTCTGATCTTCTTCTTTTTCTACCATGATTTCAGCATTTTGTGCTTCGTCAGTTAGACCTACAAAAATATTCAGATGTTCAGAGAATATCTTTGCCCCTAGTGAAACTGCTTCTTCAGGGCGAATACTTCCGTCTGTCCACACATCCAATGTTAACTTATCGAAATTCGCAATTTGTCCGACACGAGTATTTTCGACTTGGTAAGTCACACGTGATATTGGTGTAAAAATCGAGTCAACTGGAATAACCCCTATTGGCTGATCATCATGATTATTACCCTCTGCAGGACGATAACCGCGACCACGTTCAGCAGTTATTTTCATATGCAAGCTACCTTTATTGTTAATAGTAGCAATTGGAAGTTCTGGATTTAATACTTCCACATCACTATCATAGGTTAGATCTGCGGCCGTAACTTTTCCTTCTCCCTGCACATCAATCTCTAGTGTTTTCTCTTCATCAGAGTAAATTTTAAGAGCTAGTTTTTTCAAATTAAGAATGATTGTTGTAACATCTTCTACAACACCTTCAATCGTTGAAAACTCATGTTGTGCTCCATCAATTTGAACTGCTGTGACAGCAGCGCCTGGAAGTGAGGATAGTAGGATACGACGCAAGGAGTTTCCTAGAGTAGTACCATATCCACGTTCAAGCGGTTCGACGACGAATTTGCCAAATTTGGCATCATCGCTGATCTCTACTGTTTCTATTTTTGGTTTTTCAATCTCGATCATTCAACAAAACCCTCCTTAAAAACGTCGAAACCCCGGCTAGACATAACGGTCTAACCGAAATTCCCCAAATAGGCAGTTGGCGTTTCTGCACTACCCGTAAATCTTTCGTATTGTCTGCCGTTCATCGATGCTGATTGTTGGATGATAAAAAAGAATACACTTTATTAACGCTCCATACTTTTAGCTATCATAACCCATTATAGACAGGGTGACAAATTATATACGGTATAATTGATAGAATTATACGCGACGACGTTTTGGTGGGCGACAACCATTGTGAGGAACCGGGGTTACGTCACGAATAGCCGTTACTTCTAAACCTACTGCTTGCAAGGAACGAATTGCTGCTTCACGACCAGCACCAGGACCCTTAACAGTTACTTCTAGTGTTTTCATGCCATTTTCTACAGCTGCGTTTGCTGCTGTTTCAGCTGCCATTTGAGCTGCAAATGGTGTAGATTTACGAGAGCCTCTAAATCCTAGTGCCCCAGCTGAGCTCCAGCTTATAGCATTCCCTTTCACATCCGTAATCGTAACAATTGTGTTGTTAAACGTAGAACGAATATGTGCTACACCAGTATCAATATTCTTTTTCACACGACGCTTACGCGTATTAGTTTTACGAACCATTGATTAGCTTACCTCCTTCACGTTACTTTTTCTTGTTAGCCATTGTACGACGCGGACCTTTACGGGTACGTGAATTGTTTTTGGTTTTTTGACCACGCACTGGCAACCCACGGCGATGACGAATTCCTCTGTAGGACCCAATTTCAATTAATCGTTTGATATTAAGGGATACTTCACGACGAAGATCACCTTCTACTGTATATTCGTCCAATGCTTTACGGATTTTACCTAATTCATCTTCAGTTAAATCGCGTACACGAGTGTCTTCTGAAACGCCTGCTTCTTTAAGGACTTCCTGTGCAGTATTCTTTCCAACTCCATAAATGTAGGTTAATGAAATAACTACACGCTTATCACGTGGAATATCTACTCCTGAAATACGTGCCATAAGCTCAATGCACCTCCTTGTTTATTAGCCTTGTTTTTGCTTGTGTTTTGGATTTTCGCAAATCACCATTACTTTGCCTTTACGCTTAATAACTTTACACTTTTCGCAAATTGGTTTTACAGATGGTCTTACCTTCATCATCTTTACCTCCTTTTATATCGGAGCTCTCTCGGTTATTTATAACGGTACGTAATCCGTCCTCTAGTTAAATCATACGGTGAGAGTTCTACTGTCACTTTATCACCAGGTAAAATACGGATGAAATGCATGCGAATTTTACCTGATACATGTGCTAAAACCGTATGACCGTTTTCAAGCTCAACTTTAAACATTGCGTTTGGCAATGTATCCGTTACTGTACCTTCAACTTCAATTACATCGTCTTTCGCCATCGTGTTGGTCTCCCTTCTTCAAATCAGTCACAACTTCATTGACAAATTTTGCTATGGCAAATCTCAACTTACCATTTGTGACACGACCAGTTTCTAGAAGGCTATTTTGGACTTCCGGGGAAATATAATCCATAACTTCAATATGATTTATATTCTTTTTCTTTGGCCGATCATACTTTCGTTTTTCCCCATCTGCTAGCATGACATACCCATTGTCTACCATATTAATAACAACCGCATATTGTCCTATCTCACGGCCTTGCATAATACGAACAATTTGACCTACTTGCGGAATCGAATCAGCTTCGCTCAACAACGATCACCTTCACTTAGGCTATAGTTTAAATGCTGCCTTTTTCTATAAAAAGGACTCTATTTATAAACAAGTAACAACCCGTGTTACTATACCAGTACGTGTTTTGTCGTTTCCCTGCGACATATATTATACCTTTTAACAAATAGAAATGCACACATTCAGTGTAATTTATACAGTCACAATGCTTATTTTTCTATTTTAGTTTGAATATCCTGGAATACTGCATCGATTTCTTTATTTCCATCGATGGTAACAAGGTATCCTTTTTCCTGATAATAATCAAGAAGTGGTTTTGTTTGCTCTATATTAACAGCTAAACGATTCTTTACTGTCTCTGGTGTATCATCTTCTCGTTGAATAAGCTCGCTTCCATCTTTATCACATATTCCTTCCTTTTTAGGAGGATTATACATAACATGATAAGTTGCCCCGCATGTCGGACAAATTCTGCGGCCAGTGAGACGTTTCACTAATTGTTCTTCTGGAACATCTACATGCAGTACGCAGTCAATGTCTTCATCCATGTTGGAAAGAAGCGTTTGTAAAGCCTCTGCTTGAGCAATTGTCCTTGGAAATCCATCTAATAGAAAGCCATTTTGACAATCATCTTTACGTAAACGTTCATCAACGATGCCTATTGTAACTTCATCGGGAACAAGATCTCCTTGATCCATGAATTGCTTTGCTTTTTTACCAAGGTCTGTTCCTTCTTTTATTGCTAATCGGAACATATCTCCTGTTGAGATATGAGGGATGTTATATTTTTCACTTATTTTTTCTGCCTGAGTACCTTTACCAGCACCAGGTAGACCCATTAAAATTAAATCCAACAATTTTCCCCTCGCTCTCATTGGTAACAAGAATTACTTTATAAAACCTTTGTAGTGCCGTTTTACTAACTGACTTTCCAGTTGTTTCATTGTCTGAAGCGCAACACCAACAACGATTAGTAAACTTGTTCCGCCGATTTGTACAGCGGTAGGTAAATCTGCCAAACCGCCTAAAACGATAGGTAGCACAGAAACTGCAGCAAGGAATATCGAGCCTACGAAAGTTAGGCGATACATCACTCTTGTTAAATAGGTTTCTGTATTCTTCCCTGGACGAATCCCTGGAATATATCCACCCTGTTTTTGTAAATTCTCAGCCATTTGCTCCGGATTAACCTGAACAAATGTATAAAAATATGTGAATGCAATAATTAACGCAACATAGATAACCATCCCAATTGGCTGGGTATAATCAAATATTTGTTTAACTGTTGCAGCAATTTCATTCCCTTCAAAAAATCCTGCAATGGTACTTGGTGCGATAATAAATGCAATCGCAAAGATTACCGGAATAACACCTGCAGCATTAACCTTTAACGGTAAATGTGTAGAATGGCCGCCCACTGGTGAACGGTTCACAAGTTTTTTTGCATATTGAACAGGGATTTTGCGTAATGCCTGCTGGATAAAGATAACACCAACAGTAACTGCAATAACAACTAACACAATCATAGCTACAATCACCACGTTGATAAACAATTCATCGCCAGGATCAATGAAATACTGGCTATATAATTGTTTTACCCCATTAGGAACTGCAGCCACGATACCAGCAAAGATTAGAATGGATATTCCATTGCCGACACCATTTGCAGTTATCTGTTCCCCGATCCACATTAAAAAAGTTGTACCACTTGTTAATACAATGGCAATAACAATAAATGTCAGAACACCGGGATTTTGAATTAATTGGCCGCCTGCCATTGCGTTAAACCCAATGGACATGGCGATTGCTTGAACAAATGCGAGCGCAACTGTTCCATATCTGGTGATTTGAGCCAGTTTTTTCCGGCCCATTTCTCCTTGTTTCTTCCACTCAGAAAATTTCGGTACAACATCCATTTGAAGTAATTGCATGATGATCGATGCTGTGATATAAGGCATTATCCCCATTGCAAAAATAGAGAAGTTCTGTAATGCCCCACCACCAAATGTGTTTAGAAAACCAAAAACATTTTGTTGATTCATAAAATCAATTGCTTCTTTATTTGTATATGGCACAGGAATAAACGTACCAAGACGGAAGATGATTAACATTAATAATGTGAAAACTATTTTCCGTCTGATGTCACCCACGCGCATAAAATTGGAGATTGTACGGAACATTAGATCACCTCTGTCTGACCGCCCGCTGCTTCGATAGCTTCTTTAGCTGAAGCAGAGAACTTATGAGCTTTTACAGTAAGTTTCTTTTCAACAGCACCATTGCCAAGTATTTTAATACCTGCTTTAAGTTTGCTGACTACACCCTCTTCAAGTAAGAGTTCTGGTGTAATTTCAGTGCCATCTTTAAATCGATTTAAAGCATCAAGATTTACTACAGCAAATTCTTTACGATGAATATTTGTAAATCCACGTTTAGGCAGACGTTGGAATAAAGGCATTTGACCACCTTCAAAACCCGGACGAGTACCTCCGCCTGAGCGTGCCTTTTGTCCTTTATGTCCTCTTCCGGAAGTTTTACCGTTACCAGAAGATGTTCCACGACCTACACGGTTACGTTCTTTACGGCCTTCTGCTGCTTTCAATTCATGAAGTTTCATACGAGCACCTCCTCTTTACGCTAATGTGTAATTAAACTTCTTTAACCGTCACGAGATGGGATACTTTGTTAACCATACCGCGAACGGCTGGAGTATCTTCACGGACTACGGACTGACGAATTTTTTTAAGTCCTAATGACTGAACAGTTTGCTTTTGAGCCTCTGCTCTACCGATAACACTGCGCGTGAGGGTGATTTCTAATTTTTTAGACATAGTATTTCCCTCCTTATCCTAACAGTTCTTCTACAGACTTTCCGCGTAGTTTAGCAACTTCTTCTGCGCGTTTTAAGTTTGTTAGTCCGTTTAATGTTGCGCGAATCATATTAATTGGTGTGTTTGAACCAAGTGATTTAGTCAAAATGTCACCAACACCTGCAAGCTCTAAGATTGCACGGACAGGGCCACCAGAGATAACTCCTGTACCTTCTGTAGCTGGTTTCATTAATACATTACCTGAACCAAATCTTCCGTGAATCTCATGTGGAATAGTAGTTCCAACGATTGGTACAGTAATTAAGTTTTTCTTAGCGTCATCAACAGCTTTTTTAATTGCCTCTGGCACCTCTTGCGCTTTACCAGTACCAAATCCTACGTGACCATTTTTATCTCCAACTACAACCAATGCAGCAAAACGGAAACGGCGTCCACCTTTTACAACCTTTGCAACACGGTTTATTGTTACAACACGTTCTTCAAGATCTAATTTATTCGGATCTATGTTTGTACGCATCAATGTCCCTCCTTTATCAATTAAAATTCAAGACCTGCCTCGCGGGCAGCATCTGCCAATGCTTTTACACGTCCATGATAAAGGTAGCCTCCGCGATCGAACACAATCGATTTGTAACCTTTATCTTGGGCACGTTTAGCAATCAATTCTCCGATTTTTTTAGCAGCTTCAACATTCCCAGCAGCTTCAACGTTTAAGTCTTTTTCAGCAGTAGAAGCGCTTGTTAGTGTAACGCCATTAATATCATCAATTAATTGTACATAAATGTTCTTGTTTGAACGATATACGTTTAAACGTGGGCGCTGTTCTGTACCAAAAAGGTTTTTACGAACACGCTTTTGTCTTTTCTTACGCAATACATTTTTGTCAGGCTTTGTGATCATCTAGGTCACTCCTTTCTGCTCCCTAACCAATCTTACTTAGCAGTTTTACCTTCTTTACGGCGTACATATTCACCTTCGTAACGAATACCTTTACCTTTATAAGGCTCTGGCGGGCGGATAGCACGAATTTTAGCAGCAACTGCTCCGACTAGTTCTTTGTCAATTCCTTTAACAATCAATTGAGTGTTTTTAGGAACTTCTATATCAATACCATCTCTTTTTTCAATTTCAACCGGGTGTGAATAACCTGCGTTAAGCACGACTTTTTCGCCTTGCTTTTGTGCACGATAACCAACCCCAACAAGTTCAAGGTTTTTTGTAAAGCCTTTATGAACTCCTTCAACCAAATTATTAATGATGCTGCGTGTTGTTCCATGCAATGCACGGTGTTCTTTGTGATCACTTGGACGTTCAACAGTTAGCACGTTATCATTAATAACAACTTTCATATCATCATGAATCGTTCTAGTTAATTCACCTTTTGGTCCTTTAACTGTAACGTTATTTCCAACTAATTTAATTTCCACTCCATCTGGAATTACAATTGGCTTAAGTCCTATACGAGACATTTAAGTGCACCTCCTGTCTTATAAATGTTAATTACCAAACATACGCTAGAACTTCGCCGCCAACAGCTTGAGTGCGTGCTTCCTTGTCAGATAACACACCTTTAGATGTTGATACGATAGCAATGCCTAAACCGTTAAGTACACGTGGCACCTCATCAGCCTTTGCATAGACACGTAGTCCTGGTTTACTTATACGTTTGATACCTGTAATTACTCGTTCGCTACTTACACCGTACTTAAGGAAAATACGCAGAACACCTTGCTTGTTATCTTCAATGAATTCATAATCACGGACGAAACCTTCACGTTTCAAAATATCTGCAATTTCTTTTTTCATCTTAGAAGCCGGAAGCTCTAATTTTTCATGGCGTACCATGTTTGCGTTACGAATGCGAGTAAGCATATCTGCGATTGGATCTGTCATAACCATTACTCATTACCTCCTTCCCAAATCGGGGTTTACCAGCTTGCTTTTTTGACACCAGGAATTTGACCTTTATGGGCAAGTTCGCGGAAACAAATACGGCATAGTTTAAATTTACGAATTACAGAATGTGGGCGTCCACAACGTTCACAACGCGTATACTCTTGTACTTTATACTTTTGTGGGCGTTTTTGTTTCGCAATCATCGATTTTTTAGCCACAATTTTCCCTCCTTGTATTAGCTCTAAGCTTATTTTTGGAAAGGCATGCCTAGCTGAGCTAAAAGTTCACGCGCTTCTTCATCAGTATTAGAAGTTGTAACAATAACAATATCCATACCGCGCACTTTACTTACCTTATCATAGTTAATCTCTGGGAAAATTAGTTGTTCTTTAACACCTAATGTATAATTTCCACGGCCGTCAAAAGCATTTTTAGAAATACCACGGAAGTCTCGAACACGTGGAAGTGAAACCTGTACAAGTTTTTGTAAAAATTCGTACATGCGCCCACCGCGAAGTGTTACTTTTGCTCCAATTGGCATTCCTTCACGTAAACGGAATCCAGCGATGGATTTTTTTGCTTTTGTAACCATTGGCTTTTGCCCAGAAATTAATGCAAGCTCTTCAACAGCGCTGTCTAATGCTTTAGAGTTTTGAACTGCATCACCAACACCCATGTTAATAACGATTTTCTCTACATGTGGTGTTTCCATTACAGATTTATAATTAAATTTATTCATCAACGATGGCATTACATCATCTTGATATCTTTGTTTTAATTCGTTCATCATGTCGCCCTCCTTTCGTCGCTAAATTATTTATCTAATGCTTCACCGGATTTTTTAGCGATGCGGACTTTCTTTCCGTCACGTACTTCGAATCCAACACGAGTTGGCTCTCCGGATTTAGGATCAATTGGCATTACGTTAGAAACATGAACTGGTGCTTCCTGATTCAGAATTCCACCTTGAGGGTTATCCTGAGAAGGTTTAGCGTGTTTTTTAACCATGTTAATTCCTTCAACAAGTACACGGTCCTTTTTCGGATATGCTTCTAAAATAGTACCTTGTTTTCCACGGTCTTTACCGGAAATAACTTTAACTTTATCACCTTTTTTTACATGCATGCTTGACGCACCTCCCTACGCGCAATTCATTCCTACTTATAGTACTTCTGGTGCTAGAGATACGATTTTCATGAATTTTGCATCACGCAATTCACGTGCTACTGGTCCGAAAATACGAGTCCCTCTTGGACCTTTATCATCACGAATGATGACAGCAGCATTTTCATCGAAACGAATGTATGATCCATCTTTACGGCGCATACCGTTCTTCGTACGTACAATAACTGCCTTTACTACTTCACCTTTTTTGACAACGCCACCTGGTGTTGCTTGTTTGACCGAACAAACAATTACATCACCGATATTAGCAGTTTTACGTCCAGAACCGCCTAATACTTTAATTGTTAGCACTTCACGCGCTCCAGAGTTGTCTGCTACCTTTAAACGAGTCTCTTGTTGAATCATATCACTGTGACCTCCCTTCGGATACCTTCCGAGCGAACCCGAACTTTAATTATATAATTACCGCTTCTTCCACAACTTCTACCAAACGAAAACGTTTTGTAGCCGATAGTGGACGAGTTTCCATGATACGAACTACGTCACCAGTTTTAGCTTGGTTATTCTCATCATGCGTTTTGAATTTTTTAGAGTATTTAACACGTTTACCATATAATTTATGAAATTTATATGTTTCAACTAATACAGTAATTGTTTTATCCATTTTGTCAGATACAACACGGCCTGTGTACTCTTTACGATTATTACGTTCACTCATTTTGAGGCTAACCCCCTCTCTAAGGTTCTAGTTATTTACACTTAGTTCACGTTGACGTGCAACTGTTTTAAGACGAGCAATAGATTTACGGACTGTACGAATACGTGCAGTGTTTTCCAAAGATCCAGTCGCTAATTGAAAGCGTAAATTAAATAGTTCTTCCTTCAATGATTTTACTTTTTGTTCAATTTCGGCAGTGGTTAGTTCTCTGATTTCATTAGCCTTCATTGATTTCACCACCAATTTCTTCACGTTTTACAAACTTAGTTTTGATCGGCAGTTTATGAGAAGCAAGACGTAAAGCTTCACGTGCAACTTCCTCACTTACACCAGCGATTTCAAACAAAATTTTACCTGGTTTTACTACTGCAACCCATCCTTCAGGAGCACCTTTACCGGAACCCATTCGAACTTCAAGGGGCTTTGCAGTATATGGTTTGTCTGGAAAGATTTTGATCCAAACTTTACCGCCACGTTTCATATAACGAGTCATTGCAATACGAGCTGACTCAATTTGGCGGTTTGTGATCCATGAAGCTTCAAGTGCTTGTAAACCATACTCACCAAAAGCTACAGTTTTTCCACCTTTTGCTTGACCTCTCATGCGACCACGATGTTGTCTACGATATTTAACACGTTTGGGCATTAACATAATGCATATCCCCCTTCCTTATTTTGTAGTTTTAGTTGGAAGGACTTCTCCACGATAGATCCACACTTTAACACCTAATTTACCGTAAGTAGTATCAGCTTCTGCTGTACCATAATCGATATCAGCACGTAATGTGTGTAGTGGTACTGTTCCTTCGCTATAATGTTCCGCACGGGCGATGTCCGCTCCACCTAGACGGCCGGAAACTTGTGTTTTAATTCCTTTTGCTCCACCGCGTATAGCGCGTTGAATAGATTGTTTCTGAGCACGACGGAATGAAATACGGTTTTCTAATTGACGAGCAATATTTTCAGCAACCAATGTTGCGTTAATATCAACCTTTTTAACTTCAACGATATTAATATGAACACGTTTGCCAGTTAAACTGTTTAATGATTTACGTAAAGCTTCAACCTCAGATCCGCCTTTACCAATTACCATACCAGGCTTACCAGTATGAATTGTAATGTTTACACGGTTTGCTGCACGTTCGATTTCGATAGAAGAAACAGCAGCAATACGTAAGCGGTTCTCCAGATATTCTCTGATTTTGATATCTTCGTGTAGTAAGTCTGCATAATCTTTGCCAGCATACCATTTTGACTCCCAGTCACGAATGACGCCGACACGAAGACCCACTGGATTTACTTTTTGACCCACTGACTATCCCTCCTTCTTTTCTGATACAACCAATGTTACATGGCTTGAGCGTTTATTAATTTTACTTGCACGTCCTTGTGCACGTGGACGAAAACGTTTCAATGTTGCACCTTCATTTACAAATGCCTCTGAAACAATTAAATTGTCTGGATCCATTTCGTAGTTGTGTTCTGCGTTTGCAATTGCAGATTTTAGAACTTTCTCTACGACTGGAGAAGCACCGCGTTGAGTGAGGCGTAATATTGCCATCGCTTCACCAACATTTTTTCCTCGAATTAAATCAACTACTAAGCGTACTTTACGAGGAGCAATACGAACAGATTTTGCAACGGATTTAGCTTGCATGCCGGAGTCCTCCTCTCATTAGCGTTTTGTTTTCTTGTCATCGCCAGCGTGTCCTTTGTACGTACGGCTTGGCGCGAATTCACCTAATTTATGTCCGACCATATCTTCTGTAACATAAACCGGAACATGTTTGCGTCCGTCATATACAGCCACAGTGTGTCCGATAAATGTAGGGAAAATAGTTGAACGACGTGACCATGTTTTTAGAACCTGCTTTTTGTCGTCTTCATTAAGTTTATCGATCTTTTTCAATAGATGGTCATCTGCAAAAGGTCCCTTTTTTAAACTACGACCCATGGATAAACCTCCTTTCAGAGTTAAGAGACGGGTTACTTCCCGCCACTACATTCCGTTATTTTTTACGCTTACGAACGATAAATTTATCGGTAGGTTTGTTGCGTTTACGAGTCTTATATCCAAGAGTTGGTTTACCCCAAGGAGACATAGGTGATTTACGTCCGATTGGCGCGCGTCCTTCACCACCACCATGCGGGTGATCATTAGGGTTCATAACAGAACCACGTACAGTAGGGCGCTTGCCTAACCAACGAGAACGTCCTGCTTTACCAATTTTGATAAGCTCGTGTTCAATGTTTCCGACTTGACCGATCGTTGCGCGGCAAGTAGAAAGAATTAAACGCACTTCTCCAGAAGCTAAACGTACTAACGTATATTTCTCTTCACGTCCAAGAATTTGTGCCTCAGCACCTGCAGATCTTGCTAGCTGGCCACCGCGTCCTGGCTTCAATTCAATGTTGTGAATAATAGTACCCACTGGAATGTTTTGAAGTGGAAGTGTGTTTCCTAGTTTAATATCTGCATCTTTGCCGGATTCAATTTCCTGACCTACTTTGATTCCTTTAGGAGCTAAGATATATCTCTTCTCTCCATCAACATAATTAATTAATGCAATGTTAGCTGAACGGTTTGGATCATATTCGATCGTAGCAACGCGTCCGCGTATTCCATCTTTATCACGTTTGAAATCAATCATACGGTATTGACGTTTATGACCGCCACCTTGATGACGAACAGTTAATTTTCCTTGGTTATTACGTCCACCGCGTTTATACAACGGGCTTAACAAGGATTTTTCTGGAGTATCTGTTGTAATCTCTGCGAAATCAGAAGTTGTCATTCCGCGTCTACCGTTTGTGGTAGGTCTATACTTTTTAATCGCCATCTTTTTTCCCTCCTTCACATGTTACCTAGTATTTAGCCTTCAAAGAAGTCTAGCTCTTTGCTATCCTCTGAAAGCTGTACAATAGCTTTCTTGCGATCAGAACGGTATCCGCCGTAACGACCCATTCGCTTGAATTTACCTTTTAGATTCATTGTGTTTACTTTAACTACTTTTACACCAAAAACTAATTCAACAGCGTCTTTAATCTCTGTTTTATTTGCTTTTGGGTAAACTTCAAACGTATATTTTTTGTCTGCCATTAAATCAGCAGTATTTTCTGTAATGACAGGGCGCTTAATAATATCACGTGGATCTTTCATTATGCAAGCACCTCCCCTGCTTTTTCAGCTGCCTCTTTAGTCAAGATCAGCTTGTCATGCGTAAGCAAGTCTAAGACATTAACTTGTTCAACAGTAAGTACTTTTACTGATTGAAGGTTGTTAGCAGAACGAATTACATTCTCGTCTTTGTCTGCTGTTACAATTAACACTTTAGTATCAACTTCAAGTGCTGTTAGCATATTAACTACTTCTTTTGTTTTAGGTGCATCGATTGCGATGTTTTCTAAAACTACCAAATTCTCTTCCTTCACTTTTGAAGAGTAAGCAGATTGAAGCGCTAAGCGACGAACTTTTCTAGGAAGCTTATAGCTGTAGCTTCGTGGCGTTGGGCCAAATACAACTCCCCCACCAACCCATTGCGGTGAACGGATTGAACCTTGACGAGCACGACCTGTGCCTTTTTGACGCCATGGTTTACGACCACCGCCGCGAACGTCAGAACGATTTTTAACCGCATGTGTACCTTGACGCAGTGATGCTTGCTGCATTACTACCGCATCATGCAATACATGTTCATTTGGCTCGATGCCAAACACGGAATCATTCAATTCTACTTCTCCAGCTTTGGAACCATCTTGTTTTAATAGTGCTACTTTAGGCATGACATATCCTCCCTTCGTTTGTATGATTAGTTAGCCCTTATTGCACTCGTGATTTTTACGAATGATTTTTTTGCACCAGGAACATTACCTTTAACTAGTAATAGGTTACGTTCAGCGTCTACACTGACAATTTCTAAGTTCTGGATTGTTACAGTTTCACTACCCATTTGACCAGGCAATTTAGTTCCTTTGAAGACACGTGCTGGGTCAGCCGCCATCCCCATTGAACCTGGACTTCTGTGGAAATGTGAACCATGTCCCATTGGACCACGTTGCTGATTGTGACGTTTAATAGCCCCTTGGAAACCTTTCCCTTTTGATTTTCCAGATACATCAATCTTATCGCCTGTCTTAAATACATCAACGCCAACTTCTTGACCTACTTCATACTCGTCAAGGTTTGCGTTACGGAATTCACGAACGTAGCGCTTAGTTTCTGTGTTTGCTTTTTCAGCATGACCTTTTTTTGCTTTATTAACATGTTTTCCTTTTGCTTCTGAAAAGCCAAGTTGAATAGCCTCATAACCGTCGTTTTCTAAGGTTCTTTTTTGTAGAACTACGTTTGGTTCAGCTTGAATCACTGTTACTGGCACTAATTCGCCGTTTTCAGAGAACAATTGAGTCATGCCAATTTTACGACCTAAGATTGCTTTCGTCATCCGTTACACCTCCTATAATAAAACGTTATTTTATAATTTAATTTCAATATCCACACCTGATGGTAAGTCAAGACGCATTAGCGAATCAACTGTTTGTGGTGTTGGATTCACAATATCGATTAACCGTTTATGTGTACGCATTTCAAATTGCTCACGCGAATCTTTGTATTTGTGCACCGCACGCAATACAGTATAAACAGATTTCTCAGTAGGCAACGGAATAGGTCCTGAAACATTTGCACCAGAACGTTTCGCTGTCTCTACAATTTTCTCAGCAGATTGATCTAAAATACGGTGATCATACGCCTTTAAACGGATTCTAATCTTTTCTTTTGCCATAATTTTCCCTCCTTTTCGCCCATTTTATAATAGACATTCTCCGCGAAAATTTCTCAACCACCCGCCATGGCAAAGGGGCCGGGTGTATCGACAACCTTTCACTTCATCGCCTTTTATGACCAACATTCATATTATATAGAAAAAGTGTGGCCAATGCAATACATATTTATAAAAAACATGATTAACACATCTATGTATTATACTAACTTTATTCATAGAATGCAAGGGGTGCCCAGAATTTAACGTTTTTTGGATCAAGAAGACGTTAGAAAACAGCAGGGCTTCCTTTATAGAAGCGTACACATCAGCATGGAATCATAAGAACAAAATGGTTTGGTGTTCGTAGTTCATTGATTTTGTATCTGTTTCAGAGCACTGTGGCTAGACATAATTTATAGATTATTAATTAATTTAGAAGGGAGTATCGCATAGTTAGTTGGAATATCATCACTGTTGATAAAGATCCCTGATGGCCGCTGCTTAAAAAACACTGCGCTTTCCGTGGGCAGCTATAACTCGAGCTATGCTCGAGGGCACTGAAAATGTGGTGGATTTTTAAAATTTGGCTTTTCACCTTTACCTAGCATCTTGAATATACCGAGACTCCTCGAAAAAGAATAAACACTTTTTCTTCGTGCGATGCCTATTCAGGGAAGCATTCCTTGTCCTGCGGGAAGTGAGAGATCGGCGAGACCCCGGAGGACGGAGTTAATGAAGCCCGACTAAAACCGCCCTTTGCGGGCAACGTCGGCTACCCCTTGCCGGGGCAAGGAGACTCGACACTCGCCCGCGGAAAGCGCAGTATATTCAAGATGCGATGATAGATCCACCTATTTTGTACTACATTTTACCTTTTTCAGTGGCCTCATCTTTGCTACCCTAGCAGGCTCAGCGCGAGCCCACGGAAAGCGTAATGTTTTTTCCGCAGCGGTCGCAGGATGCCGAACATGATTTTAGTTAGTTCGCAGTTTATGGATTTTGAAAAACAACAATCTTTTAGAAACCTATCTCGTAGACACCGGTATGATTGGGTTTCTTAAAAATGCAAAAAACAGGCAGCGTCGTCACGCTGCCTGTTTTCTATTAACATTTAACATTTACTTATTTTACGATTGATGATACAACACCAGATCCAACTGTACGTCCGCCTTCACGAATTGAGAAGCGAGTACCGTCTTCAATAGCGATTGGTGAAATAAGTTCAACAGTCATTTCAATGTTATCACCAGGCATTACCATTTCAACGCCTTCTGGCAACTGGATAACGCCAGTTACGTCAGTAGTACGGAAATAGAACTGCGGGCGATAATTACCGAAGAATGGAGTATGACGTCCGCCTTCTTCTTTTGACAATACATAAACTTCAGCTTTGAAATTAGTATGTGGAGTGATTGTACCTGGCTTTGCAAGTACTTGACCACGTCCAATATCTTCACGAGCTACACCACGTAGTAATGCGCCAATGTTGTCGCCAGCTTCAGCATAATCTAGAAGCTTACGGAACATTTCAACACCAGTTACAGTTGTTTTAGCTGGTTTTTCATT
The DNA here is from genome assembly GCF_002216775.1 of Virgibacillus phasianinus. Lineage (GTDB taxonomy): Bacteria > Bacillota > Bacilli > Bacillales > Amphibacillaceae > Virgibacillus_F > Virgibacillus_F phasianinus. The sequence goes on from NZ_CP022315.1 coordinate 1,065,449, forward strand.
AAGACCGATGATTTCTACATCATCACCGACTTTAACTTGACCACGCTCAACACGGCCAGTTGCTACTGTACCACGGCCGGTAATTGAGAATACGTCCTCAACTGGCATCATGAATGGCTTGTCAGTGTCGCGTTCTGGATTTGGAATATATTCGTCAACTGCGTCCATCAATTCAACGATTTTAGCTTCGTATTCAGGATCGCCTTCGATAGCTTTAAGAGCAGAACCTTTAATTACTGGTACATCATCACCAGGGAAGTCATACTCAGTTAGTAAATCACGAACTTCCATTTCTACTAGTTCTAGAAGTTCTTCGTCATCTACCATATCTGTTTTGTTAAGGAATACAACGATTGATGGAACACCAACGTTACGTGATAACAGGATGTGCTCACGAGTTTGTGGCATAGGGCCATCTGCAGATGATACTACTAGGATTGCTCCGTCCATTTGTGCAGCACCAGTGATCATGTTTTTAACATAGTCAGCGTGACCTGGGCAGTCAACGTGTGCATAGTGACGAGAATCTGTTTCATATTCAACGTGTGATGTAGAGATTGTAATACCACGCTCTTTTTCTTCTGGAGCACCATCAATTTGGTCATAAGCCATTACTGTACCTTTACCAGATTTCTTGTGCATTACGATAGAGATTGCTGCAGTTAAAGTTGTTTTACCATGGTCAACGTGTCCAATAGTTCCAATATTCACGTGACTTTTTGAGCGGTCAAATTTTTCTTTAGCCATTTATAGTTCCTCCTTTAAATAAATAAAAGTGTTTTGTTTTAGTCATTACTAAATATAACCCTACAATAAATGTTATACGTTAGATTTTCCAAAAAATCAATTATTCACCAGCATTTTTTTTGATAATTTCTTCAGAGATGCTTTTTGGCACTTCTTCATAATGATCAAAATGCATCGTGAATGTTCCGCGTCCCTGTGTGTTTGAACGTAATGCTGTCGCATAACCAAACATTTCTGAAAGTGGAACAAATGCTTTAATTGATTGAGCTGGTCCTCGCGCTTCCATACCTTCTACACGTCCACGGCGAGATGTTACGTCTCCCATGATATCTCCCATGTATTCTTCTGGAATTACGATTTCAACTTTTTCAATCGGCTCAAGCAATACCGCCTTACATTTGCTTTTAGCGGCTTTTAGCGCCATTGAACCAGCTATCTTAAATGCCATCTCGTTTGAGTCAACATCATGATAACTACCATCGTAAAGTGTTGCTTTGATATCAATTAGTGGGTACCCAGCTAATACACCAGTTTCTGTTGCTTCTTTAATACCAGTTTCAACAGAACCAATGTATTCACGCGGTACAGTTCCCCCAACGATTTTATTAGTGAATTCAAAGCCAGCGCCTTCTTCGTTTGGTTCAAATTTAACCCAAACGTGACCGTATTGTCCACGTCCGCCTGACTGACGTACGAATTTACCTTCGACTTCAGCTGAACCACGGAACGTTTCACGGTATGCAACCTGTGGAGCTCCGACATTGGCATCTACTTTAAATTCACGTTTCAAACGGTCTACGATAATATCAAGGTGAAGTTCACCCATACCTGAGATAATAGTTTGACCAGTTTCTACGTTAGTTTCCGTTCTAAAAGTAGGATCTTCTTCAGCTAGTTTTCCTAAAGCAATTGCCATTTTATCCTGGTCGGCCTTTGTTTTAGGTTCAATTGCAACCCCAATAACTGGTTCTGGGAAGTCCATTGATTCAAGAATAACAAGATTCTTCTCGTCACAAAGTGTATCCCCAGTTGAAGTATCCTTCAATCCTACCGCTGCAGCAATTTCACCTGAATAAACAGTTGATATCTCTTCACGGGAGTTAGCATGCATTTGCAGGATACGACCTACGCGCTCACGCTTATCTTTCACAGAGTTTTTCACATAAGATCCAGAATCCAAAGTTCCAGAGTATACGCGGAAGAATGTTAATTTACCAACGTAAGGGTCTGTCATAACTTTAAATGCTAGAGCTGAGAAAGGTGCTTTGTCATCTGATGCACGTGTAACTTCTTCTTCTGTGCCTGGTACGATACCTTCAATTGGAGGAACGTCAGTTGGTGCAGGCAAGTAATCAATTACACCATCAAGCATCAATTGAACACCTTTATTTTTAAATGCTGAACCACAAAATACCGGGTAGAATTCAACATTTAATGTAGCTTGACGAATTGCTTTCTTAAGCTCTTCGTTCGAAATCTCTTCACCTTCAAGATATTTCATCATTAAATCTTCGTCTAATTCAGAAACTGCTTCGATTAAGCCAGCGCGTAATTCTTCTGCTTTGTCTTTGTACTCAGCAGGAATTTCGCGGGAATCTGCACGTGTGCCCAAATCATCTTCATAGTAAAATGCTTTCATTGTTACTAGATCAATGATACCTTCAAAATCATCTTCAGCTCCAATAGGAAGCTGTACTGGATGTGCGTTTGCACCCAAACGTTCTTTTAGCGTTCCTGTAGAGTACAAGAAGTCTGCACCGATTTTATCCATTTTGTTAATGAATACAGTACGCGGTACACCGTATGTTGTGGCTTGACGCCATACTGTTTCTGTTTGTGGTTCTACACCTGATTGCGCATCAAGTACTGTTACCGCACCATCAAGTACACGCAATGAACGTTCCACTTCAACTGTGAAATCGACGTGGCCTGGTGTATCAATGATGTTTATGCGATGTTCTTTCCATGCGGCTGTTGTTGCAGCAGACGTGATTGTGATTCCACGTTCCTGCTCTTGTTCCATCCAGTCCATCTGTGATGCACCTTCATGGGTTTCACCAATTTTATGAATACGTCCTGTATAGAAAAGAATACGCTCAGTAGTAGTGGTTTTACCTGCATCAATGTGCGCCATAATACCAATATTACGTGTCTTTTCCAAGGAGAAATCTCTAGCCATGTATTCTTCTCCTTCCTGTAAAAAGCTTTTTTTAGGATTTTTCTTGCCTGTTTAGCATAAGCGCTTAGGCGCTTACGCTTTTCTTACCAGCGGTAGTGAGCAAATGCTTTATTTGCTTCTGCCATTTTGTGCATTTCCTCGCGTTTTTTAACAGCTGCTCCAGTATTGTTTGAAGCGTCAAGAATTTCATTAGCAAGACGTTCTTCCATTGTCTTTTCCCCGCGCAAGCGTGAGTAGTTTACAACATAACGAAGTCCTAATGCCTGACGACGTTCAGGACGTACTTCCATCGGTACTTGGTAGTTAGAACCACCAACCCGGCGTGCACGTACTTCTAATACTGGCATTACATTTTTCATTGCCTGTTCAAAAACTTCCATTGCATTTTGACCACTGCGTTCTTGAATCAGTGTAAATGCATTATAAAGAATCTTTTGTGCCTTTCCTCGTTTTCCGTCAATCATGATTTGGTTAATCAAACGAGTCACTAATTTTGAGTTATAAAGTGGATCCGGCAAGACATCGCGTTTAGGTATTGGTCCTTTACGTGGCATATGTCCCCCTCCTTTCCTTGTTCTAGTTGTTATCTCTCTGTCTCTCATCTTACATGCATTGGCCAATGCTTTTTAAATTTTGTTCATTAAATCAATAACTTTTCTAACGCTATTATTTCTTAGGGCGTTTTGTACCGTATTTAGAACGGCCCTGTGCACGTCCCTCTACACCCGCTGTATCCAACGCACCACGAACTACATGGTAACGCACACCTGGCAAGTCTTTTACACGACCACCACGGATTAATACAACACTATGTTCTTGCAAGTTGTGTCCAATCCCAGGGATATACGCAGTAACTTCCATGTTGTTAGATAAACGAACACGTGCATACTTACGAAGTGCTGAGTTTGGTTTCTTAGGTGTCAACGTACCAACACGAGTGCAAACACCACGCTTTTGCGGTGAGTTTTCATTCGTTAGTTTCTTTTTGAAACTGTTGTACCCTCTGTTAAGTGCAGGAGAGTCAGACTTTCTTGGTTTGTTTACGCGACCTTTGCGTACAAGTTGATTAATAGTAGGCATTATAGTTATCCTCCCTTCTAATTTTCATATTACTAGAAAAATAAACCTGGCAACCACCGAAATTATTCTGTTTTGTAATCCCACATATCCAGGTGGTTCATCTTTGAGCAAAAAACAAAGCTTCAGCGAAAAAAACGCCAAAACTAACCTTTTTTAATTGCTACAGCAGATGCGCCAACGTCTATGCCACAAGCAGTTCCCAGCTTTTTCATCGAATCTACGCGCAGACACGGGATATCTAGCTCGCTAGCTAAATCAGCTATCTTTTCAGTTAGCTGTTTATCCGCATCATCAGCAAGAAACACTTCACTTACAACGCCATTTTTCATAGCTTTGAGTGTTTGCTTTGTCCCGATTATTAAACGTGACTGATCTTTGGTTACTTTTTCATAAGACATCAGTATATCCTCCAAAGCAACAAGTATAATCAGAAGCACCCTGAATATAGTATCATTCTGGTTTTTTAATGTCAACATAAATTTCACTATTTTTGGTGCTTCTGACAATAACATCACTTGTTTAACTTTATTTTAGTTTACTGTTTCTGTTTCGACTTCTTCAGTCTCATCAGCTTCTGTAGACAAATCATCCAGTGAAGCTTGAATCTTACGGTAACGCTGCATTCCTGTACCAGCAGGAACAAGTTTACCAATGATAACATTTTCTTTCAATCCTAACAGTTCATCGCGCTTACCTTTGATTGCAGCATCTGTTAATACCCGGGTAGTTTCCTGGAATGATGCAGCAGATAAGAATGAATCTGTTTCAAGTGAAGCTTTTGTAATACCTAGCAATACTGGTTTACCAACAGCAGGCTGTTTACCTTCATTAAGAATGCCGTGGTTAGCATCCTTAAACTGATGGATTTCAAGTAGTGACCCTGGTAATACACTTGTGTCGCCTGAGTCAACAACACGCACTTTTCGAAGCATTTGACGAACCATAACCTCAACGTGTTTGTCACCAATTTCAACACCCTGCATACGGTATACGCGCTGAACTTCGCGAAGTAAGTAGGTTTGAACACCATCAACACCTTGAACTTGAAGAAGTTCTTTTGGATCAACGGAACCTTCAGTTAGTTCCTGACCAGCAATAACTTCGTCTCCCTCTGCCACTTTAATACGGGCATTATATGGAACAGTATAGGCGCGTTGTTCAACCTCACCCTGGACAACAATTTCCTGCTTATCCTTCACTTCTTTTATTTCATGAATTGTACCCTCAACTTCACTAATGACAGCCTGCCCTTTTGGATGGCGCGCTTCAAAAATTTCTTGGATACGTGGCAAACCTTGTGTAATATCGTCACCAGCAACCCCACCAGTGTGGAAAGTACGCATAGTTAACTGTGTACCTGGTTCACCAATTGATTGAGCAGCAATAATACCAACTGCTTCACCTACTTCAACCTCATCACCTGTTGCCAGGTTACGTCCATAACATTTTTGACATACGCCATGCTTCGTATTACATGTAAATGCTGAACGGATTATTACCTCTTCAATTCCAGCATCAACAATAGCCTTGGCTTGATCTTCTGTAATCACGGAGTCATTCTCAACAATCACGTCACCAGTCTTAGGATTGCGGACCGTTTCAAATATTGTTCGTCCGATTAGACGGTCGATCAATGGTTCAATCATTTCTGCTCCGTCCTGAATTGCAGATACTTTAAGACCTCTATCAGTACCACAGTCTGCTTCTCGAACAATTACATCCTGTGCGACATCAACTAAACGACGTGTCAGGTAACCTGAGTCAGCAGTCTTAAGCGCGGTATCTGCAAGTCCTTTACGAGCCCCGTGTGTAGAAATAAAGTATTCGAGTACTGTTAACCCTTCACGGAAACTTGACTTGATCGGCAACTCAATAATACGTCCAGCTGGGTTGGCCATCAAACCACGCATGCCAGCAAGCTGAGTAAAGTTGGATGCGTTACCCCGCGCTCCTGAATCACTCATCATAAAGATAGGGTTTCGGCTATCCAAGGACTTCATTAGTTTAGCCTGGATGGCGTCTTTCGCTTGTGACCACACAGCAATTACCCGGTCATAACGTTCTTCTTCCGTTATTAAACCTCTGCGGAACTGTTTCTGAACTTTATCGACCTTGGATTGCGCTTCATCAAGAATTATTTCTTTTTCTTTCAACACCACAATGTCCGATATACCAACTGTCATACCAGCCTTTGTTGAATAGCTGAAACCAAGATCTTTCATCCGATCAAGCATTTTGGATGTTTCACTGATTTTAAATCGTTTAAATACTTCCGCAATAATGTCTCCAAGGATACCTTTCTTAAACGGCAAGATGGTATCGCGCTTTTTAATTTCTTCCCTGGCATTTGATCCCTTTTCAACAAAGTAATGTGCCGGAGTACAAACTTCAAGATTACTATTTGTCGGCTCATTAATATAAGGGAATGATTCTGGTAGAATTTCATTGAAAACCAGCTTACCAACTGTTGTTAACAGCAATTGACTTTGCTGTTCCTCTGTAAATGTTTTGTTATTTAAACTGCTTGCTTGAACCGCTATTCTGGTATGCAAATGAACATAACCATTTTGGTATGCAATCAAGGCTTCATTCGTATCTTTAAATACACTGCCTTCACCAACTGCATTCTCGCGTTCCATTGTTAGGTAATAGTTACCTAATACCATATCCTGCGATGGTGTAACTACTGGTTTACCGTCTTTTGGATTAAGAATATTTTGAGCAGCAAGCATTAAGATACGAGCCTCTGCTTGTGCTTCAGCAGATAATGGAACGTGTACTGCCATTTGGTCACCATCAAAATCGGCATTGTATGCCGTACAAACAAGCGGATGCAAACGAATTGCGCGCCCTTCTACCAATGTTGGTTCAAAAGCCTGAATACCCAATCGGTGCAATGTAGGTGCCCGGTTAAGTAATACTGGGTGTTCGCGGATAACTTCTTCCAAAACATCCCATACCTCTGGATGGACACGTTCAATTTTACGTTTAGCTGACTTAATATTATGTGCTAATCCACGTTCTACTAGTTCTTTCATAACGAACGGTTTAAATAACTCAAGCGCCATTTCTTTTGGCAATCCGCACTGGTACATCTTTAAATGTGGACCCACAACGATAACGGAACGACCTGAATAGTCAACACGTTTTCCTAATAGGTTTTGACGGAAACGACCTTGTTTTCCTTTCAGCATGTGTGAAAGTGATTTTAAAGGTCTGTTACCAGGACCGGTAACTGGACGTCCGCGGCGACCATTATCAATCAATGCATCAACTGCTTCTTGCAGCATACGTTTTTCGTTTTGAACGATGATGCTTGGTGCACCAAGATCAAGCAAACGTTTCAGGCGATTATTACGGTTTATTACACGACGGTATAAATCGTTTAAATCTGACGTTGCAAACCGTCCACCATCAAGCTGAACCATTGGACGAATTTCTGGGGGTATAACAGGAAGTACGTCTAATACCATCCATGATGTATCATTTCCAGAGTGACGGAATGATTCCAATACTTCCAAACGCTTAATCGCACGAGTTCTGCGTTGCCCTTTAGCTGTTTTCAATTCTTCTTTTAATGCACTAACCTCTTTTTCAAGGTCGATATCATGTAAAAGTTTACGAATTGCTTCAGCACCCATTTGAGCTTTAAAAGACTTACCGTATTTGTCGTAATAAGCACGGTATTCCTTTTCTGACAGTAATTGTTTTTTCTCAAGAGGTGTATTACCTGTTTCTGTCACGATATACGCTGCAAAATAGATAACCTCTTCAAGTGCCCGTGGTGACATGTCTAACACAAGTCCCATGCGGCTTGGAATTCCTTTGAAATACCAAATGTGTGAAACAGGGGCTGCAAGTTCAATGTGTCCCATGCGCTCCCGGCGAACTTTTGCTTTTGTAACCTCTACGCCGCAACGGTCACAAACAACGCCTTTATAGCGTACTCGTTTGTATTTTCCACAATGACATTCCCAGTCTTTTTGCGGTCCAAAGATCCGTTCACAAAATAAGCCGTCTTTTTCTGGTTTTAATGTGCGGTAGTTAATTGTTTCAGGCTTCTTAACCTCACCGTAAGACCACGAACGAATTTTTTCTGGTGATGCTAAACCGATTTTCATATACTCAAAATTATTTACATCTAGCAAGGGGCCTACCTCCCTTTTAGTGTCCGAATTTACCATTTGCAAAAGAATTTATATGATAAAGCCGGAGATGTTAACTCCTATAACATTAATACAGAAGTTAACGCTCCTTTGCTTTTATTACTTCTCTTCGACTTCTAAATTAAGCTTAGTTGCTGCTTCGGTTTCTTCTTCTTCCAGTTCACGTAATTCTATTTCCTGCTCATCGCTGGAAAGCATTTTAACATCCAGTCCAAGGCTTTGCAGTTCTTTTATTAATACCTTAAATGATTCTGGAACCCCAGGCTCCGGAACATTATCGCCTTTTACAATGGATTCATACGTTTTTACACGTCCGACAATGTCATCCGATTTAACAGTAAGAATCTCCTGCAAGGTGTATGCAGCTCCATATGCCTCAAGTGCCCATACCTCCATCTCACCAAAACGTTGTCCGCCAAACTGTGCTTTACCACCAAGTGGCTGCTGCGTAACAAGTGAATATGGTCCTGTTGAACGAGCATGAAGTTTATCATCAACCATATGTGCCAGTTTAATCATGTACATGACACCGACAGATACACGGTTATCAAATGGCTCTCCAGATCGTCCGTCATAAAGGATTGTTTTGGCATCTTTAGGCATGCCTGCTTCTTGTAATGTTTCCCAAACGTCTTCCTCGCCTGCACCGTCAAATACAGGTGTTGCTACGTGGATTCCAAGTGCACGTGCGGCCATTCCAAGATGCAATTCAAACACTTGTCCGATATTCATTCGTGAAGGAACCCCTAATGGATTCAGCATGATATCGACCGGCGTTCCATCTGGCATAAACGGCATATCTTCTTCCGGTAATATTTTTGAGATTACACCTTTGTTACCATGACGTCCGGCCATTTTATCGCCTTCATGAATTTTACGCTTCTGAACGATGTAAGCACGGACTAATTGGTTAACACCGGGTGGCAGTTCATCTCCATCTTCCCGGTTAAATATCTTAACATCCAAGACAATTCCACCCGCTCCATGCGGCACGCGCAAGGATGTATCACGAACCTCACGAGCCTTTTCGCCGAAAATCGCGTGCAGCAGGCGTTCTTCAGCAGAAAGTTCGGTAACCCCTTTTGGTGTTACTTTTCCAACTAAGATATCTCCATCAGAAACTTCAGCACCAACACGGATAATTCCATGTTCATTCAAATCTTTTAATGCTTCTTCACCAACGTTTGGAATATCGCGGGTAATTTCTTCAGGCCCAAGTTTTGTATCACGAGCTTCTGATTCGTATTCTTCAATGTGAATAGATGTGTATACATCATCTTTCACAAGACGCTCACTCATGATAATCGCATCTTCATAGTTATACCCTTCCCATGTCATAAAGCCAACCAGTACATTTCTGCCTAATGCAAGTTCGCCATCTTCCATCGAAGGACCGTCAGCAAGAATTTCACCTTTTGTTACACGGTCGCCTTTGCTTACAATCGGGCGCTGATTGTAACAGGTTCCTTGATTGGAACGAATGTATTTCTGTAAACGATAGCGTTCAAGATCACCTTTTACTTCCTTACCGTCTACTTCTGAAATACGACGTACGTGGACTTCTTTCGCTTCTACATGTTCAACAATACCAGGGTTTTGACAAATAACCGCCGCTCCGGAATCCTTGCCGGAGACATATTCCATTCCAGTCCCAACAAGTGGTGCTTCAGGCTGCATTAATGGTACTGCCTGCCGTTGCATGTTTGCTCCCATCAACGCACGGTTGGAGTCATCATTTTCAAGGAACGGGATACACGCTGTCGCTGCTGAGACAACCTGTTTCGGCGACACATCCATATAATCTATATTTTCACGTGGCACCGCAGTGTTCTCCCCACGGAAGCGAGCGATAACTTCATCATCGATAAAATGGCCAGTTTCATCTAATCTGGCATTTGCCTGTGCCACTACATAATTATCTTCTTCGTCAGCTGTCAGGTAATCAATATGTGCTGTTACCAAACCGGTTTCAGCATCAACTCGGCGATATGGTGTTTCAATAAAACCGAACCTATTCACCTTTGCATAACTTGATAATGAGTTAATCAGCCCAATGTTCGGACCCTCCGGCGTTTCAATCGGACACATACGGCCATAATGCGAGTAATGAACATCACGAACTTCAAAACCAGCACGTTCACGGGTTAACCCGCCCGGCCCAAGCGCAGACAAACGGCGTTTGTGTGTTAGTTCCGCTAATGGATTTGTCTGGTCCATGAACTGTGAAAGCTGGGAGCTGCCAAAGAACTCTTTAATAGATGCAATCACTGGACGAATATTAATTAATTGTTGCGGTGTTACACTTGAAGTGTCTTGAATAGACATACGTTCGCGTACAACACGTTCCATTCTTGATAATCCAATTCGGAATTGGTTTTGCAATAGCTCTCCAACTGAGCGAAGGCGACGATTTCCAAGATGATCAATGTCATCTGTATCACCAACACGGTGGAGTAAGTTAAAGAAATAACTAATTGCAGATAAAATGTCAGCTGGTGTGATATTCTTAACACTTTTATCGACACTAGCATTACCAATTACATTCAACTCGCGCTCCCCGCTTGGATCAGTCGGATCAACAATTTTAATTGTTTGCAGCTTAATCGGGTCTTCCAGCACACCCTCTTGAGGTTCAATCTCGTGTTCGCCGGCTTTATCTTCCTCTTGCTCCAAGTATGGGATAATTTTATTTAGTAATTTCCGCTCTAATTTATCACCTTTTTGTGCAAGAACTTCACCTGTTTCAGGATCAACGATTGGTTCTGCGAGCACTTGGTTGAATAAGCGGTTTTTAATGTTTAGTTTTTTATTCATTTTATAACGACCAACATGTGCCAGGTCGTAACGTTTCGGATCAAAAAAACGTGAAACTAATAGGCTTTTGGCATTATCAACTGTAGGCGGTTCACCTGGGCGAAGTCGCTCATAGATTTCTAACAATGCTTTTTCAGTAGTCTCGGTATTATCTTTATCTAAGGTGTTTTTTAAGTATTCGTTCTCTCCTAATAGATCAATAATTTCCTGATCTGTACTAAAGCCAAGAGCTCTAAGTAGCACTGTAATAGGCAACTTCCGTGTGCGATCGATACGGACATAAGCAACGTCTTTTGCATCTGTTTCAAACTCCAGCCATGCTCCGCGGTTCGGAATCACGGTTGCAGTAACGCCACGTTTACCATTTTTATCGATTTTTTCATTATAATAGACACTTGGTGAACGGACGAGCTGTGATACAATAACACGCTCTGCACCATTGATAACAAATGTACCTGTGCCTGTCATAAGTGGGAAGTCTCCCATAAACACTTCCTGCTCTTTCACTTCACCGGTTTCATTATTAATTAAACGAACCTTCACGCGAAGCGGAGCGTTATACGTCACATCCCGATCCTTCGATTCATCTACAGGATACTTAGGATCCTCCAGCGTATAATCAACAAATTCCAGTGATAGATTACCCGTGAAATCTTCAATAGGTGAAATATCCTTGAACATTTCCTTCAAACCTTCTTCTAAAAACCATTGATACGAAGCGGTTTGTATTTCGATTAGATTTGGTAATTCTAACACCTCGCTGATGCGTGCGTAGCTCCTGCGTTGGCGGTGCCGTCCATACTGAACTAGTTGACCTGTCAACTGCTTCACCCCTCAAATCAAACATCTTTCAACTTTCCCTAAAAAGGTTCTGGTGAAAAATGAATATTATATTAGAAAAACAAAACCAAAACTATACTCCTATTTTAGTAATGTTTTTCGGATCTTAACAATGTCTTGCAAATCAAGCTTGATAATTCGTTGTTCGGCAAAGCAATTTCAAAAGAACACTTTAAAAAATCCTGCAAAATCAGTAATGTTACAGGCTTTCTTTTAAAAGTTTCGTAACGTACCATCTCTATTTTCATAGTAATAGCTTCATCGGCGCAAAAAATCAACTGCTTAAGGATAACTCTTACACAATTGATCTACGAATTTCTTTAACTTTTAAAAAGAAAAAAGGCTTTTTAATGAAAAAAACCCAATGTGTTTACTTTTTCACTTTACCATTGTCTCCGAATACCGATGAAATATACGTTTCTTTATAATGAAATTTCTTCTTGACAAAGAAACTCCATATTAGCATTTTATTATAATATCATAAGTGGTTTACAAGGTCAAACATTAATGGCCTTTAACAGAAAATATCCCTTATCCCTTGCAACTACTTCTGCGTTTCCAAACACATCCATAAGTTTTTCCTTGGCCGAGGGTGCACCTTGCTTCTTTTGAATAACTACCCACAACTCACCATTCTTTTTTAATGCAGATTTACTTTCTTCTATCATAGCATGCACAACTTTCTTGCCGGCCCTGATTGGAGGGTTTGTAACAATAGCTGCAAAGGTGTATTCAGTTAGATTCGAAAATCGGTCACTTGATATACACTGAACATTTTTAACCCAATTTTGCATTGCATTTTGCTCCGCAAGCTGAAGTGCCCGCTCATTCACATCCGCCAGCACCACACGGCGATCAGGATACGCGTTCGCAATAGCTATACCGATCGGACCATAACCGCAACCAAGGTCAAGAACATCCCCCGAAACTTTCGGCTCAGTTAACTTTGTTATTAATAATCGCGAACCATAATCAATTTCATTTTTTGAAAAAACACCATAGTCACTTGTAAATGTATATTCTTTTTCTCGTAACCGGTAACTCCATGTCTTGGGTGAACTTTTAGATTGAGGTTTTTGTGAAAAGTAATGCTCTGACATTCCAGCACCTACTTCGTTGTGATTTGTAAGAGAAGATAATAGATAAAGCCCGTCGTTAACGACGAGCTTTATTTATAAAATTACTTAACTTCTACAGTTGCGCCTGCTTCTTCAAGTTTACCTTTAACTTCTTCAGCATCTTCTTTTGAAACGCCTTCTTTGATTGCTTTAGGCGCGTTATCTACTAAGTCTTTAGCATCTTTAAGTCCAAGACCAGTGATTTCGCGAACTGCTTTAACAACTTTGATTTTAGATGCTCCAGCACTTTCAAGTACTACATCAAATTCAGTTTTCTCTTCTGCCTCTTCTGCTCCAGCTCCACCTGCTACTGCTACTGGTGCTGCTGCAGTTACTCCGAATTCTTCCTCGATTGCTTTAACAAGATCGTTTAATTCTAAAACTGACATTTCTTTGACCGCTTCAATAATTTGTTCGTTAGTCATTTATATTTCCTCCTATTTTACATGCGATTTTCGACAAGACCATAAATTACCTTTTAGCAATATTATGCTCCTTGCTGTTCTTCTTTTTGTTCTGCGATAGCTTTTGTAGCATATGCCAAGTTGCGGATTGGTGCTTGAAGCACGCTTAGAAGCATAGATACTAGACCATCGTAGTTTGGTAGTTCGGCAAGTTCACTTAATTGTTCAAGTGTAGCCACTTTACCTTCAATTACGCCGCCTTTAATTTCAAGAGCTTTATGTGCTTTAGCAAATTTGCTAAGGATTTTAGCCGGAGCAACTACATCTTCGTTGCCAAATGCAATAGCTGTAGGGCCAACTAATGTATCACTCAACTCATTTAATTCAGCCTGTTCAACAGCACGACGTGTCATTGTGTTTTTGTAGACTTTGAATTCGATGCCTTCTTCACGTAATTGTTTACGAAGTTCTGTAACTTCAGCAACATCAAGGCCACGGTAATTAACTAATACAGTTGATTGGCTGGATTGAAGTTTATCAGCAATTTCTTGAACAACTTGCTTTTTTGATTCGATAACGGTTGACATTGTTCCACCTCCTATAAAAAAATCATTATACCGGACAACGAAAAGTGGATAGGCGCTGCAGCCAAACCAGGGTCATAAGAAAAACCTCCATGCAGACATGGAGGTTTTTATACAAATCATAACCTATATAGATTATTTCATTTGCTTTTAAACACCTCGGCAGGATATTAAGCGATTGTTTCGCACCTGCTGTCTACGGTACAACGTATTCATATTTATAACGTGATAAATTATATCGAATCACGTTTTAAAAGTCAATGGTTAAATCTGACTTAGCGGTAATCCGAAACATCAACTTTTACACCAGGTCCCATTGTAGATGTTACGGATACGTTGCGCATGTAAACACCTTTTGAAGCTTGTGGTTTTACCTTCACAAGTGTTTCTGTAATTGCTACAAAGTTTTCAAATAGTTTTTCATCATCAAACGAAATTTTTCCGATTGGAACATGAATGTTAGCTGATTTATCAACGCGATATTCTACTTTACCAGCTTTAATATCATTAACAGCCTTCTCAACTTCAAAAGTTACTGTTCCTGTTTTAGGGTTAGGCATAAGTCCTTTTGGTCCTAATACACGACCTAATTTACCAACTTCAGCCATCATATCAGGAGTCGCAACGATTACATCAAAATCGAACCATCCTTGATTGATTTTGTTAATCATTTCTTGATCTCCAACGAAGTCAGCTCCAGCTGCTTCTGCCTCTTTCGCTTTTTCACCTTTAGCAAACACAAGTACTCGTTGTGTTTTACCAGTGCCGTGCGGCAATACCATTGCTCCACGGATTTGCTGGTCAGCTTTCTTCGGATCGACCCCTAGACGAAAAGCTACTTCTATTGTTTCATCAAAGTTTGCTCGGGAAGCTTTTTTCAACAAAGAAATAGCTTCTTTTGCATCGTATGATTTTGCACGATCAACAAGCTTAAGTGCTTCTTGATACTTTTTACCTTTTTTAGTCATATTATTGTTTCCTCCTCAGGTTGTGGTTGTAGCGGTAATACCTCCCACTTATAAAAGCAGCCTGGCTTTTACAAAGCATACCCTGACGTCGTTACAGTGACGTCCGTGTTTCATTAGAAAATCTTGGCTTATCGCCAACAACTGATGGCGAAAGCCTTAGATTCTTTTATACTTTATACCGATAAAAGTTTATACTTTCTCAAAGTGCGAAAAAGGTTGCGAGAAATGGAATCCCACTATCGCAACCCAGTTCGTATCTTAACAAACATAAATGCATTAGTCTTCTATCGTAATACCCATGCTGCGAGCAGTTCCTTCAACCATGCGCATCGCTGCATCTACATCAGCGGCGTTTAGGTCAGGCATTTTTGTTTCCGCAATTTCTTTAACTTTATCGCGTTTAACAGTTGCTACTTTATTACGATTAGGTTCACCGGAACCGGATTCGATACCAGCTGCTTTTTTCAACAATACTGCAGCAGGTGGAGTTTTTGTAATAAATGTAAATGAACGGTCTTCAAAAACCGAGATTTCAACCGGGATAATCATACCAGCTTGATCTTGCGTACGAGCATTAAATTCCTTACAAAATCCCATAATGTTAACACCTGCTTGACCTAATGCTGGTCCTACTGGCGGTGCTGGATTAGCTTTACCAGCTGGGATCTGCAATTTTACAATCTTAATTACTTTTTTAGCCACGAGACACACCTCCTTAAAGTCCGTGATGTGGTAATAGGGTTTGTACCCTCCCACTCATTATTAGCCATTTCCCTCAAATACTGAGGACATAAATAACAAAAGAATTTTAGCATGAATTAGAGAATAATGCAAGGTTTTAACGAAAACAAGAAAATCAAAAAAACAAAAGATCTCTTATTATACGTGTGAAAACATGAATTCTATAATTTTTCAATCTGAGAGAAATCAAGTTCTACAGGAGTTTCCCTGCCAAACATATTAACATGAACCTTCACTTTTTGTTTATCCATATCGATATGTTCGATTGATCCGGTGAAGTTGGCAAACGGCCCATCATTCACGCGAACATTTTCTTTTAGATCGAAGTCAATTTGGGTGACAGATTCTGTTACGCCCATCCGTTTCAATACTGCATCTACCTCATCTGGTAATACCGGAGTCGGTTTTGAACCATGCCCGCTTGAACCAACAAAACCAGTTACGCCAGGTGTATTTCTCACAACATACCAGGAATCATCCGTCATTATCATTTCGGCTAAAACATAGCCAGGGAAAAATTTCTTTTTAACTACTTTCTTTTTCCCATTTTTAATTTCTGTTTCTTCGTCCTCCGGAACAATCACACGAAAGATTTTATCTTCCATGCCCATTGATTCAACACGTTTTTCTAAATTCATTTTTACTTTGTTTTCATATCCGGAATACGTATGAATAACATACCAATTTTTCTCCATTTGTACAGGACAAGTTGTTTGCCCTTCCCTCCCTTTATAGTTAAATATAACACCCAACTTATTTCTTTAGATAAGAAAAATGGAGGGCTAATCTATCAAAAAGCCCAAGCACGTCATAGACAATAAATTTCTACAATATTAAAAAACCCGTTAAGCCCGGGTTTTTTTGAAAAAACGTTATTTATCTTCATTATAACATAACATTAGCCTTTTTATTCAAAAATATATTTAAAAGTTATTTAATACCAACGTAATCAACTGATCTATAATCGTGAAAAAGATTGCTACAAATACAACTGTTGATATAACAGTAATCGTGTAACTAGTTAACTCTTTTCCTTTAGGCCAGCTAACCTTTTTCATCTCACGCGAAACATTTTTAAAAAACTTGATAAGCTTCATGGTAGTACCCCCAAACTATACCCGAACGGATGCGTCTTATTTAGTTTCACGGTGCAGTGTATGTTTCCCGCATGTTTTGCAGTATTTTCGAACTTCCAAGCGGTTAGATTGTGTGGATACATTTTTATTAGTTGAATAATTTCTACTTGAACATTCTGCACACGCTAAAATTATCTTTTTATTCAATTCTATCACCCCAAATCAGGGTTTTTGCTTCTATTAATGTAGCATTGTTACATTAATGTGTCAATGCCTGTTTCAATCTTCTCCCTCTGCAGGATCAGGCTCACAGGGTTATTTCCCGCGACTCTAGTAACTGTTCAAACTTCCGTTTTACACGTTGAAGGGCATTGTCAATAGACTTCACATGCCGTTTCAATTCTACTGATATTTCCTGATAGGACCGTCCATCCAAATAGAGGTGCAACGCCTTTTTCTCTAATTCGCTCAATAATTCCGACAATTTCGTTTCCATGTCGGCAAACCTTTCACGATTTATGAGTAATTCCTGTGGATCTATCGCCCTGGATCCCGCTATAATATCTAATAGAGTTCTATCAGATTCTTCATCATAGACTGGTTTATCAAGCGACACATACGAATTGAGCGGGATGTGTTTTTGTCGTGTTGACGTTTTTACTGCTGTAATAATTTGTCTCGTAATACACAATTCAGCAAAAGCCTTAAATGAGGACAGCTTGTCCGAATCAAAATCCCGAATAGCTTTATAAAGGCCAATCATGCCTTCTTGCACAATATCTTCCTTATCCGCCCCAATTAAAAAATAGGTGCGTGCCTTGGCCCGCACAAAATTTTTATATTTGTGAATCAGATAATCAAGCGCACGGCTATCGCCTCGATGAATCGACTGAATAATAGTATCGTCATCAAGCATGTTTAAGTTATCGTTTTCTGTCTCGAGCTGCTTGACGTTCACAAAAAAGACCCCCCGGCACAAAAGCCTGTCAATATATAGAATTATTATACAGGAAGCGTTTCCACATAGTCAATATTCAATCTACCAGAATCAGGCATTATATCAGTATTTTATAGCTTCATTCGTTACCACGGCGCCATTTTTCAAACTTTTCCAAAACATCATCCGTTAATGGAATTTTAATGTTCTTTCTTGCCTTTTTATGTTGCTTTATACTTTTTTCAATTTCTGTTTCCATGTCCAGTAATTCTATATGTAATTCCCTAGCCGATTTTCTTAGCGCCCCTCTGCCAAAAATGGTACGTTGCTCCGCATAATCCGAGGTAGCAACGTATACCTGATTTACGACATTCTTCAACTCCGTTACTATCTTTTCAATCCGCTCATCAGCAGTCTCATGTTCCTTCGTATAAATAATTTCCACCTTGTATTCACTTACCGCATTTGAAATTCCAGGAACATAATAAGCATCAAAAATAATAATAACCCGATAACCACTGACAGCTTTATACTCGGCCATTTTTTCAATTAGACGGTTGCGTGCCTGTTCCAGATCAATCTCTTTTAATTGTTTCAATTCATCCCAATCTCCGATGATATTATAACCATCTACAACTAGTACATCCATTCTCTATTCTCCTAACGGAAACCTTTTCCGGAATACTTCATAGAGTAATAAGCTGCATGCCACGGATGCATTTAGTGAAGAAACCTTTCCTTTTAATGGCAAACTGACGGTCCAATCGCATTTTTCCTGTACTAGACGGCTCATTCCTTTACCCTCATTTCCAATGACTAACGCAAGCGACAGTGTTCCGTCAAGTGCCCGATAATCCTCAGTGCCATCCGCTGCAGTTCCGACTACCCACACGTTTCGGCTCTTTAACTTTTCAATTGTGGCTACAATATTCGTTACACGTGCTACCGGAATATGTTCAATAGCACCAGCAGATGTTTTTGCAACGGTTGCCGTCAGTCCAACTGAACGCCGTTTGGGAATTATAACACCGTGTACCCCAGTTGCATCAGCTGTTCGTAAGATAGACCCTAAATTATGCGGGTCCTCAAGTTCATCCAGGATAATAAAAAATGGTGCCTCATTTTTAGTTGACGCCACTTGAAATAAATCCTCCAATTCAGCGTATTGATACGAGGCAACATAGGCTAGGATTCCTTGATGATTCCCATCCACCAGTTGGTCAAGTTTACTTTTTGGCACCTTTTGAACGATTGTATTTGCGGTCTTTGCCAATTGATTCACTTTTTTACTAGCATTTATGTTCAGTTGATCGGATATTAGTACTTTGTTAACTGAGTGACCTGACGTTAACGCCTCAAATACCGGATTTTTTCCAATAATGATTTCGTGATTCAATTCAGACACTCCCTTCCTCAATAAATTGTATTGCATGTTCTACTAGTTCTGTTAACCGCTCCTGATTGTTTAGTAAGTGATGGTATCCTATTAGAGCTTCAAAAGCTGTACTGTAACGATACGTTTGAACGCTGGTGTTCTTCGGTATTGATCCTGATTTAGCATTTCTGCCCCGTGCAACAATGCGTTTCTCTTCATCAGAAAGAAACTTAACGTCCAGCCAATGTAAAATAACTTTAGCTTGTCCCTTTGCTGACACAAAGGCAATTGCCTGTTTATGAAGATCGTTCGGCTTCACTTTCCCTAAGCGGATTAAATGTTCGCGAACACTCACTTCATAAACAGCATCACCCATATAGGCCAGTGCAAGGCTTTTCAGCTGATTAACATCCAATTTCATATATTAATTAACCCCTTTTCCATCTTGTACCTTGGGGGGTGTCTTCTAACCAAATCTTCTTTTCCTTTAACGTATCACGGATTTCATCAGCCCGTTTAAAGTCACGATTGCTGCGAGCATCATTACGCTCTTGTATCAATGCATCTATATCAGCATCAAGTAATTCCTCAGTTTGTTCTATTTGGATTCCAAGGACAGCAAGAATAGTCGCAATACTATCCTCGAACGATTGAATAACCTCTGTTGATGTATGCTTCGCTTTCAAATATAGATTTGCTTCTTTGGTTAAATCAAATAATACTGAAATTGCATTTGCCGTATTAAAATCATCATCCATTGCCTCTTCAAAACGCCGATTCAAGTTAGCAACCTTCAAAAGCCATTCATCCGCCTGCTTATCAAAGTTTGTACTTGATTTTTTTCGATGCACTAGGTTATCGTACGCGTTTTTTATTCGCTCATAGCTGTTTTTAGCAGCCTCTAACAATTCTTCACTGAAATTAATCGGATTTCGGTAATGCACACTTAACATAAAAAAGCGGATCACAGATGGGTCATGCTGCTCAATTAATTCCTTGGTTAACACAAAGTTTCCTAGTGATTTAGACATTTTTTCATTGTCAATATTAATATATCCGTTATGCATCCAGTACCTGGCGAACGACTTTCCATTCCCTGCTTCGGATTGGGCTATTTCATTTTCATGGTGAGGAAATGTTAAATCCTGACCACCTGCATGAATGTCAATCGTATCACCCAGATACTTTTTAGCCATGGCAGAACATTCAATATGCCAGCCAGGTCTTCCTCGCCCCCATGGAGAATCCCAAGCTATTTCCCCATCCTTTGCTTTTTTCCATAACGCGAAGTCAAGTGGGTCTTTCTTTTTCTCACCAATTTGAATTCGCGCTCCAGAACGTAACTCATCAATCGACTGATGGGAAAGCTTGCCGTAACCATCAAATGAACGTGGTTTAAAATACACGTCTCCATCGACCGCGTACGCAAATCCTTTATCAACTAATGCAGCAATAAACGCGATGATGTCGTCCATCGTTTCAGTTACCCGTGGATTATATGTTGCTTCTTTAACACCAAGTGCTTCAATATCTTCCTGATAAGCATTGATAAAACGATTCGTAAGTTCTGGTATCGCTTCATTTAATTCATTGGCAACCTTGATAATCTTATCGTCAACGTCAGTAAAGTTTAAGACATAGTCAACCTTATACCCTTTATATTCAAGGTACCTTCTCACGGAATCAAAAACTATCGCTGGGCGGGCATTACCAATATGAATGTAATTATATACTGTCGGGCCGCATACATACATGCTGACCTTTCCTTCTTGAAGTGGCTTAAACGGTTCCTTTTGCCTGGTTAACGTATTATAAATGGTGATGGTCATTCGTATTACCCTCTTTCAATTTAGCTATTTCTGCAGTCAATAAGCGTATTTCAGTTTCCAACTGATTGCAACGGTCTGACACTGGATCTGGCAGTTTATTGTGATCTAAATCCCGTCTTACTTTTTCTCCATTTTGAACAACAACCCGACCTGGTATACCAACAACAGTCGAGTTATCCGGTACGTCGTGTAAAACGACAGACCCACCTCCGACTTTTGAATTTTCCCCAATCACGATTGCGCCTAATACCTTAGCGCCTGTTGCAATTAAAGCATTATCTTTGACAGTCGGGTGCCGTTTACCTTTCTCTTTCCCGGTTCCACCCAACGTTACCCCTTGATAAATGGTCACGTTATTTCCAATTTCACATGTTTCGCCAATTACTACACCCATACCATGATCAATAAAAAATTTATCACCAATTTGTGCACCAGGGTGAATTTCAATCCCTGTTAAGAAACGGCTGATTTGTGAAATGACCCGCGCTATAAAAAACCATTTCCGTTTATAGAAAGTATGTGCAATTCGGTGCGACCATATCGCATGTAACCCTGAATAAGTTAAAAATACTTCAAAATAAGTTCGAGCTGCTGGGTCCTGTTCGAATACCACATCCATATCTGATTTCATCCGTTTCAACAATCCCAACTTTTCCACCCCCATCATTAGAAAATCTCGCTTTAGCACTGGAGCTAGACTTATTAAAAACCTTCTTTAATCGAAAAAATAAAAGCGCCCCCGTGTATAATAAATACACAGAGACGCTTACCGCGCGGTCCCACTCTGTTTAGAGCATGTTCAAGCTCTCAACTTTCTCTACTAACGGAAGAGTCCCCGCTGTTATATACTAGCTTCCATAACAGACTCAAAGGTGCATTTCGGAAACTTCGCTTAGAATCACTTTCAGCCGGTGATGATTCTCTCTGCATAAGCCAGCGGTTTCCTACTTCTCCTTATCAACGATCGATATTGTATTATTACTATATTACATTTCTAATTAAATGTGAACAAATTAAGCTTGCAGATCCCGAAGCACTTGATCCAAACGCTTCACAATCACATCTTTCCCTAATAATTCAATTGCCATTGGAAGTTCCGGTCCATGAGTTTGGCCGGTTGTTGCAACCCGAATAGGCATAAACAGTTTCTTCCCTCTATGCTTGGTTTCCTTCTGTGTTTCTTTAATCGCTGCCTTAATATTATCTTTATGAAACTCATCCATATGAATTAATTTATCTGTATAGACCTGCAATACTTCAGGAACCTGCTCTCCCTGAAGGACTTCCTTTGCATCTTCATCATATTCAATCTGATCATTAAAAAATAACTCGGATAACTCAACGATTTCAGCACCGTACCTGAGCTGTTCCGCATATAACGATATTACTTTTTCTGCCCATTCTCTTGTCTCATCGTCCATATCCTTTGGTAAACGTCCCGCTTCAATCAGGTGCGGCAGGGTCAGGTTAACGATCTCGTCATGATCAAGCTCTTTAATATATTGATTATTCATCCATTTTAACTTTTGCGGGTCAAAAATAGCCGCCGAAGTAGACAGACGCTCAGGATCAAATATTTCTATCAATTTGTCCCGATCAAATATTTCCTCTTCACCAACTGGTGACCAGCCCAGCAATGTTATGAAGTTAAACATTGCTTCAGGCAAATATCCCAGGTTATGATATTGCTCGATAAATTGGATAACATGCTGATCGCGTTTACTTAACTTTTTGCGCTCTTCATTTAATATCAGTGTCATATGGCCAAAGGTAGGTGCCTCCCAGCCAAATGCATCGTAAATCATCATTTGCTTAGGCGTATTTGAAATATGCTCTTCACCGCGCAATATATGTGTGATGCGCATTAAATGATCATCAATAGCAACCGCAAAGTTGTAAGTTGGAATACCATTCTTTTTCACAATAACCCAATCGCCAAAGTCGCTTGACTCAAACGTGATCGTACCACGGACAATATCATCGAAGGTATACGTTTTGTTTGCAGGAACGCGCATGCGGATACTTGGCTTACGGCCTTCCTGTTCAAACGCTGCAATTTGCTCATCTGTAAGATTGCTATGGGCACCCGAGTATTTGGGAACTTGTCCATTAGCTTTCTGTTCCTCGCGCTCCGCATCCAATTCTTCCTCTGTCATGTAACATTTGTATGCTAGGCCTTTTTCCAGCAGTTCATTTATATATTTCGTATATAAATCAAGGCGTTCCATTTGGCGGTATGGACCATACTCCCCACCAATGTCAGCTCCTTCATCCCATTCAATTCCAAGCCATTTCAAAAATGACAGTTGGCTTTCTTCGCCTCCAGCTACATTTCGTTTGTCATCTGTATCTTCAGTTCTAATAATAAATTTACCGTCAAAGTGTTTGGCATAAAGATAATTAAATAATGCTGTGCGCGCATTTCCAATATGTAAATGGCCTGTTGGACTTGGCGCATATCGTACACGGACATCGTTTGTCATGATGTTACCCTCCACTAATTTTTTAATGTTTCACCGTACACCAAAAAGCGATAACAGATATGTTATCACTTTTTGTTTCCTTTATAAGTTATACCCTTTTTACTGTGCTTTTTCAAGTAATTTTGGTTTTGCGAAGATCATTCTTCCTGCAGATGTTTGCAGAACGCTTGTAATTAACACTTCTATTGTTTTACCAATATAATTACGTCCTTCTTCCACTACAATCATTGTACCATCATCTAAATATGCAATACCCTGATTCTGCTCCTTGCCATCTTTGATTACCTGAACCATTAACTCTTCACCTGGTAAGACAACCGGCTTAACAGCGTTTGCTAAGTCATTAATGTTTAGTACATGTACACCTTGAAAATCACAAACTTTATTCAAGTTAAAATCATTGGTTACTACGATTCCATCAATTACTTTGGCAAGCTTAATCAGCTTACTGTCAACTTCGGGGATTTCCTCAAAGTCTCCTTCATAGATTTCAACGTTCACTGGTATCTCTTTCTGGATCCGGTTTAAGACATCAAGTCCCCGCCGGCCCCTGTTTCGTTTCAGAACATCAGAGGAATCAGCAATATGCTGTAACTCACCTAAAACGAACTGCGGGATAACAATCGTTCCTTCCAAAAAGCTAGTTTGGCAGATGTCAGCAATACGTCCGTCAATGATTACGCTAGTATCCAATATTTTTGCTTTCGGCTGAATCTTTTCGATAGAATCAGGATCTTCCGACTTTCTGCGTTCTCGATCTTTTTTGTTAACCGTTAATAAATTTAAAAATTCATCGCGACGTCTAAATCCTACCTGGAACCCAAAATAACCTAGGAAAAACGTTAAAAATAGCGGAATAACTTGTGAAACCAATTCGATTTGAATATCAGTTAGCGGAATATTAATCAAAAAGGCGATTACCAAACCAATTATTAATCCTAGACTCCCAAAGAATAAATCACCTACAGGCAACTTGATAAGTGTATCTTCTGTCCATCGCAGGAACCCTACGATGTAATCTGTTATCCAATATGTGATAAGAAATAAAATAATTGCACCTAACAATAAGCCTAAATAGGGGGATGCCACCCACTTCGCATTGTCGAAGTTTAACAATCTAACAATATCTGGGATATATAAATATCCAATGGTACCTCCGGCAATAAGAAAAAATAAATGCACAATTTTTTTCAGCACCATGTTCACCTCCTGTCCTTTAGTATTACCTATTTATTTAAAAAATAACCACTTATCAAGCTATATATAGTATTACATGTACCTAAAGAATAGCACAATCGTTATTTTCAGTCAATTTAGTAAACACTAAATTTTATCACAATAGTGCTTAAGTGTCAAATTGTGTTTATCTAAAAGATGCTTTTATACTACACATTATCTGGAAACACCGATATCTAGTGCTTCTTGCACAGTATTTACACCAACTATTTGAATAGAGGACGGTGGCGTCCATCCACCAAGATTCCTTTTCGGGCAAAACACTCGTTTGAACCCAAGTTTCGCCGCTTCCTGAACCCGTTGTTCTATTCGTGAAACTCGTCTTATTTCTCCGGTTAAGCCCACTTCCCCAACAAAAATATCATCTGGCTTTGTTGGCTGATCACGGAAACTTGACGCAATACTCACAGCTATGGCTAGGTCAATTGCAGGCTCGTCCAGTTTCACCCCGCCAGCAACTTTTACATATGCATCCTGATTTTGCAGCATCAGCCCTACCCTTTTTTCGAGTACCGCCATCAATAATGGAACCCGATTGTTATCGATTCCCGTTGCCATACGCCTTGGGTTACCAAAACTTGACGGTGAAATTAGTGCCTGAATTTCCACTAGTACTGGTCTTGTTCCTTCCATTGAAGCGACAACCGTTGAGCCAGCCGCCCCTTGTGATCGCTCCTCCAGAAATATTTCGGAAGGATTCATGACCTCCTTTAGCCCTTCTTCCTTCATTTCAAAAATACCCATTTCATTGGTACTTCCAAAGCGGTTTTTCACACCGCGCAATATTCTATATGTGTGATGGCGCTCACCCTCAAAATAGAGCACAGCATCCACCATATGTTCGAGTAATCGTGGCCCAGCAATAGACCCTTCTTTTGTTACGTGCCCGACGATAAATATCGGAATTCCATTCGACTTGGCAATTTTCATCAGTTCACTTGTGCATTCGCGAACCTGCGAAACACTGCCGGGAGCACTGGTAACTTCCTCTTTAAAAATAGTTTGAATCGAATCAATAACAACAAAAGATGGTTTCAAGATAGAAATTTGATTCGATATATCATATAAATTTGTCTCAGCCAGAACATACAGCAAATCTGACTTTATCGCTAAACGATCCGCCCTTAGCTTTGTTTGTTTAGCAGATTCTTCACCAGATATATATAATACTGGTAATTGCTTGTCCGCCAATTGAGAGGAAATCTGTAAAAGCAATGTAGATTTACCAATCCCAGGGTCGCCCCCAATTAGCACTAATGAGCCTGGTACAACCCCACCACCAAGTACACGATTGAATTCTTTCATTTTGGTCGTAATCCGCGGCTCTTTATCGGATTCTATTGTTGTTATTTTCTCCGGTCTACTTTGCGGATTTAAACTGCTGCCTATAGAGGTATGCCGACCATTCTTAGATGGAGAGTCTACTTCTTCCACAAGCGTATTCCAATTATTACAGCCAGGACATTTCCCCATCCACCTAGCTGACTCATAGCCGCATTCCTGACATACATATTTCGTCTTGCGCTTTGCCAACATGATTCATCCCTTTCAACCGTGTCTCTCTATTGTATACGAAATACCCACCCTGTAGGTTACAGGTTTCTATCAATTTTCTTAACTTCTTCCCACACTTATGCCACATTTTTATGTTATGTCATCCGGCCGAAAAACATTATCTAAATAACCAGCTTCCACGCCTTTCAGGGTGAAAAAGCTAGAAGGATTAGCCCTTCTAGCTTTTAAAAACCAATTATTTACGACAGCACAATAAAGTCACCTTTGTTATTTAGGCCTATTTTTACTATCTCCCCTTTTGAGATAGTCTCTTTTAGCAATTCTTCTGATAGTAGGTCCTCAATATTTTTTTGAATCGACCGACGCAATGGACGTGCGCCATATTCGGGGTCAAATCCATCATTTGCAATCTTTTCAACTGCTTTATCTGTTAACGTAAAGTCAATATCATTTTGCTTCAGGCGCCGTTGGAGCTGCTGAAGCATTAGAGATACAATATCCTTCATATGCTTTTTCTCTAAAGAGTGGAAAACGATGATTTCATCAATCCGGTTTAAGAATTCTGGGCGGAATGCCTTCTTCATTTCTTCGGTGATCTTGGCCTTCATGTCTTTATAATCCCGGCCCTCTTCCTCCAGATTAAAGCCTACATGGTTATTCCTTTTCAATTCACTGGCTCCAACATTCGAGGTCATAATAAGCACGGTATTGCGGAAATCAACCAAACGTCCTTTTGAGTCCGTTAATCTACCATCCTCTAATACTTGCAGTAAGATATTAAAGACATCTGGATGCGCCTTCTCCACCTCATCCAGCAAGACAACCGAATATGGCTTACGGCGAACCTTTTCCGTTAATTGCCCACCTTCTTCATATCCCACATAACCTGGAGGTGAACCAACCAATCTAGAGGTTGAGTGTTTTTCCATATACTCAGACATATCAATCCTAATCATAGCATCCTCATCACCAAACATTGATTCCGCTAAGGCACGAGCAAGTTCTGTTTTCCCTACACCTGTTGGACCAAGGAAAATAAATGAGCCAATCGGACGTTTTGGATCCTTAAGTCCGGCCCGTGCACGACGAACTGCTTTTGAGATAGCCTTTACTGCTTCTTCCTGACCTATTACGCGGCTATGAAGGGTATCCTCCATGTTAAGCAATCTTTCACTTTCATCTTTTGTCAGTTTCGACACAGGAACCCCAGTCCAAATGGAAACGACTGATGCAATATCCTCTACTGTAACCTCTGAATCTTCTTGTCCTTGCTTTTCTTTCCATTGATTTTTCGTTTTTTCCAATTCCTCGCGCAGCTTTTGCTCAGAATCACGTAATGATGCAGCCTTTTCAAATTCCTGGCTCTGTACTGCTGCATCTTTTTCCTTACGCACTTCCTCCAGCTTTTGCTCTAAATCTTTTAAATTTGGCGGAATTGTATAAGAACGCAGGCGGACTTTCGAACCGGCTTCATCAATCAAATCAATTGCTTTATCTGGTAAAAAGCGATCTGTTATATAGCGATTTGACAAATTAGCAGCCGCTTCAATCGCATCATCTGTAATGGTCACGCGGTGATGCGCTTCATAGCGGTCACGAAGTCCGCGTAATATCTTAATTGTTTCTTCCAGTGTTGGCTCATCAACTTGAATCGGTTGGAAGCGGCGCTCTAATGCAGCATCTTTTTCAATATATTTACGGTATTCATCAAGTGTAGTTGCACCAATACATTGCAACTCGCCACGGGCAAGCGATGGTTTTAAGATATTTGAAGCATCAATTGCGCCCTCTGCGCCACCTGCACCGATTAATGTATGAAGTTCGTCAATAAATAATATAATATTGCCAGCTTGCCTGATTTCTTCCATAACCTTCTTCAGACGATCTTCAAATTCACCGCGATATTTTGTACCTGCAACTACAGTACCCATATCTAGTGTCATTACCCGCTTGTCACGAAGGGTTTCTGGTACTTCATTATCAATAATTTGCTGCGCCAGCCCTTCAGCTACTGCAGTTTTACCAACACCTGGCTCACCAACGAGCACTGGATTATTTTTTGTGCGGCGGCTAAGTACTTGAATCACTCGTTCAATTTCTTTACCTCGGCCTATCACTGGATCCACATTACCTTCTTTAGCAATGGAAGTTAAGTCACGTGCCAATGAATCGAGTGTGGGTGTGTTTGCATTTGCCGCCTGGCCCGAGCGTCCCTGACGATTGGATTGTGATTCATTACTGCCAAGTAACTGTAAAACCTGTTGTCTGGCCTTATTTAAACTTACTCCTAGATTATTTAAGACACGCGCTGCCACGCCTTCACCTTCACGGATAAGACCAAGTAAAATATGTTCAGTACCGACGTACGAATGACCGAGTTTTCTGGCTTCATCCTGTGAAAGCTCAACAACCTTTTTAGCACGCGGGGTGTAGTGTATTGTCTGCATTGGCTGCTTCCCAACTCCAATAAGCTGTTCAACTTCCTGCTGGATTTTATCAATTTCTAGACCTAATGATTGTAATGCCTTGGCAGCAATACCTTCTCCTTCACGAACTAGCCCAAGCAATATATGTTCTGTCCCAATATTATTATGTCCAAGTCGAACTGCTTCTTCTTGTGATAATGCCAATACCTTTTGAGCTCTTTCTGTAAAACGTCCAAACATCATATGGCTTTTCCCCCTACTAATTTTCTAATTGTAATCGCTCACGAATGAGTGTAGCTCTTAATACATCCCGTTCCTTTGGAGTTAATGTCCCCTTAGCATATTGCTGCAGGAAGCCGGGTTGTGTCAGAACCATTAATTCATTAAGTATGTTTCTTGAAACATTTTCAATCATGCCTAAATCAATTCCAAGCCTAACATTTGATAAGCATCTTGCTGCCTCTGTCGATTCAATCACCCGGCTGTATTCCAAAGTTCCATAAGAACGGAATATTCGATCCTCAAGACGTGTACTCGATTGTTCCATAAGTCTGTTTCTAGCTGTTCTCTCCTGTTCAATCAATTGCTGTACAACACTTTGTAAGTCTTGAACAATATCCTCTTCGGACTTACCGAGTGTGATTTGGTTGGAGATTTGAAAGACATTGCCTACCGCTTCACTTCCTTCTCCATAAATTCCGCGTACAACAAGCCCCAACTGATTTATCGCTGGAATCATGCGATTTATTTGTTGTGTAAGTGTTAATGCTGGAAGATGCATCATAACAGAGGCTCTCATACCAGTCCCCACATTGGTTGGGCAACTGGTTAAATACCCCCTCGTTTCATCATATGCATAATTAATTTTCTCTTCCAGCCAATCATCAAATTCAAAAGCTTTCTCCAGTGCCTTACTTAATTGAAAACCTGGAAAATATAGCTGAATTCGGATATGATCCTCCTCATTAATCATCACTGAAACCTGTTCACTTTGTGAAATTAAGGTCGCGGCTGTTTCAGCATGCTTAGCGAGGTGCGGACTAATTAAATGTTTTTCAACCAAAACACGTTTTTCTGCTGCACTTAAATCACGAATAGACACAAATTGAAAATCTTCGTAATCCTGAAATGACTGATGTTCATATTCCTGTTGAAAGAAATCATGAATTTTTTCCAATTCCTCATTCTCAGCAATGATTGGGAAAGCTGCGTATGCAAAATTACGTGCTAACCGGATCCGGCTGCTTAAAACAATATCGCTATCCGGTCCATCCAAACGCATCCATGGGCTGATTGCCTCGTTCATAAAATGCTGCAATGTCATTTTTGATCACCATCCCCGGTCTGAGGCATTTCTTTTTCAAGGTCACGAATCTTATCCCTGATTTCTGCAGCCTCTTCAAAAGCCTCATCTTCAATTAGATGTGTTAACTTTTCTTTATATTCATCAAGTCGCTTTCTGGTGTGTAAATTTCCACCCTGCCGTTTAGGAATTTTTCCATGATGCTTAGTATTTCCACTATGAACGCGACGAAAAATTGAATCCAAACGATTGGAAAATGTGTGATAACATTCCGCACATCCAAACTTGCCAGCACGTTTAAATTCGGAGAACGTCATTTCGCACTTTGGACATTGCAATTCCTTTGTTTGATTAGCAGTGGATGAATTTTGTGTGCTAATGGAAGAAGTATCAAAATTAAAAAGTCCTGTTAATAAGCTGTGAAGCGAGTACCCTTCCTCAGGGTATGTCATATATCCTTTTTCTTTTGCACAAATCTCACAAAGATGTATTTCAGTCTTATTTCCATTTATAACCTGTGCGAAGTGTAGTGATGCAGGACGTTTATTACATTCCTGACATTCCATAAGTCCCCCTCCTTTTATGAATTCAAATATTTTAATGTTGATAACATAGCGGTTAAAACCCTTGCCCGAACCTCATCCCGAAGTGGTAATTGAAATGCTAAAACATTGCGGTCCATAGCACTGAGAATAATTTTGGCTTCCCTCTCTGTGATTAATTCTTCCTCCAGTAAGCGTTCTAAAATATCAACAGATGCTTGCTGGGTGACAGCGGGATTGATCATTTCAATAATTTCATCAATTAAATCTGACTTTTCCTGGTATTTAATACGAATAATACGTATATACCCTCCACCGCCGCGTTTACTCTCTACAATATATCCCTTTTCCACAGTGAAGCGCGTATTAATCACATAATTTATTTGTGATGGAACACATTGAAATTGATCAGCAATCTCACTTCGTTTTATCTCAATAGCATCCTGCCTGGCAGCTTCCAATATCTTTTTTAAATGTTGTTCAATGATATCAGATATATTACTCAAAACTGCTCCTCCTCGTTTTATCTAAATGATGTTGTATCTCCTTTAACTGTATAATCATTTTGTATTACTGACTTTGACTATCTTTGACTTTACCTATATTATACGCAAAAAGAGAGCAGATGCAAATACATTGTTCAATCCTATTTTCGCCAATAGAAATAGAATTAAAACGAAAAATTAAGAATAAAACAGAAAAGCAGCCATTTGTTATCTACGTACGGGCAATTTCCGTATCTAAAACATGCGTCAAGGGGGATAGCCGCATGGTATAGCTATAATGCACCTGCCCTTATTAGGTAGCACGTGCATTAATCTCTTTCAATAATATTTTTTACTTGCTCCACCTTCGATATTTCTTCAAATAACGCCACCCGGTCCAGATTAGCATTTTGCTCAATTTTTATAAAAATATTGCGTGTATCCTTGTCGATTCGTTCAATCTCTACCTTTTTAATTATTAAGTCAAATGATTCAAAAATGGACACAATATTATTAACCTGAAGTCCTGGTAAAGCAACGATTTCAATTAAATTAGAGTAGACACCCTTCTTAAACAACTTTTCAAAGTTGTTTAAGAACACTAAACTAAGCAATATCACTAATGTAGTAAAAACCGCAGTTGCGTACATTCCTACGCCAACAACCAAACCCAGTCCGGCAACAGTCCATATAGATGCCGCTGTTGTTAATCCGCGAATTGTCATGCCATTAACCATAATGGTTCCGGCACCAAGAAACCCAATGCCACTTATAACGTAAGAAGGTATTCTTGCTGGATCAAAACGTATATTATCAGACGATCCAATAAAGGCTTCAAATCCATATAAAGATAGAAGCATCATTAAGCATGAACCGACTCCCACCAGAATATGCGTACGAAACCCAGCGGAATGATTTTTTAACTCCCGCTCAAACCCAATTAATCCCGAAAGGATCAATGCAATAAGTACCCTGGTCATGATTACGAAAAAATGGTCACCAAAAATTTGACCAATATGTTCACCCATTTGCAACACCCCAATAATAAACTATATGTATTTTTATTTTACAATATAATGCTGTCAATATATAGATGGTATTGCACCCTAAGCAAATTAAAAAAGTGGAGATACGTTTAAACGTATCTCCACTTTATTGTGCCTGGCGGCGTCCTACTCTTGCAGGGACAAAGTCCCAACTACCATCGGCGCTGGAGAGCTTAACTGCTGTGTTCGGCATGGGAACAGGTGTGACTTCTCCGCTATAACTACCAGACCATATTAAATTTAAGGACAAAATATATTATAGTCATATTTCTTTCGAAATGCAAGACCTTTTTTCATTTTATACCCTAAAAACTAAATAAGAGCTTAAATAGATGACAATCAATGGTTAGTTAAGTCCTCGATCGATTAGTATTCGTCAGCTCCACGTGTCGCCACGCTTCCACCTCGAACCTATCTACCTCATCGTCTCTGAGGGATCTTACTCACTTCGAGTGATGGGAAGTCTCATCTTGAGGGGGGCTTCATGCTTAGATGCTTTCAGCACTTATCCTTGCCACACGTAGCTACCCAGCTATGCTCCTGGCGGAACAACTGGTACACCAGCGGTGTGTCCATCCCGGTCCTCTCGTACTAAGGACAGCTCCTCTCAAACTTCCAGCGCCCACGACGGATAGGGACCGAACTGTCTCACGACGTTCTGAACCCAGCTCGCGTACCGCTTTAATGGGCGAACAGCCCAACCCTTGGGACCGACTACAGCCCCAGGATGCGATGAGCCGACATCGAGGTGCCAAACCTCCCCGTCGATGTGAACTCTTGGGGGAGATAAGCCTGTTATCCCCGGGGTAGCTTTTATCCGTTGAGCGATGGCCCTTCCATGCGGAACCACCGGATCACTAAGCCCGACTTTCGTCCCTGCTCGACTTGTAGGTCTCGCAGTCAAGCTCCCTTCTGCCTTTACACTCTTCGAATGATTTCCAACCATTCTGAGGGAACCTTTGGGCGCCTCCGTTACTCTTTGGGAGGCGACCGCCCCAGTCAAACTGCCCGCCTGACACTGTCTCCGAACCGGATTACGGTCCTGGGTTAGAATGTCCGTACAGCCAGGGTGGTATCCCACGGATGCCTCCACCGAAGCTAGCGCTCCGGTTTCGATGGCTCCCACCTATCCTGTACAAGCTGTACCAACATTCAATATCAGGCTACAGTAAAGCTCCACGGGGTCTTTCCGTCCTGTCGCGGGTAATGTGCATCTTCACACATAGTATAATTTCACCGGGTCTCTCGTTGAGACAGTGCCCAAGTCGTTGCACCTTTCGTGCGGGTCGGAACTTACCCGACAAGGAATTTCGCTACCTTAGGACCGTTATAGTTACGGCCGCCGTTTACTGGGGCTTCGGTTCTAAGCTTCGCGCCCGAAGGCGCTAACTCTTCCCCTTAACCTTCCAGCACCGGGCAGGTGTCAGCCCCTATACTTCGCCTTTCGGCTTCGCAGAGACCTGTGTTTTTGCTAAACAGTCGCTTGGGCCTATTCACTGCGGCTCCTCCTTAAAGGAGCACCCCTTCTCCCGAGGTTACGGGGTCATTTTGCCGAGTTCCTTAACGAGAGTTCTCCCGATCACCTTAGGATTCTCTCCTCGCCTACCTGTGTCGGTTTGCGGTACGGGCACCTATGAACTCACTAGAGGCTTTTCTTGGCAGTGTGAAATCCAGAACTTCGGTACTATAGTTCCCTCCCCATCACAGCTCAGAATTGTTGGACGGATTTGCCAATCCAACTCCCTTGCTGCTTGGGCGCACATTTCCAGAAGTGCGCATTCCTTATCCTACTGCGTCCCCCCATCGCTCAAACATTCATGAGGTGGTACAGGAATATCTACCTGTTGTCCATCGCCTACGCCTTTCGGCCTCGGCTTAGGTCCCGACTAACCCTGAGCGGACGAGCCTTCCTCAGGAAACCTTAGGCTTTCGGTGAAAGAGATTCTCACTCTTTTTTCGCTACTCATACCGGCATTCTCACTTCCAAGCGCTCCACCAGTCCTCACGGTCTGACTTCACAGCACTTGGAACGCTCTCCTACCATTGTTCCGAAGAACAATCCGCAGCTTCGGTGATACGTTTAGCCCCGGTACATTTTCGGCGCAGAGTCACTCGACCAGTGAGCTATTACGCACTCTTTAAATGATGGCTGCTTCTAAGCCAACATCCTGGTTGTCTGGGCAACTCCACATCCTTTTCCACTTAACGTATACTTTGGGACCTTAGCTGGCGGTCTGGGCTGTTTCCCTTTCGACTATGAACCTTATCACCCATAGTCTGACTCCCAACGTAACGTAGCTGGCATTCGGAGTTTGACTGAATTCGGTAACCCGGTGAGGGCCCCTAGTTCAATCAGTGCTCTACCTCCAGTACGCATCTATTGAGGCTAGCCCTAAAGCTATTTCGGAGAGAACCAGCTATCTCCGTGTTCGATTGGCATTTCACCCCTACCCACACCTCATCCCCGCATTTTTCAACATACGTGGGTTCGGGCCTCCAGTCAGTGTTACCTGACCTTCACCCTGGACATGGGTAGATCACACGGTTTCGGGTCTACGACCGTATACTATTTCGCCCTATTCAGACTCGCTTTCGCTGCGGCTCCGTGTCTTCCACTTAACCTTGCATACGATCGTAACTCGCCGGTCCATTCTACAAAAGGTACGCCGTCACCCATAAACGGGCTTCGACTACTTGTAAGCGCACGGTTTCAGGATCTCTTTCACTCCCCTTCCGGGGTGCTTTTCACCTTTCCCTCACGGTACTGGTTCACTATCGGTCACTAGGTCGTATTTAGCCTTGGGAGATGGTCCTCCCGGATTCCGACGGAATTCCTCGTGTTCCGCCGTACTCAGGATCCACTCCGGAGGAAACGCTTTTTCGATTACAGGGCTCTTACCCGCTTTGGCTGATCGTTCCAGATCGATTCATCTAAAGCATTTCTTTGTAACTCCAATGGAGTGTCCTACAACCCCAGAAAGCAAGCTTTCTGGTTTGGGCTGATTCCGTTTCGCTCGCCGCTACTTGGGAAATCGCATTTGCTTTCTCTTCCTCCGGGTACTAAGATGTTTCAGTTCCCCGGGTCTGCCTCACGTATCCTATGTATTCAGATACGCGTACTGCTCCATTACGAACAGCGGGTTTCCCCATTCGGAAATCCTCGGATCGAAGTCTACTTACGACTCCCCGAGGCATATCGGTGTTAGTCCCGTCCTTCATCGGCTCCTAGTGCCAAGGCATCCACCGTGCGCTCTTCTTCACTTAACTATCTTTATGATTAAGAACTTACGTTTTTGATGTCGTTGTCTATCTTGCTCTTATTTAGTTTTCAAGGTACAAAAAGAGAGATTCGCATCCCTCAAAACTGAACAAACAACCTGATATGTCAAGGCCTACATAATAGTAGGGCTTACGCCCCCGGATAACCAGCAGGTTATCACAGGGATTCCGTTAAACAGGTCAGCTTCCACTACATGTAGCTTCTCGCTTCCTGTTTTTCCTTAGAAAGGAGGTGATCCAGCCGCACCTTCCGATACGGCTACCTTGTTACGACTTCACCCCAATCATTGGCCCCACCTTCGGCGGCTGGCTCCATAAAGGTTACCTCACCGACTTCGGGTGTTGCCAACTCTCGTGGTGTGACGGGCGGTGTGTACAAGGCCCGGGAACGTATTCACCGCGGCATGCTGATCCGCGATTACTAGCGATTCCGGCTTCATGCAGGCGAGTTGCAGCCTGCAATCCGAACTGAGAATGGTTTTATGGGATTTGCTACACCTCGCGGCTTCGCTTCCCTTTGTTCCATCCATTGTAGCACGTGTGTAGCCCAGGTCATAAGGGGCATGATGATTTGACGTCATCCCCACCTTCCTCCGGTTTGTCACCGGCAGTCACCTTAGAGTGCCCAACTAAATGCTGGCAACTAAGATCAAGGGTTGCGCTCGTTGCGGGACTTAACCCAACATCTCACGACACGAGCTGACGACAACCATGCACCACCTGTCACTCTGTCCCCGAAGGGAACACGATATCTCTATCGCTGGCAGAGGATGTCAAGACCTGGTAAGGTTCTTCGCGTTGCTTCGAATTAAACCACATGCTCCACCGCTTGTGCGGGCCCCCGTCAATTCTTTTGAGTTTCAGCCTTGCGGCCGTACTCCCCAGGCGGAGTGCTTAATGCGTTAACTTCAGCACTAAGGGGCGGAAACCCCCTAACACCTAGCACTCATCGTTTACGGCGTGGACTACCAGGGTATCTAATCCTGTTCGCTCCCCACGCTTTCGCTCCTCAGCGTCAGTTACAGACCAGAGAGTCGCCTTCGCCACTGGTGTTCCTCCACATCTCTACGCATTTCACCGCTACACGTGGAATTCCACTCTCCTCTTCTGTACTCAAGTCCTCCAGTTTCCAATGACCCTCCACGGTTAAGCCGTGGGCTTTCACATCAGACTTAAAAGACCGCCTGCGAGCGCTTTACGCCCAATAATTCCGGACAACGCTTGCCCCCTACGTATTACCGCGGCTGCTGGCACGTAGTTAGCCGGGGCTTTCTGGTTAGGTACCGTCAAAGCACCGTCCTATTCGAACGATACGTGTTCTTCCCTAACAACAGAGTTTTACGATCCGAAAACCTTCATCACTCACGCGGCGTTGCTCCGTCAGACTTTCGTCCATTGCGGAAGATTCCCTACTGCTGCCTCCCGTAGGAGTCTGGGCCGTGTCTCAGTCCCAGTGTGGCCGATCACCCTCTCAGGTCGGCTACGCATCGTCGCCTTGGTAGGCCATTACCCCACCAACTAGCTAATGCGCCGCGGGCCCATCTGTAAGTGACAGCAAAAGCCGCCTTTCAACTTTCTACCATGTGATAAAAAGTATTATTCGGTATTAGCTCCGGTTTCCCGGGGTTATCCCAATCTTACAGGCAGGTTGCCCACGTGTTACTCACCCGTCCGCCGCTCGTTCCACAAGCTCACGCCCCGAAGGGCGATTGCTTGCTTCCCGCGCTCGACTTGCATGTATTAGGCACGCCGCCAGCGTTCGTCCTGAGCCAAGATCAAACTCTCCAAAAAAGTTTGAATAGAATCGACACCAATCAATTCTATCGTTGGTCTTAGCTTTGTTTCGTTGCTTGACATATTACTTGGTTGTTGTTTGTTCAGTTTTCAAGGAGCAAATTTAATGGTGGAGCCTAGCGGGATCGAACCGCTGACCTCCTGCGTGCAAGGCAGGCGCTCTCCCAGCTGAGCTAAGGCCCCATAAAATATAGTTTTAAATGGTCGGGAAGACAGGATTCGAACCTGCGACCCCATGGTCCCAAACCATGTGCTCTACCAAGCTGAGCTACTTCCCGAAATGGCGCGCCCGAGAGGAGTCGAACCCCTAACCTCTTGATCCGTAGTCAAACGCTCTATCCAATTGAGCTACGGGCGCATATGGTGCCGAGGGCCGGACTCGAACCGGCACGATAGTTACCTATCGCAGGATTTTAAGTCCTGTGCGTCTGCCAATTCCGCCACCCCGGCATGGGAATTGGAGCGGAAGACGGGATTCGAACCCGCGACCCCCACCTTGGCAAGGTGATGTTCTACCACTGAACTACTTCCGCGTTGTTATTAGATGAATGATGCGGGTGAAGGGACTTGAACCCCCACGTCAAAAGACACTAGATCCTAAGTCTAGCGCGTCTGCCAATTCCGCCACACCCGCATAGCATAAATGGTGAGCCATGAAGGATTCGAACCTTCGACCCTCTGATTAAAAGTCAGATGCTCTACCAACTGAGCTAATGGCTCGTACTATTTAACAATGATGTCAATGGTGCCGGCCAGAGGACTTGAACCCCCAACCTACTGATTACAAGTCAGTTGCTCTACCAGTTGAGCTAGGCCGGCTAATTATGTGAAAATGGTGGAGGATGCAGGGCTCGAACCTGCGACCCCCTGCTTGTAAGGCAGGTGCTCTCCCAGCTGAGCTAATCCTCCGGGACATATGTACGGCCTGGCGGCGTCCTACTCTTGCAGGGACAAAGTCCCAACTACCATCGGCGCTGGAGAGCTTAACTGCTGTGTTCGGCATGGGAACAGGTGTGACTTCTCCGCTATAACTACCAGACCATATTAAATTTAAGGACAAAATATATTATAGTCATATTTCTTTCGAAATGCAAGACCTTTTTTCATTTTATACCCTAAAAACTAAATAAGAGCTTAAATAGATGACAATCAATGGTTAGTTAAGTCCTCGATCGATTAGTATTCGTCAGCTCCACGTGTCGCCACGCTTCCACCTCGAACCTATCTACCTCATCGTCTCTGAGGGATCTTACTCACTTCGAGTGATGGGAAGTCTCATCTTGAGGGGGGCTTCATGCTTAGATGCTTTCAGCACTTATCCTTGCCACACGTAGCTACCCAGCTATGCTCCTGGCGGAACAACTGGTACACCAGCGGTGTGTCCATCCCGGTCCTCTCGTACTAAGGACAGCTCCTCTCAAACTTCCAGCGCCCACGACGGATAGGGACCGAACTGTCTCACGACGTTCTGAACCCAGCTCGCGTACCGCTTTAATGGGCGAACAGCCCAACCCTTGGGACCGACTACAGCCCCAGGATGCGATGAGCCGACATCGAGGTGCCAAACCTCCCCGTCGATGTGAACTCTTGGGGGAGATAAGCCTGTTATCCCCGGGGTAGCTTTTATCCGTTGAGCGATGGCCCTTCCATGCGGAACCACCGGATCACTAAGCCCGACTTTCGTCCCTGCTCGACTTGTAGGTCTCGCAGTCAAGCTCCCTTCTGCCTTTACACTCTTCGAATGATTTCCAACCATTCTGAGGGAACCTTTGGGCGCCTCCGTTACTCTTTGGGAGGCGACCGCCCCAGTCAAACTGCCCGCCTGACACTGTCTCCGAACCGGATTACGGTCCTGGGTTAGAATGTCCGTACAGCCAGGGTGGTATCCCACGGATGCCTCCACCGAAGCTAGCGCTCCGGTTTCGATGGCTCCCACCTATCCTGTACAAGCTGTACCAACATTCAATATCAGGCTACAGTAAAGCTCCACGGGGTCTTTCCGTCCTGTCGCGGGTAATGTGCATCTTCACACATAGTATAATTTCACCGGGTCTCTCGTTGAGACAGTGCCCAAGTCGTTGCACCTTTCGTGCGGGTCGGAACTTACCCGACAAGGAATTTCGCTACCTTAGGACCGTTATAGTTACGGCCGCCGTTTACTGGGGCTTCGGTTCTAAGCTTCGCGCCCGAAGGCGCTAACTCTTCCCTTAACCTTCCAGCACCGGGCAGGTGTCAGCCCCTATACTTCGCCTTTCGGCTTCGCAGAGACCTGTGTTTTTGCTAAACAGTCGCTTGGGCCTATTCACTGCGGCTCCTCCTTAAAGGAGCACCCCTTCTCCCGAGGTTACGGGGTCATTTTGCCGAGTTCCTTAACGAGAGTTCTCCCGATCACCTTAGGATTCTCTCCTCGCCTACCTGTGTCGGTTTGCGGTACGGGCACCTATGAACTCACTAGAGGCTTTTCTTGGCAGTGTGAAATCCAGAACTTCGGTACTATAGTTCCCTCCCCATCACAGCTCAGAATTGTTGGACGGATTTGCCAATCCAACTCCCTTGCTGCTTGGGCGCACATTTCCAGAAGTGCGCATTCCTTATCCTACTGCGTCCCCCCATCGCTCAAACATTCATGAGGTGGTACAGGAATATCTACCTGTTGTCCATCGCCTACGCCTTTCGGCCTCGGCTTAGGTCCCGACTAACCCTGAGCGGACGAGCCTTCCTCAGGAAACCTTAGGCTTTCGGTGAAAGAGATTCTCACTCTTTTTTCGCTACTCATACCGGCATTCTCACTTCCAAGCGCTCCACCAGTCCTCACGGTCTGACTTCACAGCACTTGGAACGCTCTCCTACCATTGTTCCGAAGAACAATCCGCAGCTTCGGTGATACGTTTAGCCCCGGTACATTTTCGGCGCAGAGTCACTCGACCAGTGAGCTATTACGCACTCTTTAAATGATGGCTGCTTCTAAGCCAACATCCTGGTTGTCTGGGCAACTCCACATCCTTTTCCACTTAACGTATACTTTGGGACCTTAGCTGGCGGTCTGGGCTGTTTCCCTTTCGACTATGAACCTTATCACCCATAGTCTGACTCCCAACGTAACGTAGCTGGCATTCGGAGTTTGACTGAATTCGGTAACCCGGTGAGGGCCCCTAGTTCAATCAGTGCTCTACCTCCAGTACGCATCTATTGAGGCTAGCCCTAAAGCTATTTCGGAGAGAACCAGCTATCTCCGTGTTCGATTGGCATTTCACCCCTACCCACACCTCATCCCCGCATTTTTCAACATACGTGGGTTCGGGCCTCCAGTCAGTGTTACCTGACCTTCACCCTGGACATGGGTAGATCACACGGTTTCGGGTCTACGACCGTATACTATTTCGCCCTATTCAGACTCGCTTTCGCTGCGGCTCCGTGTCTTCCACTTAACCTTGCATACGATCGTAACTCGCCGGTCCATTCTACAAAAGGTACGCCGTCACCCATAAACGGGCTTCGACTACTTGTAAGCGCACGGTTTCAGGATCTCTTTCACTCCCCTTCCGGGGTGCTTTTCACCTTTCCCTCACGGTACTGGTTCACTATCGGTCACTAGGTCGTATTTAGCCTTGGGAGATGGTCCTCCCGGATTCCGACGGAATTCCTCGTGTTCCGCCGTACTCAGGATCCACTCCGGAGGAAACGCTTTTTCGATTACAGGGCTCTTACCCGCTTTGGCTGATCGTTCCAGATCGATTCATCTAAAGCATTTCTTTGTAACTCCAATGGAGTGTCCTACAACCCCAGAAAGCAAGCTTTCTGGTTTGGGCTGATTCCGTTTCGCTCGCCGCTACTTGGGAAATCGCATTTGCTTTCTCTTCCTCCGGGTACTAAGATGTTTCAGTTCCCCGGGTCTGCCTCACGTATCCTATGTATTCAGATACGCGTACTGCTCCATTACGAACAGCGGGTTTCCCCATTCGGAAATCCTCGGATCGAAGTCTACTTACGACTCCCCGAGGCATATCGGTGTTAGTCCCGTCCTTCATCGGCTCCTAGTGCCAAGGCATCCACCGTGCGCTCTTCTTCACTTAACTATCTTTATGATTAAGAACTTACGTTTTTGATGTCGTTGTCTATCTTGCTCTTATTTAGTTTTCAAGGTACAAAAAGAGAGATTTGCATCCCTCAAAACTGAACAAACAACCTGATATGTCAAGGCCTACATGATAGTAGGTCTTACGCCCCCGGATAACCAGCAGGTTATCACAGGGATTCCGTTAAACAGGTCAGCTTCCACTACATGTAGCTTCTCGCTTCCTGTTTTTCCTTAGAAAGGAGGTGATCCAGCCGCACCTTCCGATACGGCTACCTTGTTACGACTTCACCCCAATCATTGGCCCCACCTTCGGCGGCTGGCTCCATAAAGGTTACCTCACCGACTTCGGGTGTTGCCAACTCTCGTGGTGTGACGGGCGGTGTGTACAAGGCCCGGGAACGTATTCACCGCGGCATGCTGATCCGCGATTACTAGCGATTCCGGCTTCATGCAGGCGAGTTGCAGCCTGCAATCCGAACTGAGAATGGTTTTATGGGATTTGCTACACCTCGCGGCTTCGCTTCCCTTTGTTCCATCCATTGTAGCACGTGTGTAGCCCAGGTCATAAGGGGCATGATGATTTGACGTCATCCCCACCTTCCTCCGGTTTGTCACCGGCAGTCACCTTAGAGTGCCCAACTAAATGCTGGCAACTAAGATCAAGGGTTGCGCTCGTTGCGGGACTTAACCCAACATCTCACGACACGAGCTGACGACAACCATGCACCACCTGTCACTCTGTCCCCGAAGGGAACA
Source organism: Virgibacillus phasianinus (assembly GCF_002216775.1). Classification (GTDB taxonomy): domain Bacteria; phylum Bacillota; class Bacilli; order Bacillales; family Amphibacillaceae; genus Virgibacillus_F; species Virgibacillus_F phasianinus. Next base: position 1,107,250 of record NZ_CP022315.1, read on the forward strand.
CGATATCTCTATCGCTGGCAGAGGATGTCAAGACCTGGTAAGGTTCTTCGCGTTGCTTCGAATTAAACCACATGCTCCACCGCTTGTGCGGGCCCCCGTCAATTCTTTTGAGTTTCAGCCTTGCGGCCGTACTCCCCAGGCGGAGTGCTTAATGCGTTAACTTCAGCACTAAGGGGCGGAAACCCCCTAACACCTAGCACTCATCGTTTACGGCGTGGACTACCAGGGTATCTAATCCTGTTCGCTCCCCACGCTTTCGCTCCTCAGCGTCAGTTACAGACCAGAGAGTCGCCTTCGCCACTGGTGTTCCTCCACATCTCTACGCATTTCACCGCTACACGTGGAATTCCACTCTCCTCTTCTGTACTCAAGTCCTCCAGTTTCCAATGACCCTCCACGGTTAAGCCGTGGGCTTTCACATCAGACTTAAAAGACCGCCTGCGAGCGCTTTACGCCCAATAATTCCGGACAACGCTTGCCCCCTACGTATTACCGCGGCTGCTGGCACGTAGTTAGCCGGGGCTTTCTGGTTAGGTACCGTCAAAGCACCGTCCTATTCGAACGATACGTGTTCTTCCCTAACAACAGAGTTTTACGATCCGAAAACCTTCATCACTCACGCGGCGTTGCTCCGTCAGACTTTCGTCCATTGCGGAAGATTCCCTACTGCTGCCTCCCGTAGGAGTCTGGGCCGTGTCTCAGTCCCAGTGTGGCCGATCACCCTCTCAGGTCGGCTACGCATCGTCGCCTTGGTAGGCCATTACCCCACCAACTAGCTAATGCGCCGCGGGCCCATCTGTAAGTGACAGCAAAAGCCGCCTTTCAACTTTCTACCATGTGATAAAAAGTATTATTCGGTATTAGCTCCGGTTTCCCGGGGTTATCCCAATCTTACAGGCAGGTTGCCCACGTGTTACTCACCCGTCCGCCGCTCGTTCCACAAGCTCACGCCCCGAAGGGCGATTGCTTGCTTCCCGCGCTCGACTTGCATGTATTAGGCACGCCGCCAGCGTTCGTCCTGAGCCAAGATCAAACTCTCCAAAAAAGTTTGAATAGAATCGACACCAATCAATTCTATCGTTGGTCTTAGCTTTGTTTCGTTGCTTGACATATTACTTGGTTGTTGTTTGTTCAGTTTTCAAGGAGCAAATTTCAATCGCCGTCTCAATTTGGCGACTTTATTAATATACCACTTAGAAATAATAAAGTCAATAACCTTTTATTTATTTTTTTAAAGCAATTCGTAAATAAATAGTTCGTTTGTTTAAGACAACGTAAACTAATTTACCATGATTCCATGATGAAAGCAAGCAGAATTAAAAAAAGAAATAATTGAAAATACTTTTTGCAATAAATTGGTTTGTAAAAAACTTACCTATAGCCCCCGGAAACACGGGAATGGGCTATTCTTAAACTGGAATCAGAAGCTTCTTTAAGCAGACCAATCAGGTATTGGGAAATAAAAAAAGACATCCCGGAAAACACCCTACAAAAAGGGTATTGCCGAAATATCTTCTTTGTAAACCTATTTCCTAACTACTTATTACGCATCTGCGGAAATAGTAATACGTCCCTAATAGATGGAGAGTTTGTTAATAACATAACCAAACGGTCTATCCCAATACCAAGTCCACCGGTAGGGGGCATCCCGTATTCCAATGCTTCTAGGAAATCTTCATCCATTAGATGCGCTTCATCGTTTCCTTGCTCGCGTTCTTTAAGCTGGCCCTCAAAACGCTGGCGCTGATCAATTGGGTCGTTTAATTCACTAAAGGCATTTGCATGTTCACGGCCGACAATAAATAATTCAAATCGGTCCGTAAAGCGGTCATCTTCTTTATTTTTCTTCGCAAGTGGCGAAATTTCAACCGGATGACCAAAAATAAATGTAGGCTGAATTAATTTCTCTTCTACTTTTTGTTCAAAGAATTCATTTACAACATGTCCAAATGTCATTGAATCCTGGATTTGGATGCCGTATTCTTTTGCCAGTGCACGAGCATCTTCATCACTCATCTTTTTCCAGAAGTCTACACCTGTGTACTCTTTTACTGCATCGACCATATGCAATCTCTTCCACTTTGGTGCAAGTGAAATTTCCTGTTCGTCATATGTCAGTTTTGTATCACCCAGTACCTCTTTGGCAATGTGAGCTACCATATTTTCGGTCAGTTCCATTACATCATGGAAATCAGCAAACGCTTCATACAGTTCCATCATGGTAAATTCAGGGTTATGTCTCGTGGAAACACCCTCATTACGGAAGACACGACCAATTTCATAGACTTTTTCCATCCCGCCGACAATGAGTCGCTTCAAATGCAATTCTATTGCAATGCGCATATATAATGGAATATCTAACGCATTATGGTGGGTTTCAAATGGACGTGCTGACGCTCCCCCGGGTATTCCATGCATCATCGGGGTTTCCACTTCTAAGAAGCCGTGCGTGTCTAAATAACGACGCATTGATTGAATAATTTTGCTTCTTAAAATAAAGGTATCCCTGCTATCGACATTTGTGATTAAATCCAAATAACGTTGACGATAACGCTGTTCAATGTCCTTAAGACCGTGGTACTTCTCTGGTAGGGGACGAAGGGATTTTGTTAATAGATGAAATTCAGTAGCCTTTACGGAAAGTTCACCAACTTTTGTTTTGAACATAACACCAGTTACACCAACAATATCTCCCATATCTGTTGTTTTAAAAATTTCATAAGCATCATCGCCTATCATATCTTTACGTACGTATATTTGTAACTGTCCACTTAAATCCTGAACATGAGCAAAACCGGCCTTACCTTTTCCGCGTTTTGTCATCATCCGTCCTGCTATAGTAACCTGCTCCGTTTTATCCTCCAGTTCTTCTTTTGAAAACGCATCGTATTGTTCAATCAACGTTTCCGTTGAGTGTGAACGCACGAATTTCCCTCCGAAAGGATCGATACCCTGTTCGCGGTAAGTAGTTAACTTTTCCCTGCGCACACGCATATGTTCATTTAGTTCTTCTGACACCATTATCACTCCAATTTTTTAGCTATGTCCATGCCAATCGTTTATCGTTCATTATATAAGAAATAGGATATTATTTCATGCATTTACATTATTATAACATGCAGCTCGTTTACGCATTTCAAGAAGTGCGACTTTTACAACCTTGTGCTTAATCAGTCGATCCATGTGAAGCATACATGCATCTATTTTTTCTTTGGGGCTGGGAGCGTGATACACCTTCTGAAAGATTACTTTACTCCCTGGATATGTTCGTCTTTGCCGATTAATTCTTCTTTTGATACAGACAGGGTGAGTGCAACTTTATCCAGAAGCACATCAGGTGCCTCCTTCATTCCCCGTTCCACATCACGAAGTTCTGTAATCGACACATGCAAAACCTTAGCAAAATCTATTTGTGTATATCCTTTTAATTTACGAAATGCTTTTACTCGCCTGCCGATTCTTGCGGTGTCCATTTTCTAACATCCTTTACATCTTGGTCCGTCAAATCATCCACATAATCCGACACACATTTACCCTGAGCACCAATAGGTAACTCTGGGTTTAATTCTTTTAAGGGTATAAGTACAAATGCTCGTTCATACAACCGTGGATGCGGCACATTTAATCGTTCTGTTTTTATATTTTCATCATTATAGATTAAAATGTCAAGGTCTATTGTACGGGGGCCGAATCTGATTGCACGTTTTCGTCCCAGTCCCTCCTCAATTCGCTGGCATCTCTCCAATAAAGCGAAAGGAGTAAGTGGCGTTTCAATTTGGATAGCCATGTTTAGAAAATCAGCCTGGTCTGTATAACCTACCGGCGCCGTCTCATAAATAGACGATTCACTCTTAATCGTAATATGTTCATTTGTTCGCAGTTCATGTAATGCCTTTTGTAAATGGGTGTATCTCGGTTCAATATTAGTTCCGAGTGCTAGGAAAACATTATTCATTATTTTTTCTCCCTAAAAATTTCTACAGCTACCGATTCGTAATGACCGCGAATTGGCGGGTCTGGTTTCACAACCTTCACAAGGATAGCTTGTAATAAATCAAAATTGGATAAGAGACTCTTAGCGATATCTTCTGCCACAGCCTCAATCAGGTTTTTTGGATCACCTTCGACAACTGTTTGTATAAGTTCATAAGCGTGTCCATAATGAATGGAATCTTCCATCCTGTCACTTTCTCCCGGCTGCTTTAGATCCACCAGTAATTCTACATCAACATGAAATCGTTGCCCCAATTTGTTTTCTTCTGGAAGTAGTCCATGATATCCATAAAACCGCAAACCTTTAAGTATAATTTTGTCCATCTTATTTACCTCCAGCTAGCATCCTGTCCATCATCTTTGCTAATTCAGCGGTTCGTTTTACATCGTGGACCCGGACAATTTGCACGCCTTTTTGAATCGCCATACAGGTGGTTGCCCCTGTTCCATTATCCCTTTCCGCTGGCGGAACATCCAAAATGTGTCCAATAAAGGATTTACGCGATGCCCCAAGCAAAACGGGATAACCCATTTCCACGAATTTTTCCAGATGATTCATGGTAACTAGATTATCCGTTATCGTTTTAGCAAATCCAATTCCCGGATCAAGAATAATATTGTCTCTCCTTACACCGGCTTTTAATGCAATCTCAATGCTATCGTGCAAATCTTGTTTCATATCATCAATTAGCGAAAAGTAGTTTTTATCCGTACGGTTATGCATTATTATTAGTGGAACATCATATTCCGCTGCAACATCTGCTATTTCAGGTTCCCTTTTTGCTCCCCATACGTCATTAATAATTGAGGCACCAGCATCAATTGCTGCTCTGGCTGTTTCAGCCTTATACGTATCAATTGAAATCGGAATCGTTACAGCTTCCTTTACCGCTTTAATTGCTGGTACAATCCGTTTGATTTCCTCTTCTTTCGATATTGCCTGGTGATTCGGCCGGGTTGATTCACCACCAATATCAATGATATCAGCTCCCAGTTTTTCCATCTCAACTGCCTGTGCAACAGCATTCTCTACTGTTATATAACTTCCGCCATCCGAAAAAGAGTCAGGCGTAACATTTAAAATTCCCATGATATGTGTTCGTTCTGATAAATTGTATGTCATTGCTTTTGTTTTCAAAAACGCCTGCATCATCAAACCTTCTTCCAGTCTTCTTATTCTGTATAATCGTATCACAATGAAAAAAAAAGGACTAGTACGGATTCGCTACTAGTCCCTAATACAGGCTACTTTTCAATTTCATCAAAGTCATATAATGGTGTTGAAAGGTATCGTTCTCCATTACTTGGTATAATGGCTACAACCTTTTTGCCTTTGCCTAGCTTCTTGGCTACCTTTTTAGCAGCAGCGATGGCAGCACCCGACGATATCCCGCCAAGGATACCATCCTTTTTGGCAACCTCACGCGAAGTAGAGAAAGCTTCCTCATTTGTAATCCGGATAATTTCATCATAAATATCTGTGTCTAATACCTTTGGAACAAAGCCTGCGCCAAGTCCCTGTATTTTATGTGGTCCAGGAGAGCCGCCGGATAATATAGCAGAATCAGATGGTTCAACTGCATACAGCTTAACATCACTGAAATGTTCTTTTAATACCTTGCCTGCTCCGGATATCGTTCCGCCAGTGCCAATTCCTGAGACAAACCCATCTAATCCATCTTTCATTTGTTCAACGATTTCTTTCCCGGTAGTACGAGCGTGCACATCAGGATTAGCCATATTATTAAACTGCTGTGGCATAAAGTAACCATTTTCTTCTTTTAATTCTTCTGCCTTTTTAATTGCTGTGTTCATTCCGCCTGACCCCGGGGTTAAAACTAATTTAGCTCCATAGGCACGCAACAGATTTTGACGTTCTTTACTCATTGTATCTGGCATAACTAATACCGTTTTATAACCTTTAGCGGCGCCGACCATCGCAAGGCCAATTCCCGTATTACCACTTGTCGGTTCAATAATAGTGTCGCCTTCTTTTAATATGCCTTCCTCTTCTGCAGCTTCGATCATCGCTAATGCAATTCGATCTTTAACTGAACTTCCCGGATTCATATACTCTAACTTCAAATAAATATCTGCACTATCTGAATCTGCCGAACGATTCAATTTAACCATTGGTGTTTCACCAATTAAACCTGCAATAGTATCAGCAACTCTCATCACTAACTTCCTCCTAATTCATAGTGTTTTAATAGGATTTATTTATAATGTACGTGGTAAAGTGGGAATTGTCAAACAAAATATTACATTGCCGCTATTCTTCATCTTCATCATAAATCCATTCAATATCTAATTTATTCCAAAGTGGCTCGGTGGTTAACGACTGATCCAACTTATCCATTGCCAGTTCCCTTTTTAAGTATGGTTTAATTTCCTTATAGGTGAAATTAATATCCGGCAGCATGCGGTGAAGGAAGATGATTGCAACACCCGTATCACTTTTGAATGGTTCACTATAAGTTCCTTCTTCCATTTTTTTAGCTGTATCCACGTATCCTGTTGGTAAGAACTGACTGTTGGTTTGAAAATAGCCCAAATATCCGCCATCTTTTTTAGTATCCTCATCAATTGAGTATTCTTTTGCAAGTAAGGAGAAGGATGCACCATTGTCCAACTCTTTTTCGACCTTTTCAGCTGTTTTCATATTCCTTACGATAATATGCGATACTTTTATTGATGCAGTAAAATTATACTGATTCTTATATACATCGTAATAGGACTTCATCTTTTCTTCAGGAACAGACGTATCCATCGTAAGCAGTGCACCTAATTGATAACGGTAAATAATATCCTTACGCCACTCTTTTTCCTTTTGCTTTGCTTCCTTGGGTGTCATTGGGCCTTGGCTACCATTTAATAAGGCAAGTTCACGTTTAATTACTTTATCACTTATTTCAATTCCCTTTTTATCAGCCAGCTTGTCGACAATTTCCGAATCAACCATTCGTTTCAGCTGCTCTTTCCCATGCTCAGCACGAAGTTTTGACATCCATGCATCATATGAAATCGTTTCGCCATCCACTGTAGCAACTGGCTCCTTGGCATTAACCGCTTTCTTCCCGTCATCCAATACGACTTTTTCTCCTCCTTTATTCCAAAAGAAGAGTGTAGCCACATTTGTAATCAACAGTATAACAATTATCCCAAGTAATAATTTCTTTGACATATAGAACTCCCTATCCTGTTAGTAATCTATTGCTTTAATGATTCAAGTTCCTTTTCACTGAATTGGTAAACCTCATTGCAAAAGTGACACGTTGCCTCTGCACCGTGGTCTTCATCAATCATTTTCTGTATTTCCTCATTACCCAGTCCGCTGATTGCGTGTTCAATCCGTTCCTTTGAACATTTACATGTAAAGGAAATAGGCAATGTTTCATGCATTTTTATTTCTTCATTACCAAACAATCGTTGCAGGATCTCTTCAGGCGAATTTCCTTCTCTGATCAATGTGGAGATTGCTGGAAACGACTGAATTTGTGCTTCTAACCGTTCAATAATTTCCTCATCAGCACCAGGCATTACTTGGACAATAAACCCTCCCGCGGCTAGAACTGAATGATCCGGATTTATAAGAACCCCCGCTCCTACGGCTGAAGGGACTTGTTCTGAATTGGCAAAGTAATACGTAAAATCTTCACTAATTTCACCAGATACAATCGGCACCTGACCAGTAAAATAATCCTTTAATCCTAAATCTTTGGTAACACTTATTGTTCCTTCTGTTCCCACTGCACGGGCAACATCCAATTTTCCTTTATCATTTAAATCAAAATCAACATGCGGGTTGGTTACATAGCCGCGGACCTCACCATGTGGATTGGCATCAGCAATCATTGGGCCAATCGGGCCATCCCCTTCCACTTTTACAGTTAGGGAATCATCACCTTTTAACATGGCACCCATCATCGCAGTTACTGTAATTGTTCGGCCTAATGCTGCTGAGGTGGTTGCCCAGGAATCGTGACGGCGCTGTGCTTCACTTACTGTTTCCGTGGTTACACTTGCATAGGCACGAACCATTCCGCCGTATGTTGTAGCCTTTACTAAGTAATCTGTCATAACAAACTCTCCTTACTTCATTTCCTGGTTCCGTTTATAAATAATATACAATCCCTTCAACGTCAGGTTTGTATCAACATGGTCTATTGTCTTGGAATCATCTGCAATTAATTTTGCGAGACCACCAGTCGCAACAACTGTGGGCATTTCATTTGCCTGCTCTTTAATTCTTGATACGACCTCATCAACTTGTCCAATATACCCATAATATATTCCTGCCTGCATTGCTTCGACAGTAGATGTTCCAATTATACTGGATGGGCTGGTAATTTCCACCTTAGGAAGTTTTGACGCCTTACTGTATAACGCCTCCAGTGATATATGAATACCCGGCGCAATTGCACCGCCTTCATATTCTTTCTTCTCGTTCACATAGCAATACGTTGTAGCAGTTCCAAAATCAATGATCACCAATGGTGAACCATATTCTTCAATAGCACCAACAGCGTTTACAATTCTGTCAGCACCAATTTCTTTCGGATTTGGATATTTCATCGGTAAAAAAGATTGAACATCATCTTTGCCAATAACTAATGCTTCCTGATGAAAATACTTTCTGCACATCTTTTCGAGAGCAAACATAATTGGTGGAACAACAGACGAAATAATAATTCCGGTAATGTCTTTGAATGAAATGCCTGTATGCTCCAATAAGGACTTAATCAGCATACCAAATTCATCCTCAGATTTATAGCGATCCGTTTTAATTCGCCACTCATGTGTTAACTGATCATTTTTAAAGACACCTAAAACAGTACTTGTATTTCCAACATCCAGTACAAAAAGCATTGTTAAAATCATACCTTTCTATTATCCGTATTATAAACATTATATATGGCTGCTCCAGCATAGTTTGTTGCTACTATCACCACAGTTGATATAAACTGGGACATAACTTTGTATGAGCGTTAATCCACCGCTGCTTAAAAAACACTGCACTTTCCGCGGGCAACGCCGGATACTCCTTGCCGGGGCAAGGAGGCTTGGCACTCGCCCTAAGGTGCGCGCAGTATATTCAAGATGCGATGATAGATCCACATATTTGTGTATTAGCTACACCTTTTTCAGTGCCCTCAGCGTAAGCTCAAGGGGGCCATGAAAGCGTAGATTTTTCCTTAGCGGTCGCCATGGGGCCAAAAAATTCTATCTTTTAGAAAACAGCTTTATATATTTAAATATATCATAATTTCTTTCCGCACATAATCCACAATACAAAGAACAACCCCTCATCCATCTGAAGGGTTGTTCTTTTATAGAAAACATTATTCCTTATTGTTATCCTCATCAGTTTGGGAAGATTCATCTTGCTCATCCTGACGTTTCTTTTCTAATTCTTCCCGCGCTTTCTCTTTTGCTTCGTCATAGGTTTCCGGGGTATCATCATCGTCCTTCGGTTGGATATTTACCCGAAGATCCTTATCTTCTCCAGTTGTTGTTGTAATGTTTACATCGTCAGCTGGTTCAGGAAGGACACCATCCTCAAACAATCCTTTGATTTGTTTCGCATCTAGTGTTTCCACCTTCAGAAGCGTTTGCGCCATGAGTTCTAGCTTATCCTTATTATCTGTGATGATTTGTTTTGCTCGGTCATAACAGAAGTTAATAAAGTTCTGCATTTCCTGATCAATATCATGAGCAATTTCATCACTATACGTTTGTTCATTTTGAATATCGCGACCAAGAAATACCTGGTTGCCTCCACCAGAAGTGAATTGCAATGGACCAATCTTATCGCTCATACCATATTCAGTAATCATCTTGCGGGCGATTGCTGTAGCGCGCTGGAAGTCATTAGATGCTCCAGTACTTACTTCACCGAAGAAAACTTCCTCTGCAACGCGTCCGCCAAGCAGTCCGGTAATTTTATCGAACAGTTCTGGCTTAGTCATAAAGTAACGATCTTCTCTAGGAAGCATAACGGCATAACCGCCGGCTTGCCCGCGAGGCACAATGGTAACTTTATGTACCATATCTGCATCATCTAAAACCATACCAATAATAGTGTGTCCACTTTCATGATAGGCGACAATATTCCGCTCTTTTTTCGATATGACCTTGCCTTTCTTGGCAGGACCAGCAATAACGCGGTCAATCGCTTCATCCACGTCAAGCATATCAATCGTTGATTTATTCGCACGCGCAGCCACCAAAGCTGCCTCGTTCAGTAAGTTTTCTAAATCCGCACCTGAAAAGCCTGGTGTACGCATCGCAACTGTCTTTAAATCAACTGTACTATCCAGTGGTTTATCTTTTGCATGAACTTGTAATACCTCTTCGCGTCCTTTCACATCTGGACGGTCCACGGTAATTTGACGGTCAAAACGACCCGGGCGTAGTAATGCAGGGTCAAGAATATCCGGACGGTTAGTCGCAGCGATAATAATAATTCCCTCATTTACGCCAAATCCATCCATTTCAACAAGTAATTGGTTTAATGTTTGTTCACGTTCGTCGTGACCACCGCCGAGACCAGCCCCACGCTGTCGACCAACGGCGTCGATTTCATCAATAAAGATGATACACGGTGCGTTTTTCTTCGCATTTTCAAATAAATCACGTACACGAGATGCACCAACACCGACAAACATTTCAACGAAGTCCGAACCACTAATAGAGAAGAATGGTTTTCCAGCTTCCCCAGCTACGGCTCGTGCTAACAACGTTTTACCAGTACCTGGAGGTCCAACAAGCAAAACACCTTTTGGAATTCGGGCACCTACTGCTGAGAACTTACGTGGATCCTTTAAAAAGTCGACCACCTCAACAAGTTCTTGCTTTTCCTCATCCGCTCCAGCGACATCCTTAAAGCGAACCTTTTTCTTATCCTCAGAGAACATTTTGGCTTTACTCTTACCGAAGTTCATCACACGGCCGCCACCGCCGCCTTGCGATTGGCTAAGTATAAAGAAGAAAAATAATCCTATGATTAAAAATGGGATCATCGTTGTCAGGAACGTTACCCATCCACTTGGCTGTTCTTCTTGCTTCACGTTTAATACACTTTGTTCGGAAGCTTTGTTTGTAATTGTTGCAATAATTTCTGTGTTATCTGGTACTTGGGCGACAAACTGCTTATCCCCATCTTCCAGTTCACCAGTAATTCTATAGACCATATTTACAGGCTGCATCGTCATTTCTGCGATATCACCATTGTCAAGTGCCTGCATAAATTCTTCTACATTTAATTCTTTTGCCTGTTCATCCTGACCTCTGAATAATTCTATAACAGCTACAACAACTAGAAAAATCAGGAACCAGAAGAACACATTCCGCATTAATCGTTTCATTGCCAACCTCCTCCCAAACGGGAAAACTATATAACATAGTACCACAGGAAAAAGTTTCAATACAACTAATTCCACTCATATATGTCATTGTTTTTAAGCTATTTTTGTCTTTTATTTTACATCATGTTGTTAAAACTAATACCGATTTTTACGGTGTAAATAATGTTAATCGATTTACGCTTCAGAACCACCATAAATCTTTGGTTTTAAAACACCAATGTATGGCAGATTGCGGTACTTTTCTTCATAATCAAGTCCATAACCCACAACAAATTCATTCGGAACCTTAAACCCAATAATATCTGCCTTAATATGTGCTGTTCTACCTGAAGGTTTATCAAGCAGAGTAACAATCCGAATTGACTTTGCTTTACGATACTTGAATAAATCGACCAAATAACTCAGGGTAAGACCACTATCAATGATATCTTCAATAATTAATAAGTCACGGCCTTCTACTTTTGTATCCAAATCCTTCACAATTTTCACTTCTCCGGATGACCTGGTCTTCCCGCCGTAACTGGAGACATCCATGAAGTCCATTTCCAGATGAGTATCGGTATAACGCAGCACATCAGACATAAATGGCATGGCACCTTTTAAAACTCCAATGGCTAAAGGAAATTTTCCATCATATTCTTCTGTTAACTGTTTACCAATCTCTTCACACTTTTTTGCAATTTCTTCTTTCGTAACCAAAATTTGTTCAATATCGTTATGCATGTTTGTTCCTCCTACAAAGTAGCTTTTCTAAAATATAGTTGAATAAATGAGGTGTCTTTTGTTTGATCAGCTGGCTCACCCTTCTTTAGACCGCAAAGCCAAAGAATCACACCGTTATTGTCTGTCACAACTGGCCACGAATCGCGCATTCTGACTGGTACCTTTTCATCAATGAAAATGTCCTTTACCTTCTTACTGCCTTCAAGCCCTTTCCAGCTCATTCTATCTCCTGGTATTCGTGTTCTAATATGTAATGGTAAAGCGATTTTATTCTTACTGCATAAATAAACTTCCTGATTTTGACTATGTGATTCCTCCGTATAATCAGCCCGAACAACGGATCCATCGGGTAATACAACTTCTCCAGGGATAGGTAAAATTTCGTGAAAAGGAGACGCTTGCGGCAGTTTATCTTCGAAGTAAACAGATAGCGTGCGATAGGACTTTTCCACCTTTAATTGATGGGGAAAATCCAAAATACCATTGGCCTTTTGGCTATTCAGTAGTACAAAAAACTGTTCCTCATGCATATACGATAAATTTTTAGGCAATTCATCATATAGATAGTTTAATATTAGATGATAGACCCGTCTTTGTAAAGCACCGTGGTACCCTTGAAACAAATCTATGTCAAATGTCGCATAGTTTTTACTTTCATTTAGCGAAACCACCTGTTTCAAAAGCTTTTTAGCTTCCCCGGTTAAATAATCATCATCCGATTGCAAGGATTTGCTTAATCTTCTTACTGTAGTATGTATATTACTGTTTTGTTTTTTTAGTAACGGAAGAACAAATTTACGAAAATAGTTTCTAGTATAATCAGTTGTTAAATTAGATGGATCAAGCCTTGAATGAATGCCATGTTTCTGACAATAATTCTTAATCTCATCCTTCGTTACGCATAAAAAAGGCCGGATAATAAAACCAGTGTTAAATGGACGTATAACCGGCATACCAGCGATTGCCCGGCTATTAGTTGATCGTACAAACCCCATCAGCATGGTCTCTATCTGATCATCCGCATGGTGACCAAATGCTAAATAGTCCGCACCGAGATCTTTCATTTTCCGGGAAAAGAATTGGTAACGCATTTTTCTGGCAGCCACCTGTGTCCCAATATGGTTCTGTTTTTTATACGAAGGAACGTCCAAAAAGGTTCCATAAAATTCAATATTCCATTCTGCGCATATCTTTTCTACAAAACGAAGATCCTCTTCTGATTCCTCCCCACGCAATTGATGATCAACTGTGAGGGCGATAATTTTTAAATTCCATTCATCCATAATCGAACGAAGAAAATGGAGAATTGCCATTGAATCTGGACCACCCGACACCCCAACAAGTACAGTCGAATCAGGTTCAATTAATCCATTTTCCTTGATAAATGACAACACACGTTCTTTCATTTTTCGTTCATCCTTCATATAGAGTAGTATGGAACCATTATATCCTATCATACCTTTTCACTAATATAAAAGAACTTACTTACGGCAGCATCAATGAAACTAGATAATAAAATAAGGCAACTAAAGAAATTCCAGTTGATTCAACCAGAATGGATGCTTTTTTCTTTCGTTGTTTGCGGGACATCATTTGAGCTGGGCGGTTAAGGATCATTTCAACATCTTGTTTCATCTGGGCACTAGATTGATATTTTCCCTGTATTGCTTTTGTGAAACATGGTAAATAGGGCCTTAATGGCGCAGCATTTTTAATTCTGGATAGGATTGCTGCCTCCGAATTACTGCCCCGCTCAAATTGATTCGGATAATACAGTTTGACAAAAACCATGACAAGCGCAAATAAATCATAGCTTGGCTCGGCTTTCCTTGAACCTATTCCCCAATATCCACGATCATAAAACTCTGTGTACTCTTTAATTGCGCGACCTAATTGTGTTGTGCCCCCAACATCAATCCACCGAACCTTTGGAGGTGAATGGAGGATAATTAGATTGTCTTCTTTCAAATCACCAAATACCCAGCCAGTTTTGTGAAGCTCAGATAAGTCATCTAGAAGTTGTAAGATAAATACGCCTATCCAGGTGCTACCATTGTTCCTGATAAAAGTGGATAACGATTGGCCCTGCAAATATTCCATAACATAAAATGAAAGTGCGGAGCCACCCGGTGTAACCCAATCATCTACATCAACTAAATAAGGCCCAAGACGTTTTCCTTGGACCTTCTGTAAGGATTTCAGAACATTGACTTCCATTGTCATGGACATACTTTTACTACTGATTTTTAATGCTACTTGCTTACCGCCAAGCTCACATAAATAGACACTTCCTATGGCGCCGCTTCCAAGTTTTTTACGAACAATATAGCGTTTATGATGCCACTTTCCAACAACGGATGTTCCGGGTCTAAGTTCAATACCATGCTTCTTCGATTGGTGGTTCATCTTCATCGTTAAAGCTCCTTAACAGACTTTCTTTGCCAAATTGATACATTGCCTCACGCAGTGCCGGACCTGTTGGTGTAATCCCGCCACTTGTCAGTTTTGGAAAAATAGCAGATATTGAATCAAGCTTTGGTGACCAATCTAGGATCTGTTTAATATCCCTTTTCCTATCAGGGAAAGTAAATACGCAATACCGGTTTCGGCCAATCCGCGCATTCAGGCTAATGGATAAATCAATCAATGCTTCTTTTACAGTCGGTAGTTTATCATGCATACTTGCGCTAGTATCTACTAAAATAAGAACCTCAAGGTCACAAGTCTCCCCTAGTTCTTCTACCACTTCCATAATTTCTCCGCGTTTCTCAGGTTCCAGCTCATCCATCGTTTGATTTGGACCCAAAATCTGTTGAAGTTCCTGATTAACAAAACCCTGTAACGTCTGTGTCATCGCCTGTTTTGTTACCATCTGAACTGTCTGCGATAAGGATTTTTTATAGACAATCTGACTTACACCTCCGCCAGAAAGCGCAACCTCTTCAACCTCTTCCAAACCTTCAGGCTGTTCCGTCTGATCGTCATCCATAATGCCAATAACATTCACCGTAATACCCTGCTGGTGGGCAAGTGCCGCTGTCGCCGCAGGTTTCTCACCTTTATTTGAGCAGCCATCCGTAATTAATAGAATCTGTTTTAATGTACCCTTTTTCATACATTCCACCTCCAACTCTTTCCTACCCATCATCGCCAAATCTGAAAAGAAATATACCAAGGCGAACTTTCATGGAGGTGTTTACATTACTGCAATCATTGAGCATACCTATGTCCAGCAGGAATGGCAGCCCATTCCGGTGCATTCTTATTAATTCTTGCAACCATTACTGTCATATCATCTGCAATTTCTCCTGATCTTGTACGAACTACTTCTTCCAGCAATAAATCAGCAATTTCCTGTGGATCATCTGTTTTCATTTCACGAATCTTTCGCTTTATCCATACATCTACATTTTCAACATGTTTTGGCCCTTCAAAGATACCGTCACTCATCATGATTAGCAGATCGCCCTCCATTAGTTGTTCTTTTACAATATCAACATCAAACTCCTGGATAATCCCCATTGGCAGGTTACTGGCCTCAACCTTCAGCATTTGATCTCCTCGTTTAATGAAACTGGGTGTTGAGCCGATTTTCAAGAATCGAACGGCTGCATTGTGTAAATTGATCACAGCTAAATCAAGCGTTGCAAACATTTCATCAGTGGTACGCAGAGAAAGAATTGAATTAATCGACTTAATGGCAACCTTTTCAGGGATTCCTGTTTGCAATATTTGCTGCAGCAGCCGTAATGTTTCTACGCTTTCTTCATGTGCACGCTCACCATTTCCCATACCATCACTAATTGCCATTGCATATTTTCCGGTGCCAAGCTCCATCGTAGTATGGCTGTCACCGGAAATAATTCCCCCTCCTTTGGCTGCATGTGATACTCCAGTTTCAACGACAAATTCTTTTGCTGAACTAAACACAATGAAACAGCTTCCATTTGGAAAAGGAGAAATTTCCTCTTGCTTGACTATGACTACTTCACTAAGGATATCTGATAGCATTGGTGCAATTAATTTCGCTCCTTCCCCCCGATATTCATATAAATTAACCATCATTTCGATATCAACATTTCCTCTCTCCAAACTAAAGATATCAAGTTTCTCAATTTCTATCCCCATATGTTCAAGTCCCTGAACGATTTGCATTTCTTGCTGTTCATGGTGATGGCGCTCTTTTAAAATTTCTTTGGCGAAGTCATCCATAACTTCTGAAACACCCTGTAATTGCTCAGCTACAAAACGTTTACTCTCAGATACCTGCTTTTGCAGCCGTTTATTTGATTCGAAAATTGTTAACTCTTCCTTCATTACATCCATTACTTTTTTCGATTTTACACAATGGTTTTCAAAGACTCGCATATCTGCAGGACTCGGTTCCCGGTCTTCAACAAGGTCATTTTTCAACCCTTCCATTAATGAATAGGATTTATCAAATTGCTGCTGCCAGCACCGGTTTTTCATAAAGCAGCCCTGACAAGTTTTTTCGGTGACCTGACTTAAGAAATGGTCCGTTTCCTGCTTATAGTCAGCATCCTGTTCTACTGATGCATAATCCACAGTTTGAAAGCTTTTTGAGAGCGCTTCAAAAACATCAGAAAATTGTTCAACTCGTTTGGCAGTTACGTTTCGAACCTTTTGCAAGTACTGTTCCTGTTCATTCGTATATTCTTCCGTGCCCGGAATGTAACGGGAAAGCTTCTTAACCCAGCTTGCAGGAGTAAGAAAAAATAAAACGATAGCAATAGATGACTCTAGGATAGAAGGAATTAAATTAGTGGCATCCCCATAGATTCCGACTAGAAATGTTCCAATTAATAACCCCACACTGACCCCCATCTTTTTTCCCTCTTTCAGCAAACCGCCTAACAATCCGGAAAATGCAAGCAGGCTCATTTGATACAGATTTGCTACATTTGCGAGTGATAATATGAGACCTGCTACAACACCGACTGTTGATCCAACTGCTGCACCACCTACAAACGAGAGCATTAAAACAAAGTAGCGGGAGAAAACCTGCTCAATTGATGCATCATATATATCCCATCCGATTGTTCCCGTTAATATGGATGCCAGCAGAATAATCATACACACAATTTCTTCATTTTTTAACGTGGGTTTATATTTTTTCGGTGATATTATTGGTATGCTTTGCATAAATATCAATACTAGAACGGTACCTAATATACCTTCAACTGACAAAAGCAACCATTCATAAGATGACAGCTGACCTGTAAAGGAATACAGCATAATTCGTGGTGCGGCAGTTGCCAGAAAAACAAAAAGCAATACCGCACCATGTTGATGTTTTACATGTTTGAACAGTCCGGCAAGAAAAATAAATGAGATCATGGCGAGCGAGATAAAGATACCCTGGTCAATTGAGTAGCTTAATGCGCCAGCCAGCACTGCAACCATTACTTTGGGGGCCATTTCCCTATGTACAAGCCATATTGTGGCTAGAAATGCTACAGAAAAAGGTGACACTTCTGATAAAATGACAGCCCGTCCTAATAAAAAGCCGACAATAAAAAACAGCCACCCTTTTTCCAGTAAGACAGATTGGGCCTTGCCATGTATCTTTTTCCGCCACTTATTCATCACACCTTGTCCTGCCCCGAACGTCTTAGAATCCACTCTTGGTATTGAATCCATCATCCAAATCCACTCCCTCTTGGAGATATTAAACCATAGGATCAATTTTTATTTTGTCAAAACAACAGACGATATTCATAAAATCGTTCGACTAACTTCTATTTTAATCAATCACCGTTCTACAAAAATTCTCACAACTCCATGTCCCTTTTAGATAATTAACGATGGACAAGCATTCAAAAAACCGGATGCCACCAGCCTATCGTTACACATCTTGTTTTCCTTTCAAAATTCGATAGAAAAGCGCAAGCGCTCAGTTAGCGAAGGATGGGCTGCACCCATGCACCACAGTGGTTCGACGTTGCTCAGGCTTTGTAGCAATTTTAATTGAACATTACTCCCCAGAAGAAAAAAGACCGTACATGAGTGTGTCCCTTGTTAATGACGGCAGCTTCCGGGAGCTTATGATACAGATTTTCATTCGAGCGATCGGATTCTAAAAAACCCCTTGCATTATTATGCGGAATTTCATATAATAGTTCTTGTGCAAATTGTTCGCACAAGAACTATTTTTTATATGGAGGTAAGTAGAAGTGGATCAGGAAGAAAAGGTCAGCGAGATTATTCATTCATTCCGTGATGTAAATCGCTTTTTTTATAAACAGATGTGGCACCATGCAAATGAGTTAGGTGTAACTATTGTGCAGCTGCAGATTTTGAAGATTTTAGCGGAAAACCCAAATATAAGTTTGCAGGAATTAACGAAGAAAATGAGTTCCGGAAAAAGTACTGTCAGCAGTATTGTAGACCGCTTGGTAAAAGCCGAGTATGTAAAACGGGAACGTTCGAAAGAAGATCGGCGCGCAATCGTTTTATCCTTAACCAAGCTCGGCGAAACAAAAAAGGTAGAAGGTCACACATTATTTATTAAGCGGCTTTCCCGCCTAAATGAAATTGATGAAGCCGACATTGAAAAATTAGTAGAGCTTCACGACTTAATTAAAGAGAAAATTAAAATCACCGGAGATGATGAACTTGAAGGATAGAAGTGCATTTATTGAAGCCGACAAAGTGGCAAAGGGTCCCATTATTTTTGTAATGGTGCTTGGTGCCTTTGTTGCTATTTTGAACCAAACATTAATGAATGTGGCATTACCGGTTATGATGGTTGACCTGGACCTTGACGCATCGACTGCACAATGGTTAACAACCGTATACATGCTGGTCAATGGAATTCTTATTCCGATTACGGCATTTTTAATGGAAAAATTCTCAACCAGGAAACTACTTTTAACTGCCATGTCATTATTCGCAGTGGGAACTCTCATTTGCGGTATAGCACCTGGATTCATTATGCTTATCGTTGGCCGAATCATCCAGGCAGCAGGCGCCGGGATCATGATGCCACTGCTAATGAACGTTATTCTTAGTTTGTTTCCAGTTGAAAAGCGTGGTGGGGCAATGGGGTTGATTGGACTCGCCATGATGTCTGCGCCGGCAATTGGTCCGCCATTATCAGGATGGATTGTCCAAAACTACTCATGGCGTTTGCTGTTCTTCATTGTATTACCGATTGCGATTATTGATGTAATTGTTGCCTATTTCATGTTACGAAATGTTACCAAACTATCTAATCCAAAAGTTGATATACCGTCTATCATTCTATCAACATTTGCATTTGGCGGTTTATTATATGGATTCAGCAGTGCGGGCCAAAATGGTTGGTCAGACCCAATTGTCCTTGCCACCTTGGGTATTGGTGTTGTAATGATGGCTATATTTGTCATCAGACAACTGCGCATTAAAACACCAATGCTCGAATTCAGGGTTTTTAAATATAGTATATTTTCATTAACAACGTTAATTAACGTTGTTGTCACAATGGCTATGTTCGCGGCCATGCTTCTTATTCCAATTTATTTACAAAACGTGCGAGGTTTTTCACCACTTGAATCAGGTTTATTATTATTACCTGGCGCCATAATATCGGGGATAATGTCACCGATCACCGGAAAATTGTTTGATAAAATTGGCGCTCGTCCATTAGCACTTGTCGGTTTAGCAATTATTGCAATCACCACCTATTTCTTTACCGACTTGACCGACACCACTTCCTACACGTACATGATGGTGCTCTATAGTGGTCGTATGATTGGAATATCCATGATCATGATGCCAATAATGACTGCCGGTTTAAATGTATTGCCACAAAAGTTATATTCACATGGAAACGCAATGTCGAACACGTTACGACAGGTATCAGGAGCAATTGGAACTGCATTTCTTATCACAGTCATGAGTAATCAGACTACCGATCACTTTAAAGAAATAGTGCCTAAAACGGGAGTTCAAAGCAAGGAGCAACTAGCTCACCTTAAAAACTTAGCAACAATCGATGGGATAAACGACGCATTTATGGTTGCGACTGTATTCGCGTTAATCGGTTTTGTTTTATCATTCTGGATAAAACGCAACAAACCTGCAGAGGAAAGTGCATTTACACCAGAGCAATCAGAGGCACAATAGGATTAGCAGCGGATCCTACCCTGGATCCGCTTTTCTTACACTTAAGGAAAGTATAGAGATTTAAAAGGATTTAGTATAAAAAATTTCCCGGGAAATGTTAGAAAGCATTGACACCGGTCGATTAGTGTTGTAATATATTTTTTGTGGCTAATTTTGGCGGCGTAGCTCAGCTGGCGAGAGCGTACGGTTCATACCCGTGAGGTCGTGGGTTCGATCCCCTCCGCCGCTATCACTTGAGGACATGATTCCCATTTTGGGGTCAGGTCCTCTTTTTATATGTTTAGTGTTTGATTCTGGGAATGGGTGCGGAATTTGATGTGTGATTCAATTGGCCGATATAAACGCAAAATGGCTGTTATATTTTGAAATAACTCAGGCGAATAAAAAACAACTTTTTCCCTGTCATTATATAATTCTAAAAAAAACAGGTACTACTTATACAAGCAGTACCTGTTTTTATCTATTATGATAGAGCATCTTTATAGACAGCAATTTTTATCCTCGCTTAGCACCTCGGCCTCCGCGTTTGGTTTCCGTTTGCTTCTTCAAAGAGGCTAAACGGTCTTCTGAATCCTTTAGAAATTTGTTCATCTTTGATTCAAATGACTCGCCACGGTCACGATTGTTTCTTGGACGCACCGGCTTATCCTTAGCCTTCTTTATGGAAAGACCAATCTTACCATCTTTTTCAACATTAATAACTTTCACCAAAATTTCGTCGCCGACGGTTAAGTGTTCATTAATGTCTTTAACATAGTTATCGGCAACTTCACTAATATGGACTAGACCAGTTTTCCCTTCACCGAGTTCTACAAATGCACCAAAATTAGTGATACCAGTTACCTTACCTTGCAGCTTGCTGCCTACTTCGATTGACATAAAAAAAATGCTCCTCCTTAAAAATTTAAATAATATCCTACAACTATAGTATAGCTAAATTATTGAAAGTGTGTCAATAAGATGGCTCCTCATCGGGGATTTTAAAAATTAACTCGCCTTCTTTTGAGAAGAAATAATTTGTTCGTGCTATATCTAATACATATTCTTCATTTTGTAAAAGCTGAATTTCCTCGTTAAGATTCGCTTCTTTTTTCTGAAGTGTTGCCATCTTTTCCTGCGTCTGTGCATATTGTTCTTGCTTATCAGCCTGAAGTACACGTTGTTTAACATGATATGTAGCCATACTGCCGATTACGATCAGCGCCACGATAGAAAATAACACAAGACGACGAATCAGCCGTTGCTTCTTTCGTTTTTCTCTTCCTTTGTGCGCATCGTATTGCTGCATATAATCCGAACTTAATCTTGTTACCGTTTTTTCCTTTGCGGTCACGACCCTACCTCCTCTTAAACTTGATATACTTCAACCATTTCTTAGATATATTCTTCATTGTACTATAAAATCCTGCAATTTTGTGTAAATATTTTTTAATTGTTTCTGGAAGTAATCGATAAATGAACATAAATATCCATTTAAAAGGAGTCAAAACTATCTTGCATATTGTTAATAATACCAAAAAAAGCACTTGGAAAGTATAGGCAATTGCTGAAAAAAGCAACGTCACTACAAAAACAACAGGTGTGACAATTAACATCCGAATTGCTTTTGCAAAAAAACGGTAGATTGATAAAGTAAACTGAATAATATGTTCAAGCAGCTTTTTGTATAAAGATGCTGCCAACGCTTGATATGCAGCGAACCCTAAGAGACATGCTGCAAATACATATAGTCGTAATTCACCAGCATTCACACGATATAAAATATAAAATAAAAACAATGTTTGTGACAACCAAAAACAGATCTCCATAAGGTAGGTTAGAAATACCGAGTTCCTCCAATGTGGGGATGCCCGCCTGAAGGTATCCAATATTATGCCCAAATAGAAGCCCCCTAATACCATGGCGAGCATCGTCATAAACTGAGTGGATAAGATCATCTAAACAGCTTGCTAAAGAATCCCTTAGCTTTCTCCTGGTGTTGTTCATCTACATAGGAAAGCTCATATATTTTGCCTTTGATTGAAACCAATCCATCGCCAACATCCAAGTTTTTCAACTGAAGATTTTGACCCCGTACAATTAAAAATCCCATCACTGTTTCCAGCAGAAATTCCTCGTTATCAAAACTATCCACTTCTTTTACACCGCTAATTTCAATGCTCCTACGGTTGTTAATTTTCAACGAATGATCCTGCTGTGTTACATGTGGTTGGGTATCCTTTTCATAATAATTCATTGCGCTCGTCCTCCTTATCATTATAACTATATGAAAAGAAGGACAAGTGTAGAACAGAAATAAGGTCCTATTCTTTTTTAAGTTGCAACGTGCCTAGTCAATTTTCTCTTCCTTGACAACACTGTACAGCATCTCCGCTTCGTCTTTACGGACAACCTCCTTTAAATCGTTAATCTTAATCGTTACAAGCTTCTGACCGAAACGGATAACAAGCTCATCGCCCTTTGAAACGGTGGATGCTGCTTTTGCTTGGTTACCATTAACTGTTATTCTTCCTTGATCCGCTACTTCTTTCGCTAATGTTCGTCGCTTAATTAGTCTTGATACTTTTAGAAATTTATCTAATCGCATGTTATTCATTCCTTTCCTTTGCTTGATTCCAATAATAATCCATCTCTTCCAACGATGTATCAGCTACTTGCTTTCCCGCTTCTGACAGTTGTTCTTCGATATATCGAAAACGAGAGGTGAATTTTTGATTGGTTTGATTTAGTGCTATCTCTGCATTTATTTTATAATATCTTGCTAGATTTGCAATGACAAATAGTACGTCACCAAATTCCTTTTCTATTTCGCTGCCATCTTTATTTTCAATTGCTTCTGTCACTTCCGTTATTTCTTCTTCTAGCTTTTGCCAAACCTGATCGGCATTGGACCAATCAAAGCCAACCTCTGCTGCTTTACTTTGCAGTTCAGCAGCTTTTGAAAGCGCAGGGAAATGTTTAGGGATACCATCAAGAAGGGAGATGCGTTTATTGCCTTTTTCCTCCTGTTTTAATTCACCCCAGTTTTTATAAACATCTGCAACCGTGTCAGCCTTTCTATCACCGAAAACATGTGGATGACGGTGAATCATCTTATCTGTTATAGATTGAATAACATCGTCGACAGTAAAATAATCGTCATCTTCACCGATTTGACTATGCAACATGACCTGCAGCATGATATCTCCCAATTCCTCAATAATTCCTTCATCGTCCTGGCCATCGATCGCCTCGATCAGCTCATAAACTTCTTCGATTGCATATTTCCGTAATGTTTCATGTGTTTGCGCCTGATCCCACGGACATCCATTAGGGCTCCGCAACGTACTGATGACCTCCCGGAGACGATTGAATGTATGGTTCAACAGATCAGACCCTGCTGGTGGGATATAAACACTTGTTAAATTACCAACCTTAAGATTATGGTCAAGCTCTTCAAGTGGAATGCTTGTAATCACTTCAGACATGCTCCCTGCCGCTTCCACTATCTTAATCGGATAATCAGGCGGAAGATCCTCCAACAGGGCAAGCTTTACATGTGAAGCGATAAATGAATCATATACCTGACAAAAGATTAAATGATGGCGATAATCCAGCTGATTGCGTTCAAAGGAGGTTCCATCTACAAACTGAAAGCCGTCAATCGGATCAATTTTCAGCGAGGTAAATAGATCGTCCAAATAACTTTGACCACCCACTATTTCTACAGGGACTTTGTCTTGCTCCAGTAAAAGCTGCACTGTTTTTTCTGCAAGCATGGGGTGGCCTGGAACAGCATAAATAATTGGTTCCTCTGTCGCTTTCACAAGTATTTGCGCAACAATATTACGATACACATCCCCGAATTGGTCATTTTCTTCATACAAATGATCAAAGGATTGAAAGGTAATCCCTTCCGCCTTTAATGTGTTAATGACAGGGTGGTCATTTGTACGTGTATAAATGAGTGTTTCACCGTTCATTAATTTTTTGTAAATCCCTACCTGCAGCTGATCGATATCCCCAGCACCTAGTCCAATAATTTCTATTTTGTTAGCCACGATAATTCCTCCCTCTTTGAACCTTCAGTAAAAATGATGCGAATGGAAGCATTGCTAATTGTTTTTCGGTAAATGCTTTAAACTTCAGTAATAACAATAGATAACAAACGGCACCGGATAGCGCTACAAATAGAACATATGCCAGCATCACCAGCCGCGGAGCATGAACGCTTGGTGAAATAAGCCAATCTATTATGATTACATAAACCGTCATACCACTTCCTGCCAATCCAAGTGCCTTCCATTTCATTTTCTTAAAAAGGCGTAAATCGGGAAGTTCTTTTTGCAGTGCTCGAAATACTAGATAACATAGGAAGGCTAATGAAAGTACGGTGGCAGCTGCACTTCCGGTAATTCCCCATAAGGGCACGAACAGTTGATTTGCTAACCATTTAACGACCAGCGCAAAGATGATGAAAAATGCTGTTCGCTTGATACGGTTTAAGCTTTGTAAAATAGATACAGCCGTTATCGAGAGGGAACAAAATACAATCGCAAGCATAAGTATACGCAAACTCCCTGTTCCGCTTTGATTTTCAAATAATAGCCGATTCGCTTCAGGGAATATAAGAATTAACCCAATAGCCGCACCGACTGTAAGGTAAAAGCTAAACAGCATCGCTACTCTTACAAAATGATTTGTTTCCCGCGGATGTTCCTTTAATTTATCTCGAGATAGATTTGGTATTAAAGCTAATGCAAAGGATGAGCCCAACACTGTACCAAGCTGGATCAATGGTTGTCCTCTATCAAATATCCCTTTTGCCTTCATAGCCGCCTCCTGCGTTAAACCGTATTCCAATAAGCTGGGAACCAATGTAAAGGCATCGGCAAGTTGAATTAGCAGCAAAATCATGTGGTTCAATGCTGCAATTATTCCAAAAAATAATAACCCTTTCCAGTAATAACGCCAGGGAATTGGGTATCTTTCCATTGACCAAGGGCGTTTCTTGGTAAATAGGAACCCTAATATCATGGCAGCAACTATTGCACCTGATATCGCTGCAATCGCACCAGCCTGTCCGATTGTATAGATATTCTGACGGCTGATTAGTAATGCCGCAGTAATTATGATACCTACCCGAACCAATTGTTCCCCAACTTGCGAAAGTGCGGTAGGCTGCATCTGATATTCCCCTTGGAAAACACCACGAAATAATGCCGTGAAAGGAATCAGTAAAAAAACAAACGAGGCAGATTGAAGTGCCCTAGTTAAATGATCATTTCCCATCCAGCCAGCAATTTCGGCGGCATTCAAATAAATAAAACCAAATAGTAACCCATTAATGATAAGCAAAATTGAAAATAACGGTATGAAAAAATCTTTAATAGAGAGTTTCACACCTTTTGAAAGAAGGTCATTTGTTATTTTTGATATAGCCGACGGAAATCCGTATAAAGAAAGAACAAGAGCCATTCCAAGAAAAGGGTATATTTGCTGATAAATATAAAATCCAATATCCCCTGTTAAATTCTGTAAAGGAACCCGGTATCCAGCACTCAGGATCTTGCTGACAAGTCCCGCAAAAGAAAGGATCAATGCACCCTTCACCAGATTATTTGATTCATTTCCACCCATGTCAAACGCCTTTCCCCAAACAACCAATTTTTTTCATTATAGCACAGAAAAGCGAAGGCGACTGCCCAGAAACGGACGCATAAGCAAGGGACCGTAGAGTGGATGGTATTTTCACTCGTAGTGTCCATTGCTTATGACGGCAGTTTCTAGGAGCCGTAGCTGGACACAGAAAAGCGAAGGCGACTGGTTAGTGGCGAACAAATAGATAGGACTGTGAAAGTGCGTCGAACTTTACGCACATTCATCAGGACTAACTATTTGCTAGCCACTAGGAGCCGCAGCTGGACAATAGAAAAGCGAAGGCGACTGCCCTGAAACGGACGCATAAGCAAGGGACCGTAGAGTGGATGGTATTTCCACTCGTAGTGTCCATTGCTTATGACGGCAGTTTCTAGGAGCCGCAGCTGGACACAGAAAAGCGGAGACGACTGGTTAGTGGCATCCAAGTTCGAATCGGGATAAAAATACGATCGGTTCCCAGGTAAATACGAGCCGTTTTGCTGAAATACAAGCCAATTTCCGCATAAATGCCACTTCCATGTAAATACTGTCCACATTAACTGTAATACAGTCCAGGGGCACCACGTCACCACCCTCACTTGGAGCAGAGAACACTTTCGTGAGTAGACAGTAAAAAAGACCAGCAAATATGCTGACCTTTCCATAGTTACCGCTATTCCATCTGTTTCGCCAGGAAGCCCGATGCAGTTTCAATGGCTTTTTGCTCTACTTCACTAAGCTGTTTTCCATCCCGTGCAATCATGATTACACAGCCTATCGGGTCACCATTTGCAATAATTGGACTGATACAGTAGGATGATAGCTCTTCTTCTTTACCTTGTAAAATCTCAACCTTTTCAGATTCTGTTTTAAACAACTGTGAACGGTTTTCAATTACCTTTTCTACCTGCTCACCAACACTTTTGTTTAAGTAATCTTTTTTTGATTCACCAGCAACGGCAATGATTTCGTCACGATCTGAAATTAATACCGGTTGATGTAAAGAATCAAATAATGCTTCTGCATATTCTTTTGCAAAACTGCCTAATTCATTTATAGGTGAATATTTTTTTAAAATAACTTCTCCTTCACGATCCACAAATATCTCTAATGGATCTCCTTCTCGAATACGCAATGTTCTCCTAATTTCTTTTGGAATAACTACTCGGCCCAAATCATCAATTCGACGCACAATTCCTGTTGCTTTCATTCTAATGTAGCCTCACTTTCCTATGATGATCATTTCTGGTTGAATTTCCACTTTTAAATAGAACTTGAAGAAAACACCAGTTGTACATCTAGTATGATTCATCTGGAAAAAACTATGCATCAATGAATTAATTTCTAATCATTCCGATTTACGGCAGCTAATTTCTCCATAAATTGTGAAGTTGTATCATATCGTTTATGGAAATCGTCCTTTGCCCATTGGATTGTTATTTTTAGTTTTTTGTTGTCTGTTCCAAGTTGAACACCACGCCCAAATTCATTCGCAAGCGTAAATAATTTGGATCCATCAATTTGCTGGCTGCGGTTCTCATCTACCAGCAATTCCATTTTTTTATTTTTCTCTGTGATTGATTCAACCCGTTCATTTCTGGCATGCATTTTTAGCGATGACACATCAAACAGGTTTGCTACTTCCTCTGGGTAGTCACCAAATCGGTCAATCAATTCTTCTCTTAATTCCTCAAAGTCATCATTAGATGTTAACGTTTGGAAACGTTTATACATATCGATTTTCTGTTTTTCATCCTTGATGTAAGTATCTGGAATATATGCATCAATTTTAAGTGCAAGTTCCGGTTCAAATGGTTTCATATCAATGACATCTTTACCAAACTTTCGTGCGTCAATGGCATCCTTTAGCATTTGTGAATACATGTCGAATCCGACTGAATCAATAAATCCATGCTGCTGTGCGCCTAACAAATTACCAGCACCGCGTATGGACAAATCGCGCATCGCTATTTTAAAGCCGGATCCAAGTTCCGTGAATTCCTTAATTGCCTGTAACCGTTTCTCGGCAATTTCAGTTAACACCTTGTCCTTTTTATAGGAGAAATAGGCATATGCAACACGGTTTGAGCGCCCGACTCGTCCACGCAATTGATACAACTGGCTTAGTCCCATTCGGTCAGCATCATACACAATTAATGTATTAACATTTGGAATGTCTACACCCGTTTCAATGATGGTGGTACTGACTAGTACATCATATTCTCCTTCAAGAAAGCCAAACATGACATTCTCAAGCTCTGTTTCATTCATTCTTCCATGGGCAATTGCAATTTTAGCATCCTGAACCAGCGAACCAATTTCACGTGCAATTGAATCAATATTTTCCACTCTGTTATATAAAAAGAATACTTGCCCACCTCGAGCCATTTCCCGCTCAATTGCCTCCCTAATTAGAATCGGGTTGTATTCTACCACATAGGTTTGAATCGGGAAACGGTTTTCTGGCGGTGTTTCTATCACAGATAAATCGCGAACACCAAGCATGGACATGTGCAAGGTACGCGGAATTGGTGTTGCCGTTAATGTTAAAACATCGACATTTGTCTTCATCTGCTTAATCTTCTCTTTATGCTTCACACCAAATCGCTGTTCTTCATCGACGATCAATAAACCTAAATCCCGGTATTGCACATCCTTGGACAATAAGCGATGGGTTCCAATAACAATATCGACCAGCCCGCTTTTCAGACCGACAGTTGTTTCTTTCAGCTGTTTTGACGTGCGGAACCTGCTTAGTAAGCCAATATTAACTGCCTGATCCTGGAAACGCTCACGGATAGTTTCATAGTGCTGCTGAGCCAAAATGGTAGTTGGAACAAGAATAGCAACCTGTTTACCATCAGCAACCGCCTTAAATGCAGCACGGATTGCCACTTCTGTTTTACCATACCCTACATCTCCACATAACAGGCGATCCATTGGCCGTTGTTTTTCCATGTCGAGCTTAATTTCTTCAATACATCTTATTTGGTCATCCGTCTCCTGGTATGGAAAAGCTGCTTCAAATTCACGTTGCATTTCCGTTTCCTCGGAGAAGGCAAACCCTTTTTTCGCTTCTCGCTCTGCGTACAGCTTAATCAAATCATCTGCAATATCTTCAACAGACGATTGAACTTTACGCTTCACCTTGGCCCATTCACTGCCGCCAAGTTTATACAGCTTTGGCTCTTTTCCTTCTGACCCAACAAATTTCTGTACCAAATCTATCTGGTCAATCGGTACAAAGAGTTTGTCATCACTGGCATAACGAATCAGCATATAATCCTTATGCATATCACTTACTTCCAGTGTCTCTATCCCGATGTATTTGC
Source organism: Virgibacillus phasianinus (assembly GCF_002216775.1). GTDB lineage: Bacteria > Bacillota > Bacilli > Bacillales > Amphibacillaceae > Virgibacillus_F > Virgibacillus_F phasianinus. The sequence goes on from NZ_CP022315.1 coordinate 1,136,411, forward strand.
CAATCCCGTGATTAGCATGGACGACATAATCCCCTATTTTTAATTCCTGATAACTTTTGATGCGCTCTGCATTGGAAATCTTTTGTTTCTTTCTAACTCGTTTCGTTTTTTTCTTAAATAATTCATTTTCAGTAATCAAAACCAATTTATGCATTGGCAATTCAATACCGCTGCTTATGTTCCCTATCGTTATAGTAGGCTTTTCAACCGGCAGCATTAATTTGTCCATTTTCACTGCCTCTATATCATAGTCTGCAAAAATAGTATGGACTTTCTCCATTCGCTTCTTATTTGGCACTAAAATAACTACCGATGAATCACTCTTTGACCACCGATTTAATTCATTTTTAAACAAATGCATTTGACCATGAAATTCCTGCATCGAACGAGATGATAAATTAATGATATTTTGTGGTTGCGTATTTGGAATATGGCGCATAAAAACAGACATATACAGCCTTGGCTGGCTCATATTTTGCCATACATCATGCCAATCAAAGGAAAATGTACTATTCTGGACCATTTTATTGGCTTCAAGCAAATGACTGTACCACTCAGCCTCTTCAGCATCAATATTAGTGGCTGTTTCTTGAATCCTGCTCATTTCGTCCAGAATGATTAATCCATTCTTTGGTAAATAATCTAACAAACTAGCAGGATTACTATAAAGAAAGCCAATGTATTTATACATTTCCTGAAAATGTTCCAGATTTTTTAACCGCTCAAGGTCATGATTCAGTGCTCCTGAAAGTGTTTCCTTGGCATCATTAGTCTTTAACTTTTTCAATGTCTCCGCTAAGGCTGCCTCAATACGGTTTGCCCCTGATAGAATATCTTCTTCCGTGAGTAATAATTCTGTAGCCGGACCAATAACAACATTATCTTTCTTGTCCAATGACCGTTGAGTATCTGCATCAAAATAACGAATTGAATCTACTTCCTCGTCAAAAAGCTCAATCCGTATTGGATGCTCCTCCGTGATTGGGTAAATATCAATAATTCCGCCACGCCGACTAAACTCACCAGGGGTTGTCACCATTGTCTGGCGCTCATAACCCATATCTACTAGTGAGTTTAAATACGTATCTATGTCAATATCTTCGCCAAGTGTAAAGCGAAGTTGATATTTCTCCCAATAACTGGTTGGAGGCAAAATCCGTTTCAATGCGGCAACTGGTGCAATCAGAATGCCCGATTTCTTTTTGGACCATTCCGTTAGCGCCTCAATCCGCTGACTTCTTAATTCTGGACTTGCAATTGCAATTTCTGATGCAATTAATTCATTTACTGGATATAAATGAACATGCTGATCACCCATAAACTCTGAGAGATCATCATACAACTGCTGCGCCTGAACCAGCTGATGTGTAACAAGCAAGACTGGCTTACTTACCGACTCCTCAATAACAGAAACAAGGATACTCCTGGCTGAGCCCGTAAGCCCCGCAACAAGCTGTTCCTGCATCCCGGAATTAATCCCGCTTATAATCGACTGTATATCGTCCTTTGACTGTAAGAACGTATCAATACCCTTCAAAGTAAAAACCCCCAAAAATTATGTAAAGAGCAGAACTTACCGTATAGTGCGACCCTTATAGTCTATCCTTTTCTCTTTCTTGCACTTTAAGAAAGTATAAATCTTTATCGGTATAAAGTATAAAAAAATCTAGGCTTTCGCCATTAGTTCTTGGCGACAAGCCAAGATTTTCTAATAATGACAAATGTATACTCATTTGGTAAGCGCAAAAATGCTTTGGTTAAGAAACCAAAGCTTTGCTAAGCTATTCTATTGGATAAAAAAATCAAGTTCATGATAGTGCGGATTCTGTCCTAATGCTGCTTCACAGTTTTCACAAATAGTCTTGATTTGGACATCTCCGTTATCTTTATATTGTACCATTTCTTTTATATCCTCTGTTGTTAATTTATCAAGACCTAGAGTAGCGGAGTCAATCACTGACTGGTCGATTTTCCCAACCTCATTTCCACAATGCCTGCATGTATAGACAATAGACATGAAAATACCTCCTCAGATAAACAATGGGGTATCCTAAAGTTTGTCCGAAATTGGCATTTTTATACTGGCTTTCTGTACGTCGCTGATCAGTCGCCTCCGCTTTTCTTGTCCAGCTGTGGCTCCTAGAAGCTGCCGTCATAAGCAATGGACACTCCGAACGCTCTAACCCATGCGTTCTTCGGTCCCTTGCTTATGCGTCCGCTTCTGAACAGTCGCCTCCGCTTTTCTTTTGTCCAGCTGTGGCTCCTAGCGACTAGCAAATAGTTAGTACTGATGAATGTACGTAAAGTTCAACGTACTTTCACAGTCCTATCTATTTGTACGTCGCTGATCAGTCGCCTCCGCTTTTCTTGTCCAGCTGCGGCTCCTAGAAGCTGCCGTCATAAGCAATGGACACTTCGAACGCTTAAACCCTTGCGTTCTTTGGTCCCTTGCTTATGCGTCCGCTTCTGACCAGTCGCCTCCGCTTTTCTTAGTTATATTCATTCATTACTTCGTTGAATGGTTTTTCTAGCCAGGTTTCGAATGCGTCGGCTGCTTTTTGAATACTTTCCTGAACATTGGCTGCTTCATCTTTTGGAAACACTCCCAGTACGTAGTCAATCACAGGCTGTGCATTAGCAGGCCTTCCAACACCGATTCTGATTCGTTTAAATTCTTTCGTACCTAAATGATTAATCGTTGATTTTATCCCATTGTGGCCACCTGGTCCACCTTTTTGACGAAGGCGGATTTTTCCTGTTGGCAGATCCAAATCATCATAGACAATCACCACATCTTCCGTTGCAATATCATAATAATCCAAAAGTGGCCTTATTGCTTCGCCTGAAAGGTTCATATACGTTTGCGGCTGCAGCAATAATACTTTTTCTTTACCAATATGCTCAAGTGCATACTTGCCATTAAATTTTGATTTATTCAGGTCAAATGAGTGACGATTCAACAGTTCATCGATGACCATAAATCCAATATTATGCCTGGTCGCCTTATATTTTTTCCCGGGATTACCGAGTCCAACAATACATTTCATTATGTGACTTCCTTTATAATCTTTTTCTGATTTTTCACTCAACTACACGCATACAACAAACCCTCCTATAGAAATACACCATTACATTATGGGTTACAGGAGGGGTCAGTTGCATCCTTATATAGTTAGTATGCTATTATTTTTCTTCTTTATCATCATCTGATTCAGCATCTACTAATTCTGGCTCAGCATTCTCATCTGCTGGTTCTTCCTCAATATCATCCATTGTGTCTGGCGGAACAATGGTTACGATAGTTGTATCATCATCTTCAAGAAATTCATAATCTTTTGCTGTTGGCAGGTCAGAAATAGAAATACTGTCACCTACTTCAAGATTTGATACATTTACTGAGATTTCGTCTGGAATATTTCCAGGCTTCGCACGCACTTGTAATTCATACAATGGCTGCTGAAGAACGCCGCCGTCTTTAACTCCCTGAGCTTCCCCTTCTAAGTGAAGCGGTACCTCAACGTCCATTTCTTCGGACATATTTACAATATAAAAGTCTACATGCACTAATTCATCTTTGATAGGATTCATTTGGTAATCATGTAACATAACATCAACAGAAGAATCATTTTCAATATCCAGTGAGATAATAGCGTTTCTGCCTTCATCTCTAACTGTCTTGATTAAATCAAGACTATCTACAGCAATTGACTTTGATTCCTTTTCTTTCCCGTAAACTACTCCAGGAACATGTCCAATCTCCCTGATTTTTCTTAATTCCGAGTGCTCTTGATTTTTTCGAGTTGTTGCTTTTAATTTTACTGCCATGTATTTTCACCCTCCATTATTTACAAACTTAGCATTAGCCAAGCAAAAATCCTTTGATAAATTATCAGATTGAATTACTATCTTATTTATTTCCCCTATTTGATTACTTTTAAACCTTTAATCAAATAGAATACTTACGGATTCCATTTCATGGACACGTATGATAGCTTCACCAATTAACGGCGCTACAGATAATTGTTTAATTTTATCAATATATTTTTCAGTTTCTAACGGAATAGAGTCTGTGATAACTAGTTCTTTTATTTTTGAGTTTTCAATCCGTTCAATAGCTGGACCGGATAATACCGGATGTGTACAGCAAGCGTAAACTTCCTTCGCACCATTTTCAACTAACGCATTTGCTGCAAGTGTAATAGTACCAGCTGTGTCAATAATATCATCGATCAGTATAGCCGTTTTACCCTCTATATTCCCGACAATGTTCATTACCTCGGCAACATTTGGACGTGGTCTGCGCTTATCAATAATTCCGATAGGGGCTTTAAGACGGTCCGCCATTTTTCGTGCACGGGTTACACCGCCATGATCTGGTGATACGACGACAATATCATCGAAGTTCTTTTTCTTAAAGTAGTCTGTCAAAATAGGAACACCTTGTAAATGGTCAATAGGCATATCGAAAAATCCTTGAATTTGCGGTGCATGTAAATCAAGAGTAATCACGCGATCGGCACCAGCAGTTTCAAATAGATTTGCAACTAGTTTAGCCGTAATCGGTTCTCTTGAGCGTGCTTTACGGTCTTGGCGTGCATATCCATAGTAAGGCATAACAATGTTAATTGACCTCGCTGAAGCACGTTTACACGCATCTATCATTATAAGTAATTCCATGATGTGTTGATTAACCGGGGAGCATGTTGACTGAACAATATAAACATCACAACCGCGAATGCTCTCTTCAATATTAATCTGAATCTCGCCATCACTAAACGCAGAAACAGTACACTCACCTAGAGTAGTTCCAATATGGTTTGCAATTTCTTCCGCCAATTTACGATTTGAATTCAACGTAAATACTTTCAAAGATGGATCCTTATAGCTTGATGTCATGACCAAAAACCCTCCGTTAACCTATTTTCTATTTTTTAACCTTTTTGCATAGCCTTCTTTATTTTCCTGTCTGGCACGTCCAACAGATAAGGAGTCCTTGGGGACATCCTTCGTAATAGTGGAGCCAGCTGCAACAAATGACCCTTTTCCTATGGTTACTGGCGCAACCAGGTTCGAATTACAGCCAATAAAAGCGTCGTCGTCAATTGTTGTTAAATACTTGTTTTTGCCATCATAATTGACCGTAATTGTTCCACACCCAACGTTTACATTGGTTCCAATTTCTGCATCTCCAATATAACTTAGATGTGAAACTTTACTTTGATTTCCAATAACAGACTTTTTCACTTCAACAAAATTGCCGATTTTCGCTTCATTGCCTATTGATGCCTGTGGTCTAATATGTGCATATGGTCCAATTTTCACCCGTGCTCCAATTCGACTGTCATTCGCAACACTTTGCCGGACGACCGTTCCCTCGCCAATTGAGCAATTTGCGATTTCTGTATGCGGACCGATTTCGGCATTGCTCTTTATCGAGGACTCGCCTGTAATAATAGATCCTGGATGAATAAGTACGTCCTGTTCTATTATAACATCTGGTCCAATATATGTGTGATCCGGGTCGATAATTGTTACTCCATTACGCATATGTTTTTCATTGATCCGTTTTTTCATAACCTTTTCCGCCTGGGCAAGGGCCACACGATCATTTACACCCAATGTTTCCTCGTCATTTGCAGTTATAAATGCGGAAACCTTTTGCTGTTTACCGCGAAGTATTTCTATCACATCCGGAAGATAGTACTCTCCCTGTGCATTATCGTTCGATACCTCTTTTAATGCTTGAAACAGCGCTTGATTATCAAAACAATATGTACCAGTATTAATTTCATTTACTGCAAGTTCCGTTTCGTTTGCATCTTTTTGTTCCACAATCCGTTCTACTTCGCCCGTCTCATTTCGAATAACACGGCCATATCCAGTGGGATTGTCTATTTTGGTTGTTAGGATGGTTGCCTTTGCATTTTCTTTTTCATGGTGATCAAAAAGTTCCTGGTAAGTGTCGTCCGTAATTAATGGTGTATCACCACAAACAACAATCGTGGTTCCCTCTTTATCCTGAAGGATTTCCTCCGCCTGCTGTACAGCATGTCCTGTTCCCAGTTGTTCTTCCTGGACAACAAACTTGCTAACGTTGCCAATCTTGTCGATCACTGTATCAGCGCCAAAACCTACTACTGTAACAATTTCATCCAAGTTTACTGTTTTAACTTGATTTAATACATGTTGTACCATTGGCCGGCCCATTACGGGATGAAGTACTTTATACAATTTCGACTTCATTCTGGTGCCCTGACCCGCTGCAAGAATAACAGCATATCTATTAGTCATGAAGTAACCTCCATTCAGTTTCATCCATTATGAATATATCTCAAAAGGCGAACGATTTCAACAGATAGAAACAGATGGAAAAAATTTTTAGAATAGAAATTTAGTCTTATTTAAACTCAGAAAATCTTGGATTGTCGCCAAGAAATAATAGCGAAATCCTTAGATTTTTTATATTTTATACTGATAAAGATTTATACCTCTTAAAGTGCAAAAAAAGAAGGCTAATCTTTTTTAGATTAGTCCCCCCTGTTGATCTTATTTTTTAGGATGCCCCAGCCTCTTCAAACTCGACTTCTGCCTCACCCGCACGCTTATATTCTTCTAATACCGCATCTTGAATCTTGCCACGTGTACCAGAATTAATTGGGTGTGCGATGTCTCTAAACTCGCCATCAGGAGTGCGCTTGGATGGCATTGCAACAAACAATCCATTGTTTCCATCAATTACGCGGATATCATGAACCACGAATTCTTGATCTAACGTAATGGATGCAATCGCTCTCATTCTGCCCTCTGTGTTAACGCGGCGTAATCTAACGTCAGTTATTTCCATGATGTTTCACCACCTTTTCCCTTTTGAACTTACTTACCATAATTCTACAAAACATAGATAATTCCTGCTAAAATTTAAAAAAAGTTTAAAGATTTAATTAAAAAGGGGGTAAATGGTCAAATTCCTTACCTTGGTATCCAGTAAAAAAGATAAAACCTTGTTGAAAAGTTTTATCTTTTTACTTTATTTGTTTTGAAAGTTACCAGGTCTAACGTCAATTTTCTTTTGTTTTAAATCAACATGAGTAATTTTCACCAGAGATAAATAATCTTCTACAACACGTTCATCTTCTTCATCGTCCGCTTCCGCCAAAACAGCTATCCCTTTGACATTGGCATTAAATTCCCCAAGCAGACTTACTATCCCATTTATTGTACCCCCGGCCTTCATGAAGTCATCAATAATACATACATTCGCACCCTCCCGTAAACTCCTTTTGGGAAGAACCATTGTCTGAATCTTCCGGGAAGAGCCGGAAACATAGTTAATACTTACTGATGATCCTTCTGTTACCATTGGATCGCGCCTGACAATTACCACTGGTACATTCAAGAAAGTTGCAACTGCGTAAGCTAAAGGAATTCCTTTTGTCGCTACTGTTACAACAGCTTCAATGTTTGATTCCGTAAATTTTGATGCAAAAATTCGTCCAATTTCCTTAACCAGTGCTGGATTACCTAAAAGATCGCTCATATATAGATATCCACCAGGCAAAAGACGCTCAGAATCCTCTAGTGTATCGCATAAATCAGTAATAAATTGTTTGCTCTTTTCCGCGGTATAGTCAGGAATAAACTTTACACCGCCTGCAGCTCCGGCAACTGTTTCAAGCCGGCCAATACCTTCATCAGAGAAAACCCTGTCAATAATATCTAAATCCTCGCTGATAGAAGACTTAGCAGCATTATATAACGTGGAAAAGTATGGTAATGATACATGTTCCCTGGGATTTTCCAAAAAGTAATTTGTTAATGCAACTAATCGATCGCTTCTTCTCATATCGACACCTCAAAAACCGAATATTTACTATTAAATATATCACTTATATACGTGTTTTAGCAAGGGCTAGCATGACCAATTATGCGCACCACATAAACCTCATCACAAAATCCTCTGAGACCATTATAGATTCGAATGGCTTTATGCTGATGTTCGACGAGTCCAACAATCGTAGGTCCGCTGCCGCTCATTAGAACTCCATTTGCACCAGCCTGAATCATTTTTTCTTTAATCCGTAAAACATTGGGATATAACGAGGTTGTAACGGTTTCTAAAACATTGCCAACCTGATTGCAGAGTTTATGAAAATCTTTCTTCCTGATGGCGTCAAGAACTTTGGGTGTATTCGGGTGGGATAAATCATCTAATGCTAACCGGTTGAAGATTACTCTTGTGGAGACCCCGATATTGGGCTTGGCTAGGATCGCCCATGAAACAGGGGGTGGTAATAACTCCTCAATAATTTCCCCCCGCCCTCGTGCGAGTGCAGTAGAACCATATACGCAAAAAGGGACATCTGAACCAATACTTGCTCCCAGATTGGCCAGTTCAGATAAAGGAATATCTAATTCCCATAATTTCGTTAATCCCCGCAATACAGCAGCAGCATCACTGCTGCCACCGCCGAGTCCCGCAGATACGGGAATGTTTTTCTCAATATCTATACGTACACCACGCGTGATATGGTATTTGTCTTTTAGAGCATGAGCCGCTTTAAAGGCTAGGTTGCGTTCATCGTTTGGAACGTATTGATTATCTGCAGACACATCAATATAATCTGAGTCTAATGATGTTAAAGCAACACGATCAGCCAAATCAACTGTCGTCATCACCATTTCCACATCATGATACCCATCTACACGTTTACCAAGCACATCTAACGACAACGTAATCTTCGCTGGCGCATTCTCAAAAAACACCATACCAACACCACCCCACAAATCTAACCAAATTGTATCATATTAGAAAAGCGAAGGCGACTGCTAAGAAGCGGACGCATAAGCAAGAGACCGTAGAACGCACGGGCTTAAGCGTTCGAAGTGTCTATTGCTTATGACGGCAGCTTCTAGGAGCCGCAGCTAGACATTAAGAAAAGCGTAGTGGGCTTGTTCAGCAAGCCGAATCCCTACAAATACTATCGAACCATACTAAATACGATCCTCTTCAAATAAAATTCAGTCCGGGTCCCGCCCAATGCAGCAAAAAACTCATGACAGTTCACTGTCATGAGTCCTTTAAACATATTTATTTCTCTATTGAAGCCCATTTCCATTCATACGTTGGACCAAATGGGTTACTGATTACACCTTTAACATAAGGTTTAATCAATTGTGCACGTGCACTTTGATAGATAGGTGCAATTGCAGCGTCATCCATCAGAACTTTTTCTGCTTCTAAAAACGCATTATAGCGTTTGGCAGGATCAGTTACGTAATCAGTTGCACTTTTCTTCATTAACTTATCGTATTTTTCGTTGGAATATCCCATTTTATTATACTGACTACCTGTGATATACATGTTTAGGAATGTATATGGGTCTAGGTAATCAGGTCCCCAGCCATATACTTGCAATTCATAATTCATGTTTTCACTTAAATCTAAACGTTGCTCAAATGGAACTTGCTTTAATTTAATATCTAACCCTTCAAGATTAGTCTCTAGCTGGTTAGCAAGATATTCATTCATGTTTTTCGCCGATGCGCCATCATCAGCTAAGAATTCAATTTGCACCTTATCTTTCCCAATTTCCTCCAAACCTTTTTCCCAAAGTTCTTTTGCTTTTTCCGGGTCATATGTGATTAAATCCCCATTTACTTCCCGGAAATCTTCTCCTGATTCAGGCATAGAAGCAAAGTTTTTAGGAATCAAACCATTTGCCACAATTGAGCCATCGTTTAAAACTTCATCCACTAAGGCTTGTTTATCAAATGCACGGCTAATGGCATTTCGGATATTTTTGTTAGCTAAAGCATCAGACGCTTCCTCGTTAAATTTGAAATAGAAAACAGATGTTTCTGGTGTAACGGTATAATCTTCGTGCGTTGAATACCTGTCTACAAGGTCGGAGGAAAGGCCAGCACGATCCACTTCTCCTTTTTCATATAAGTCTACAGCCACCTGCGGATCCTTAACCACGTCAAAGGTTATTTTATCTAAAGAAACTGTGTCCGCATCCCAGTAATCTTCATTTTTTACAAGTTTCCATGATGTAGATGTACTTTTCCAATCCGTTAACTTGAACGGGCCATTCGATAATAAGTTTTCAGAACTTGTACCATATTTATCACCTTTGGATTCCACAAACTTTTGATTCAGTGGTAAGAAGGTACCGAACGTCATTAATGACTCAAAATATGGAATTGGCTTTTCAAGTGTTACGACTAAGGTAAAATCATCCTTCGCTTTAACACCCAATTTTTCAACAGGCATTTCGCCATTATTGATTGCGGTTGCATTTTTAATCACACCGTTCATCATATATGGTCCATACTCGGAACCTGTATCTGGATTAATGGCCCTTTGCCATGCATAAACGAAGTCATGTGCAGTTACCGGGTCCCCATTTGACCAAACTGCATCTTCCCGAAGTGTAAACGTCCATGTCAGGGCATCATCACTTACTTTATGATCAGTTGCAATACCATCAACAATTTTGGCATCCTTACCTAAACGATAAAGGCCTTCTGTTGTTGCACCTAAAAATTGAAAACCATATTCGTCAGCGGCAAGTGAAGAATCCATCGATGGAATAGTATCCCCATTGGTTAAATTTAGTACTTGTTTTTCATCGCTGCTTGTACTGCTTTTGCTTGTGTCTGAGCTTGTATCATCACTCGAACAAGCAACCATGAAAACGCTTAACAATAAACCCATTAAAATCAACATTGAAAACTTCGTAAGTTTCATGTTTAATTAACTCCCCTTTTTATTGATATTGTAAAATATCCTGATAGAAAAAATGCGCAATTAAAATTATACAATTTTTAGAACGTTCTTGCAGGTATTTTTTCACTTCTAATATGTAAGCGCCTTCTATAAGTACCTTTTCACCGTTTAAAATGAATAAAAAGAACCAGTTAACTTTAAAACAAGACGAAAGTCCTAAAATAAATTAAAATAAAAGCTGATGACAGCTTTAAGTGGTGTCATCAGCTTTTGCCTGTTTTATTTCGCTACAGAGGCCCATTTATATTCGTATTTCGCGCCAAACGGGTTTGGAATGACTCCATCCATTTTAGGCGAAATCAATTGTGCCCGTGCACTTTGGTAAATTGGAGCAATTGCTGCATCCTCAAACAATAATTTTTCTGCTTCCAGGAATGTCTGGTAGCGTTTTTTCGGTTTTAACGCTAACTCATTTGCACTTTTTTCGAGCAATGCATCATATTCTGGGTTTGAATAGCCCATCATATTGTTTCCACTGTCAGTAATCCATAAGTTTAAGAATGTGTATGGATCTAGATAGTCTGGTGACCATCCAGAAACTTCAAGTTCATAGTTCATGCTTGAATCCAATTCCAGACGTTGTTCAAAAGGAACTTGTTTCAATGTGACCTTTAAGCCTTTCAAATTTGTTTCTAATTGGTTTGCAAGATATACGTTCATATTCTTTGCTGATTCGGTATCACCAGCTAATAGTTCAAGTTCTACTTTATCTTTTCCAATTTCTTCAAGGCCCTTTTTCCAATACTTTTGAGCAGCCTCTACGTCATACGTTACTAAATCTCCGCTGACTTCCCGGAAATCCTTACCGGATTCAGGCATTTTTGCGAAGTTTTTCGGTATAAGACCATTTGCTACAATGGATCCATTATTTAATATCTCATCCACTAGTGCTTGTTTATTAAATGCACGACTGATAGCTTTACGAATATTTTCATTCGCTAGTGCTTTTGTTGTTGTTTGATTAAACTTCAGGAAGAATATCCCTGGTTCTGTCGTAACGGTGTAATCATCATTTGACTTATACTTGTCCACTAAATCAGCTGATAAATCGGCACGATCCAACTGATTCTTTTCATACAAGTCAACCGCAACTTGCGGATCCTTGATAACGTCATACGATAGTTTTTTCAAGGAAACTGTGTCGGCATCCCAATATTTTTCGTTTTTCTTTAGATTCCACGAGCTTGCGGTACTAGTCCAATTCATTAGTTTAAACGGTCCATTAGCAAGCATTGTTTCAGAGCTTGTTGCATATTTATCTCCTTGCTCTTCAACAAACTTTTGGTTTAACGGATAAAATGTTCCGAATGTAGTTAGCGATTCAAAGTAAGGTATTGGTTTCTCAAGTGTAACCACTAATGTATAATCATCTTTTGCTTTGACACCTAGTTTTTCTACTGGCATTTTGCCCGCACTTATCGCTGTGGCATTTTTAATAACTCCGCCCATCATGTAAGGACCGTATTCTGATCCGGTATCAGGGTTTACAGCACGGCGCCACGCATAAACAAAGTCATGTGCGGTTACAGAGTCCCCGTTTGACCATTTTGCATCTTCACGAAGATTGAATGTCCATGTTAACGCATCATCACTTACTTTATGATCTTTTGCTATACCTTCAACAATTTCAGCATCTTCACCTAAACGATAAAGACCTTCCTTGGTTGCATTTAAAAACTGAAATGCATATTCATCTGTTGCGAGCGATGAGTCCATGGTAGGAATTGTGTCAGCAATTGATAGGTTAAATACCTGTTCACCACTTCCGCCTCCTTCTGAACCTCCAGTTGATTCTTTGCTGCTATCACTGTACGAACATGCTGCCAATACAGTTACAAGCAATAGACCTGTTAGCAGCAGTGAAAATTTCGAAAATTTCATGATGTGGTAACTCCCCTTTTTTGTAAGTTTTGCTTTTTACCTGCAATTAACAATTATAGTATTTTTCTATCATTTTTTCAGCAATTTTAACATTTTGATTACAAAAATGAGTATAAATACCTAGATAAATGTAAAAAAGTTTAAGGAAAAGACAAACCCATTAGGGTCTGTCTTTTTGCTGCATGCCTTGCTCGGCCATTTCAATTGCTCGTTTCACCATGTTCCCTGCATCTCTTGCTTTAATACCGCCCCAGCCATCCTGCTGTACGGTGTCGTAAAAGCCTAACTCTTTAGCAATTTCTTCTTTCAATTGATCAGACATCATGCTTCGTCGTCTTCCCATGAAAGAACAACCCCTTTCTACTTGAGCTTCCTTGTTACGACACCATTAGTTTATGTGCTTATTTAAAACATACACCAGTCATATGTATACAAAAAAGGAAATATTTTATGGAATAGGTTCAAGCAAATAGGAAAAGTATAAAGAAAAGTATTAAAAAAACCCCGGTTCTTAAAACCGAGATTATCTTGGACATTATAAAAATAGAAGCAGTAAACAGGTGTTTACTACTCCATCATCATAGCTGTAGTTCTGTCGTCTTGGAAGCTTAGTTCAACCGTTTCTGTTAAAACGTCTGCATAGCTGTATGAAACACGTTCGAATGCGTTTTCGTCTTGATCAAGCTCAACAATGAATACGGAAGGATAGGTTTCTGCAAGAACTCCGCAACGTTCAATTGTTTTTCTTCTTCCACCGTTGGCTTTCAATTTTAATCGTTTACCAATGTGGCCTTCAAGACCCTGCTTAATTTCTATTAATGTCTTAGCCAATACACTCCACCTCACTTCATTTATTATAGCACGTGCTTGTATTAGCAGTCAAGTAAAACTTTATATTATAACAATATATCTTTTTTCATGTCAACAACTAAATTCACGTTTTGCTGTTATTATTACAAAAAAATGATAAAATATGTATAGAAAATGAAAATAGTTAAATTGATACCCAAAAATTACGTATTTTGTGTTACGAATGACAAGTACAGAGAGGCAGACTTTCTGAGGGAACCAGAAAAATCTACCCACTGCTTTTACTCATCAGATGAGTCCTCCAAATATGGCATTCCAGTGCGTAATAATCCACGTGTTTCAATACCACCCATCCCTTTTTCACCAGTCAGTGTATTACGCAGTACATCCCAAACGCTCACCTTTTCCATAAAAGGTGTGTATGCTATTTTAGCTGCTATATAGACAGGATCTAAAGCATGGATATTAATGCGGGAAGGTGAACTGGCGTAATTAGCACCGGCACGGATAAGTGATTCAAAATGAGATTGGCATGCACCGGCAAAGATAATGAGCTGATCTAATTGAGGAACAATCCGTCTTGCCTCTCTGACAGTTTCTACAAAATATTTAGAATGACGATAAGCACGTAAATCACTTTTTGTTCCTTTATTTCTGGAAAAAGAGTCATGACCAGTGATGACAATGATATCCGGCTGGATTTTTTCTACCAGTGCTCCAATTTCCAAAGGCATATCCTTTTCATTTAGATAAACTCCATGTACATGTAAGCCAATTCTTTGATAGAGTTCAATACACTTCCTCAAATAATTCTGATCCCCATCAATATGCAATACTTTTGCGGGTAAATGAAAATAGGATGCTTCATGATGATAGCCATCTGTTGCCTGGTAATCCCGCTTTTCTTTCATAAATTGGTAATCCTGCCGAAATAAACGGTATGAAAACTCTTCCTGTTCCTTTTCCTTTTTACTCTTTTTAACTAAATCCCTTTCCTCCACAAGAACAAGATCACTGAGCGGTGCGTCCACTTCCAGCCGCAGATCCTTTCCATGTAACGTAGCATGGTCCTTGGATATAGAAGAAATACGAAATAGTAAATCATGTTTATACGAAATTCGGGAAACGATATCACCTGTAATCAAGTCCATTAAGCCACCTCACAGCCTCCAAGCTTCGAAAGCTTTCCTATACCCATAACCTATGTAAAAAAACTAGGTATGTGCATAGAAAAGCGAAGGCGACTGGTTAGAAGCGGACGTATAAGCAAGGGACCGTAGAGTGCATGGGGTTCGCACTCGGAGTGTTCATTGCTTATGACGGCAGCTTCTAGGAGCCGCAGCTAGACATAGAAAAGCGAAGTGGGCTTGCTCAGCAACGACAAGCATAAGCAAAAGACCGTAGAGCACATGGTCTTTTGTGCTCGGAGTGTCTATTGCTTATGTCTCGAGTTGCTAGCCCACGCAGCTAGACAAGAAAAGCGAAGGCGACTGATTAGAAACAGACGCATAAGCAAGGGACCGTAGAGTGCATGGGTTTCGCACTCGGTATCGGCCAATCAAGGGATCCAATCCTAAATAGAAAATAATAAAAAAGCCATTACCTTCAATCCAATGAAAGTAACAGCTTGTGTCTTAATTCCGCCCTGCTTGATAAAAGGAATTTGCCAATTTAGCAAACTCGTCCATGGTCAATGATTCACCGCGCCTCATTCCATCAATACCGATTTCCGCAAGCATTGTTGAAATGGTTTCTTTATCATATGCGTTTTTTAAATAGCTTGTTAAATTGTTCCGCAAGGTCTTTCTGCGTTGACTAAAGCATGCTTGAACCATCGAAAAGAAGTAGCTCTCATCAGCAACATATACAGGTGGCTCGTCACGTAAAGTTAATTTAAGTACTGCTGAATCTACATTGGGCTGCGGCATAAACACACGTTTAGGCACGTGCATGACAACCTGAGCTGTCGTATAGTATTGAATAGCAATGGTAAGCGATCCATAGCTTTTTGTGCTCGGTTTTGCCGCCATGCGCTCTGCAACCTCTTTTTGAATCATAACCGTAATACTGTCTACGGGAAGTTTTTCCTGAAGCAATTTGGTCAAAATAGGGGTTGTAATGTAATAAGGTAAATTTGCTACAATATGAACGTCCTGATCAGGACTGAAACTATCCTCTATGGACGCATGTACGTCTGCTTGTAAAATATCCTGATGAATGAGTTTAATATTGTCGTACTGCACCAATGTATCTTCTAATATAGGGAATAATCGTTGATCTATTTCAAATGCTAGTACGTTTTTTGCATGAATCCCCAGTTGTTCTGTTAAAGCTCCAATTCCTGGACCGATCTCAATCACGCCCGACTGTTTATCTATTCCTGCACGATCAATAATATTTTCCAATACATTTGCGTCAATAATAAAGTTTTGTCCTAAACTTTTTTTAAAGAAAAATTTATATTTAGTCAATATTTCCTTAGTTCGTGTTGGTGTTGCAATATATTTAGTGGTCATTATTTTCCTCCTGCAGAACTTGCTGAATAGCTTGTTCAAAGTCCTTGTACGTGATTTGGAACATGGATAAACGTTTAAGCAGCTGTTTTCCATTTGTATGCCCTATCTGTAGTGCTTCACCCAGTTTATCCCTTCTATAGCTTGCTCTTGGTCCACCAATTAAACCGTAATTAAGCAAATCCTTTTTATGAATGTCAGTTTCATGGTGGTTGGTTAATTCATGTACTTCCCCAAGCGCCTTCTGGATGGATGCAATAGAAGCATGTTCTATACCAATACTACCTTTATTATTTTTGGATCGTGCATGCTCACGTGTTAGAAATGCATGCTTACAGCCAGGTACATGCTCATTAATAATGCTGCGAATACGTTGGCCAGGATAATCCGGGTCAGTAAACACAATCACACCGCGTTTTTCCTGTGCATGCCGTATCTGGTTTAATGTAGTTTGGTTTATTGCTGATCCATTTGTTTCAATCGTATCAGCATCAACAGCAAGATGAATCTTGACTGTATCATCCCGTCCTTCGACAACGATAATTTCCTTGATTTTCAAAATGGATTCCTCTATTCCAATATAAAATGCTCCTACCATTTTATCACGGCAGGAGCATGATTATCATATTTTAGTCTAAAATTGTAACTTTTACACTACGTCTGCCAAATGCCATCGCAGCACTTTTGTTTGAAAAATGTATATCAATGCGATTCCCGTGAATATTTCCACCTGTATCAGCAGCCACATATTCTCCGTATCCCTCAATGTAAACATGTGTACCTAGCGGGATGACACTAGAGTCTACCGCGATAACATTTGCACCAGGATTTGCATGCAGGTTAATGCCTGTTGTTGTAAATCCTGAACACCCGGAACAGCTTGCCGTATAGGCGCTTGCAGTCATGTGTAAAACCCGCCCATTTGGTTCTTGTTCTTGCTTTGCTACTGGCTGTTTTTCTAATGCCGTATTACTTTTCGTTGTACTTGCTAATGTAGCCAAATCTGTCCGTTGTTCAGGCGCCTTAGTACCAATGGCAATTACCTTTGTTTTGCTTTCTTCTTTTATTTCTTCAGCAATTAATTCCCTGCCAACTTCCTTACCATTTTCCTTGGTTACTTCGTAGGTTTTAACTACTGTTCCATTTTCTCCTTCAGAAATAATCCGCTCCTCACCTTTAGCAAGCGAACTGTCTTCTTTTCGCTCCGTTTTAAATGCAAGTGGCTCTTTGACAACATCTTCCGCCTTTTTTACTCGAATAATCTTAATCGGTGTATTCGCAGAAACCTGATCGTTCAGGTCAACGTTCATTCTATCCGGTTTGTTTAATGAAATATGATTAGATTTTAATAATTGCTGTACTGTCCCACCGGTATACCAGAGCTTCTGCTTATTGCCGCCATCATTCACTGCTACTTGGAATGCTTTGTCAATTGATAAGGTCAAACCTTCCGTTATTTTTTCGTCAGGTTTATGTGATACATCATCATGCGAGGACGATAAATGATTTTCCTGTAAAAACTCGCCGATTGTATCAGCAAATGTATAATATTCTTTTTCCTGACCGTTAATTGCAACGGTTACATGTGTTGAGTCTTTGTATGTAATCTTCATGCCGTCTGTTATTTCCGTATCGCTTGTATGTGAAATTTTATCATGCTGACCAACCACTATACCTACTTCTTTAAGAAGCTCATTTACCGTATTCGCCTGTGTCTTTACTGTTTCTTTTTCTCCGTCGTTTATCACAGTAACTTCAGCATTTGCAGTTTCCAGTATGAGTAAACTAGAAAAAATAACAAGTGCTAAAACACCAATACTTGAAACAACCAGCTTCATTTTAGATGAAATGGTCTTCATGCTTTTGCCTCCCCCTGTGTCGAGTCGACTATGATTATATAAACAGTTATATTCTAAGTCAAAGTATATAGGGTTACGGTTTCTTTACAATTGGGTTACAAATAATAACCCTGTAATATTTTGTGCTCCAGTTTATCTATAATTCCCTTGATGTATAGGATTCCAGTGACTTTCAGTAATTAAAAAAAGACGGGCATCCAGAGCCCGCCTTCTAAGGTAAACTAGTTTTATTACAGATCCTTAACCAATTTGAAAAAATCTGCGTGCATTTTCCGTGGTAATATTGCTTAATTCCTCAACAGGCATCTGTCGTAATTCCGCTATCTTTTCTGCTACTAATGTTACATAACTTGGTTCATTTCGCTTCCCCGATTGGGATGCGGGGCAAGGAAGGGGGCATCCGTTTCGACCAATAGGCGATCAAGCGGGACTTCAACCGCAACTTCTTTTGGATCGGTTGCATTTTTAAACGTCACCGGTCCCCCAAGTGAGATGTAGAAGTTCATATCTAGACACACCTGCAGGTAATCAACCGTATCGTTATAACAATGCATGATACCGCCAATCTCTTTTGCATCCTCCTCTTGTAAAATAGCAATAATATCTTCTGTTGCTTCACGGTTATGAATGATGATTGGCATGTTCACCTTTTTTGCCAGCTTAATCTGCTTTCTAAACACTTCTTTCTGAACATCCTTTGGTGACTTATCCCAGTGGTAATCAAGTCCCATTTCACCGATTGCAACCACCTTTGGATGTGCCGCTAGCTCCTCTATCCAACGAAGATCATCCTCTGTCATATCAATTGCATCAACCGGATGCCAGCCAACCGCGGCATAAATTGTTTCATGCTGTTCGGCTATTTCAATGGCAAGCGGGATAGTCTCCCGGTCAAATCCGACAACTACCATTTGCGTAACCCCTGCGTCAAACGCGCGCTTAATAACTTCTTCCCGGTCTTCTTCAAATTGCTGTGCATTTAAATGGACATGTGTATCAAATAACATGTGATCACTTCCTTTTTCAACATAAAAGCCTGACTTCTTAAAGCCAGACCTTTATCGATTTTATTTTACAATTGATCCATTTGGTAATGTTTGTTCTACTGTTGCAAGTGCCAGTTTTCCATCGGCATCCTCACCAGAAAGGATCATTCCTTCCGACATTTCACCGCGCAATTTTACTGGTTTTAGGTTAGTCACACATATAACCTTTCTCCCAGTTAAATCCTCTGGATTATAATGCTCCGCAAGACCAGATACTACTTGACGTTTTTCTGAACCTAAATCAAGCTGTAATTTTAACAATTTGTCAGCCTTTTTCATTTTTTCAGCCCGTATGACCTCCGCTACACGCATATCAAGTTTCATAAAATCATCATAGAGGATCAAATCTTTTGTTTCAGATTGCTCAGGCTCTGGTCTTTCCTTTTGTTCTGTCGGATTTTGCATCATTGCTTTAATGGTTTGCACTTCTTCCTCCACATCTAATCGTGGAAAAATTGGATCGCCCTTCGTAACATGAGATCCTTCTGTAATTTGACCAAGTTTATTTATGCTGTCCCATTCTTTAAGCCGATCATCAGAAACACCAATTTGGCGGAAAATCTCGTTGGGGGATTCTGTTAAAAATGGTTTCAGCATAACCCCTATAATACGGAGTGAATCGACTAAATGTGCCATCACATTACCAAGGCGTTCTTTTTTGGCATCATCTTTTGCCAAAATCCATGGCTCCGTCTCATCAATATACTTGTTGGTTCGACTTATCAGCTTCCATAACTCAGCAAGCGCCACAGAAAATTGCATGTTTTCAAGAGAACTCTCCACTTGACTTATCGTTTCTTCTACAAAATTCTCCAGGTTCTCATCAGTATCTGTTTCAGACTTTTTATATGCTGGTATTTCCCCATCAAAATACTTGTCGATCATTGCAACCGTCCGGTTCAGCAAGTTTCCTAAATCATTTGCCAGGTCGTAGTTGGTTCGTTGCACAAACCCTTCAGGTGTAAAGACACCATCTGAACCAAACGGAACTTCACGCAGCAAATAATAGCGCAGGGCATCCAGTCCATAACGATCAATCAACTGGATTGGATCGACAACATTTCCCTTTGATTTCGACATCTTTCCATCCTTCATAAGAATCCAGCCATGGGCAAAAATCTTTTTCGGTAATGGCAGATCTAAAGCCATTAACATTATTGGCCAATAAATGGTATGGAATCGGACAATTTCTTTACTCATCAGATGCACGTCTGCTGGCCAATATTTTTGGAACTTCTCATCATGATCTGTTCCATATCCTAGTGCCGTTATATAATTGCTCAATGCATCAATCCACACGTATATTACATGTTTTGGGTCACTTGGCACCTTGATACCCCAGTCAAAGGACGTCCGTGAAACCGCCAAATCTTCAAGACCAGGTTTGATAAAATTATTAAGCATTTCATTTTTGCGGCTCTCCGGCTGAATAAATTCAGGATGTTCGTCATAATACTGTACCAATCGATCAACATATTTACTCATTTTAAAGAAATATGATTCTTCTTTTACCTTTTCTACTGAATGTCCACAATCGGGGCAATGCCCATTTTCTAACTGGCGTTCGGTGAAAAAAGCTTCACACGATGTACAATACCAGCCTTCATATTGATCTAAATAAATATCGCCCTGCTCGAGCAGCCGTGTAAAGATTTTCTCAACAATTTGCTTATGGCGCTCTTCCGTCGTGCGAATAAAATCATCATTTGTCACTTTAAGCTTTTTCCAAAGTCCCTGAATACCTGCTACAATGTCATCGACATATTCCTTAGGGGATACACCTTTTTCTTCTGCTTTACGCTGGATTTTCTGTCCATGTTCATCTGTACCGGTTAAGTACATCACATCATATCCGCGCATCCGCTTATACCGTGCTATTGCATCGCCAGCAACCGTTGAGTATGCGTGGCCAATATGTAATTTACCACTTGGGTAATAGATTGGTGTTGTAATATAAAATGTCTTTTTTTCATTTACCATGGAACTACCTCCTCTTTTCTGCTGCATTTCCTCACGTTTCGATTTTAAAACTAATTCTATTGTAGCGATTTTATCATAAGATTTCCATATCGGTTAACCGATATCATATATATTGCTTTAAAAACCTTGGATTATCGCCAAAAAGCTAATTGGTGAATCCTTAGATTTTTTATACTTAAGTCCTTTAAATCTTTATGGTTTTCTTTAAGTGCAAAATCATTAATAATTATTTTGCTGAAAACAAGTTTTCACATTTATTTCTATTTTTACTAAATAGCAATTGACACTTATGGAAAACGTTGGTACTATAATGCATAGAAGTATGTCGAATATTGACGAATATAAAATCTTTTTTATTCTTCGTGAAGGGAGAAAGAACATGAAATCAACCGGTATTGTCCGCAAGGTCGATGAACTTGGTCGAGTAGTTATCCCGAAGGAACTTAGAAAAACACTTGATATCAATGAAAAAGATCCATTGGAAATTTATGTCGATAATGACAAGATCTTATTCAAAAAATACAAACCAAGCATGGCATGCCATATCACTGGTGAAACCTCCGATGAAAATTTATCATTAGCAAATGGTAAATTAATTCTTAGTCCTGATGGCGCAAAAGAATTAGTCAAAGAAATACAAAATCGTTTAAGCTTATAACAGACATATTCCTATCTAGTTAGGAAGGACTGATCAGGTTTATCAGTCCTTTTTTTATGGCCATTTTCGTTGTTTTTGACACAAAATATATAAACTACGACGTAACTATAGGAGTATAAGTCACCGCTGCTTAAAAAACACTGCGCTTTCATGGCCTCCTCGAGCTTACGCTGAGGGCACTGAAAAAGGTATAGATAATACACAAATAGGTGAATCTATCATTGCATCTTGAATATACTGCGCTTTCCGCGGGCGAGTGACGAGCCTCCTCGGACTGCCGTCCTCCGGGGTCTCGCCGATCTCTCACTTCCCGCAGGAGTCTCCGTATATTCAAGATGCTAGGTAAAGGTGAAAAACTAAATTTTTAAAATCCACCACTTTTTCAGTACCCTTCTTATGCTTTCGGGGTCCCACCTATGCCTATCATCTAGGGGGCGACTACTGCTCGCAGTTATAATTATTGAAGAATGAGGAAATCGTTTATGACATTATAGTAGCACTCAAACCTAGCGAAGGAAAAACACGGAGACTCCTGTGGGAGCAGAAGCCTAGATGAGACCCCGGAGAGCGTAAGCTCGAGGAGGCTCAGCAGCTGCCCACGGAAAGCGCAGTGTTTTTCCGTAGCGGTCGTTGGACCACCAAACATGATTATTAGAATACGTCGCAGTTTATATCAACTGCGGTCTATTCAATATGATATTGCTGGTAAACTTCCCGCTTTGGCATTTGCCGCTCTGTTGCAACTTTTTTAATAGCATCCTTACTCGGATTACTTTCATTTTCCATATAATAATTCACATGCTCTACTACTGATAAGTGGCTCCACCATAACTCTTCTGTTGAAATAGAATCTTCCTTATTACCTTCCACAACAACGCAAAACTCACCTTTTAGTTCTGTTTGCTTAGTCCATTCCATTATTTCACTAACAGTACCACGAATATACTCCTCAAACCGCTTCGTTAGCTCCCTGGCAAGGGTGATTTGCCGATCACCAAGCTGTTCATAAATAGCTGATACCGTCTCCTTTAATCGATAGGGCGATTCATAGAATAACAAACTTGGCCGCATTGGTTTTAACCGTTCTAACTCCTTTAGCCTGTCCTTCTTTTTTCTTGGCAAAAAGCCATAAAATAAAAATTCATCCGTTGCTAAACCAGAACCGATGAGTGCGCATACCGCTGCATTAGCCCCTGGCAAAACTACTACTGGAATATCCGCTTTGACTGCTGCTTGTACCATTTCATAGCCTGGATCAGAAATGCCGGGCATACCCGCATCACTTACAAATGCAATTGAATCACCTGCTTCCAATCGTTCCAACAGCTGTTCGCCACGTGATTCCTTATTATGATCATGGTAGCTAATCAATTGAGTGTGGATATCAAAGTGAGTCAAAAGTTTTTTCGTATTACGTGTGTCTTCAGCTGCTATCAAGGATGCTGATTCCATCACTTTCAATGCCCTGAAGGTGATATCTTCCAAATTCCCAATAGGCGTTGGCACTATATATACTGTCCCCTTTTCCGTTGATTCAAAGCTCTTTTGTGTTTTCATCTTGACGCACCCCCTGTTTATACGTGGAAATTAAGTGTTCTTTTTTCCTTTTCGAAAGCTGTTTAATGGCATATTCTTTCTTTAAAGCTTCTTCTTTTGTTGGAAACCGTTGAATATATTCTACCCGAAAAGGACCTCGACCGCGTGTATACTTTGCCCCTTTTCCCGACTCATGCATATGCAATCTCTTTGATAAATCATTTGTATAGCCTGTATACAAAGTCGAATCATTGCATTTTAACATATAAACGACATGGTCATTTTTTCCCATATATAATTTCCTCAGCTTCTGCCGTATACGAATTGTCATCATTATAAATATATAATGGGGGTAAAATGGTAAGATCAGTTTTACCATCCCGTACACCTTCTACTAATAACGTATTTGCATCACGGCCTTTTTTAGGGTACACAAGCCGCATTCGTTTCGGTTCAAGTTTATATTTACGAAACAGTGTAAGAATGTCAACAAGCCTGCCGGGGCGGTGAACCATTGATA
Source organism: Virgibacillus phasianinus (assembly GCF_002216775.1). Taxonomy (GTDB): domain Bacteria; phylum Bacillota; class Bacilli; order Bacillales; family Amphibacillaceae; genus Virgibacillus_F; species Virgibacillus_F phasianinus. Next base: position 1,160,003 of record NZ_CP022315.1, read on the forward strand.
CTTTACCACCTGGGCGTACATGGAGCTTGCATGCCTTCACAACATCTTCTAAGGTACAATATACTTCGTGGCGTGCAATAGTTAAATGGTCATTTTTATTATGTTCAGTGGTCGCCGGGGTTTTAAAATATGGTGGGTTGCATGTTACAACATCAAATTTGCTATGTCCAAGTTCTGCGTGCATATTAGTTAAATCTCCGTGAATCATCGTGATTTGATCATGCAGATTATTCAACTGCAGACTGCGTGTAGCCATATCATAAAGCCGCTTCTGAATCTCTACACCGGTTATATGTGCACGCGACCTTCTAGACAACAGCAGGGGAACAACGCCATTTCCACTGCACAAATCCAATAGTTGTCCCTTTTTAACAGGAACAAAAGTAAAATGTGCAAGCAGTACAGCATCAAGCGAAAAAGAGAAAACAGTTGGACTTTGGATAATTTGTAAATCATCTTCTATTAATAAATAATCAAGTCGTTCATCGTCAAATAATTGTACCATTCCTTAAATCCCTTCCCATATGTATAGAAAAGCTGTCCCTACTTGTCCTAAATTAAGACAACGAGACAGCTGGTTGATTAACTTATTTATTCTTATTTAAAAATAACAAACAAAATAGACAATCTTCATCCTGTCTTGGACTTCCAAAGTGAACATTGCAGATATGAAAACCTTCTTCATAAAGCCTTGCTAAGTTATCATACCCTTCACCAGGTATTTCATTAGTGGCCTGGTCATTCCTTTTTTCTTCATCGCTAGTTTCATTTTCCTCTAAGCGATTGCGTAGATGATGGTTTTCCATTGCTAATCGATGATTTTCTTCGAGCAAATTCCCTAGATGATCCTTTAAATCACCAAGCTGCTCATAAAGTTCGCCTATTCGCTTTTCCATATCGGATACCTGTTCAAACACTTCTCGCCTATTCACGCCACCATTCACCCCACTATTCTGTGGCTTGCGCTTTAATTATTCCTTCATCGATTAACTCATCTAATGTATACTCGATTACCCGCTCTTTTTCAGGAAGTTCGATTTGGACAACGCGTTCAAGGATGTTCATCCCTACTACTTTTCCCCTGCCAAATGGTGTTGTTACCTTTTCATATAAATCGGGAAGTTTGCGTTTTGCCGTTTCGTATTCATCATTTTCATATTTCAAGCAGCACATCAATCGACCACATAACCCAGAAATTTTTGCTGGGTTCAGGGATAAATTCTGGTCTTTGGCCATTTTAATAGAAACTGGTTCAAAATCGCCTAAAAATGTTGAACAGCAAAGCATACGCCCGCATGGACCGATTCCCCCAAGCATTTTTGCCTCATCACGGACACCAATTTGACGCAGTTCTATTCTTGTTTTAAATAAAGCTGCCAAATCCTTTACCAAATTACGAAAATCTACCCGTCCATCAGCAGTAAAGTAAAAGATAATTTTATTTCGGTCAAATGTATATTCTACCTCTACTAGATTCATATCTAATTTATGTTCAATAATCTTATCCGCACATGTTTGAAATGCAGTTTCAGATTGTTGTTGATTTTCAACTACTGTCATTTTATCCTTTTCATCTGCCAGACGAATGACTTTTTTAAGTGGAAGAACAACATCCTCTTCGTCCACATGTTTGCTTGTGATAACAACCTTGCCAAACTCGATACCTCGAACCGTTTCCACGATGACATAGCCATCTAAGGTTATATCGTGATCTCCCGGGTCGAAGTAATATATTTTACCCGCCTTTTTAAAACGGACACCAATAACTTCGATCAATTAAATCACCTCTGTATATGAAGTGTAAGCTGTTCCATAACCAATGAAGGATGGACATTTTGCTTCAACTTTCGTTTTGCCTGAAGAATGTTTTCTAAGATTGTCAGTAACTTCATTTTTGGGAAATACAATGCCGCTTTTTCAAGACCCGAATCCTGTTTACGATACAGGATTAGAGATTGATACTCAAGATGGAAATAAAGGATATCCTTGAATGCTAATAGTAACAAGTCAAGGCCTTGATCCAGCTGGTCCCGTTCCTTGAAGTGGACTAACCACTGATTATGAATATATAAATATACTTCTTCAGGTTTCACGATAAACATTTCTATCAATTGTACCACTAATTTTCGCGCCTGTGCAAACCACTCATCCGCATTCAGAGCAATTGCTTCGTCCAAATTATTGGTAATAGCACCCACTAAGGCAGCATTGTCCTCGGAAACACCAGCTTCCAGTAATTGTTTATGAAATTGCATTGGATTTAATGGACGCAAATCAAGAATCTGACAGCGGGAACGAATAGTCGATAAAATAGATTGACTGTTTTCCGTAAGCATAATTGCAGTTGTATCCAGACTTGGTTCCTCCAGAAATTTCAAAATGCGGTTTGCGGCATTGGTAGTTAAAGTATCTGCGTCTTTAATAACATAAACTTTACGGCTGGACTCAACCCCACTATATTTGAATTCCTTTTGTAATTGATCAATTTGTTCTTTTTTAATGGAAAGGCCATCTGGCTCAATCCAATGTACATCTGGATGATTACCCGAATCAATCCGTTTACATGCCAGGCAATTGCCACAGGGATTGACGTCTATTCTATTTTCACAAAACAATACCTTTGCAAGTAAACGTGCAATCGCCTCCTTGCCAGTACCTCGTTCACCATGAATAAGGTAGGCATGAGAAATGCGGTTTTTTTGAATACTATTTGTCATGATTTTACTTGCTAATGGTTGAATGTCAGCTATTTCAGACCATGTCTTCATATATTTCCGTCCTTAATCTTTTAGATATACAAACTTTGTCCAGCTGCGGCTTCTAGAAGCTGCCGTTTTTCTTTTTAAAATTGGAAGAATGATTCGATTGGTAATATAAATACAGTTGCACCGCCGACTTCAACTTGCACTGGTTTTGGGATATACGAATCGGCATTACCGCCCATTGGAGAAATTGGTGCTACCATTTGTTCACGCTGTGAGCAGTTATCACGGATAATATCCAGTGCTTCATCCAAATATTCATCCTGACAACCAATCATTAAAGTCGTATTTCCTTCTTTTAGGAAACCTCCAGTTGTAGCAAGCTTCGTCGTTTTAAAGTTCTCATCACCTAAAGCATCCACCAATCGGTTGGAATCCTTATCCTGTACAACCGCAATAATTAATTTCATCACATAACCCTCCCTTTTTTCTTATAGTTTAGATATAAAATGATCAATCTTTTTCATTACTTCTATTTTAACCTGTTCTAGTGGTAATTCTGCATCAATGACCTGAATACGTTCCGGAAACTTTTTCACAAGCAGGAGATAGGCTTCATACACCTGTTCATGAAAATGCAGATCCTCTAAATCTAAACGGTTCTTCTCTCTATCTTTATTCGCGATAATCCGCTCTAATCCCTTTTTTGGTTCAATATTAAAAAATAAAGTTAAATCAGGCATACAATTTTGAATAGCGAATTGATTGATTGTGAATACCTGATCGATTCCAAGTCCCCTTGCATATCCCTGATAAGCCAAACTGCTGTCAATGAACCGATCACACAATACAATTTTTCCTTGTTCCAGTGCGGGTAACACTTTCTCCATTAAATGCTGCCTTCTTGCTGCTGCATATAACAACGCCTCTGTTCGAGGATCCATTGCGGTATGCTCTTTATCCAAAATAATATGTCTGATTTTCTCAGCAATTTCGATTCCACCTGGTTCTCTTGTTGCTAAGACACTATAGCCTTTTTCTACTAATGTCTGTTCTAATAATTGAAGAATGGATGTCTTGCCAGCGCCATCTCCACCTTCAAGTGTTATAAAGTATCCACTCACAAGGGGTTATCTCCTTTATATATATATATTCCTTTAGCAATATCGTCTGTTTGGATGTTAGCGCCTTGTTCCATAAGTTCTGTCAGTAAAACGATATGGTCCACTGTTATCCGCTCCCCTTTTATCAGTATTGGAACACCTGGAGGATATGGAATAATTGAATCAGCTGCAACTTCCCCAATTGCCTTTTCAACAGAAACTCGAATTGCCTTTCGCTTATTCATTTGCTGATAATCCATTGACAGTTCATCAATGGGTCTAGGAAATAGCTTTCCTATATCTATTGTAGCATGCTTGTCCATCATTTTTAATTGTTCCGATATTCTTTTTACTGATACATTCAATTGATCTTTTTCCTGGAATGCCGCAAGTCCGTGAACAAATAAAACCTGATTATGTGTTGCCAATTCAGGATAGATACGATTCTTTTCAAATGCCTTTGCAACAGTGAATCCGGACATTCCAGCTTGCACTTGCAATGTTATTTTTAAAGGATCATCCTTTTCTGTTTCAGGTAAAACGCTCCATAGGTTGCCAGCAGTCAGAATAGACCTTACCTGACGTACACTCTCAAGAATACCCTCCACACCTTCCCTCTTTAGCCGAGCCAAAAAAGACCTGGCAATGTCAAGGGATGCCATTAATGGATACGAAGGGCTGCTGGACTGGATTATTTGTAAAAAATGCCTGACCCGATGCGTTGAAACTGCATTGGTCCTCATATGTAGATAGGAACTCATGGTCATACTTGGAGCCATTTTATGTGCAGATTGAACGACAAGGTCTGCTCCTAACTCCAAGGAAGACGGCGGAAAAGGAGCTCCCAACGAAAAATGAACACCATGTGCTTCGTCAACTAATACCGGGATTCCATGTTGATGCGCATAATCAATTATTGTCTTCATATCGAATGTTTTTCCAAAATAATCGGGATAGGTTAAAACCAACCCTTTTGCATCGGGATGCGAATCAATTGCTTGTTTGATAGATTCAATCTTCGGAGCAGTGTAACGATCAACTGTTTCATCATATTCTGGAGCGACAAATATCGGACGAGCGCCAGATAACTCGAGCCCATTCATTACTGATTTATGACAATTCCGCTGGACGATTAGTTTATCGCCAAGGGAACAGCTAGAAAGGATCATCGCTAAATTCCCAGCTGTACTGCCCCCCACTAAAAAAAATGTGTAATCAGATTTGAAATAATCAGCCGCAAGTAATTCTGCCTGGTGAATTACCCCATCCGGTGCGTGTAAATCGTCCAATCCAGTAAGCTCGGTTGCATCAATGGACAAAACATCTGCATAAACATCTTTTGCATAGGGTGGAAACAATGATCCATGTTTATGCCCTGGAACATGAAACGAAATCGGTTTATTATTTTTAAAGGTAACTAATTTTGTATATAACGGTGTTTCAGTGTAATCATATTCCATCTTCATCCCCCGTATTCCCTATTCAGGCGTTTCCTTATCTTTATCTGTCCTTTTCCAGTGTGGCACGTTATCATCTTCATCAAATTCAATAATAACCTCTGTTACACCTTTTTCCTCTAAAATTCTTTCTTCAATACTGTCGCGGATATCATCCGCCTCAGCAACCGTCATTGATGGGTCAAGCTCTATCTTTAATTCTACATGTAATTCCTCACCCTCTTTGATTACCATCAAATCCTGGATATCCTTAACATGCGGGTCTTCAATAACCAGTTCCCCAATCTTATCTTCCATTTTCTCGTCCGAAACACCTAATACCCCAGCAGCGTTGTCAAGGAACACACGTCCTACCACGAAAAACAACATCAGACCGATGATAACGGAAGCATAACCTTCCGCTTCACCAAATGGCGTGTATGTTCCAATAAGGATTGCAATAATAGCAATAATAGCACCACTAGTCGCAACCATGTCTTCCAGGAACACAAGTTTAGTTGCAGGCTTCGCTTCCCGTACATGTTTGAAACTTTCCGAAATGATTTTAAATCCTTTTATATCTCCATCCGACTTATCATCCGTTATTTCTTTCATTGCTTTTACTAAAACGATACCTTCCAATATTGCCGCCACCCCAAGTACCGCTATATTTAGCCACATCCATGACCCCGATTCCAATGGATCAATAATATGAATGATGCCTTCTTTTATCGTTTCATAAGCAAGGATTCCAACAATTAATACAGCACCAAGTAAAACCAAGTTGACCAACCGTGCGAAGCCCCCGGGAAAACGGTCAGTTGGTGCCTTTTTACTCAAAGCCGATCCAGTAAATACAAAAAATTGATTGGCAGTATCCCCTATGCTATGCATCATTTCCGCAAACATCGCCACATTACCTGTAACAAAATAGGTAATACCTTTAATAATGGCTATAATCGCGTTCATGACAGTTGCCCATAAAGCAGATCTACTGCCCTTTTTTAATAGCTTGAAAAATTCCTTCATATTCTGCTCCTTCCTAGCTGCAAAATAATTTTTATCCACTGTCATATTGTGCCAAATTGCCTCATTCTTATTAATTAGGTTACCAATATAGCCTAAAAAAAACCATTATTAGAAAAGCGGAAGCGCTGGACATATTTTTTAACCACAAAAAAAGCCTTTGCAAGAACATCGCAAAAGCCTAAGCATTTTCTATGAATATAACCTTGGTTGATTCATATTCTTTAATTTTTGTAAATAATAATTGTACTTTTCTTCTCTCGGCTCCGTGTGAATAATATTTTGTTCACACTCACAACAGATAAATAGTGTGTATAAATGAATTCCTCTTTCTTTTTCTTCCTCGCAAATGCCACAGCATTCCTTTGCAATTGTTGTTGTTTTCATTTCCCCACCTCCGTTAGTTTAGTCTCTCCTAATCTAACGAATTATATACATGAATTCTTTTAAACAATGAAACTTGCTACGTTAAAGTATATGAGGAAACTTTAAAAAAAGTGTCTGTACTACACAATTAGAAAAATTTGAATGGCTGTAAGGGAGGCCAGACCAAATATACCTAAAAAGCCCGCAATTGCTGTGGTAAAGAGATTGATAGGTACGTGAAGGCCGATTGCCCCACCAAAAACATTCAAAAAGAATAAAAACAATACACCAATAGCTAATTTCACTATACCCTGCCCAAGAAATCGCATGGGCTTAACCGGGGCACCTACGAATAAAACCAGCACAATTAATCCAACCAATATTGAAATAATGATTGTCGAACTCATAACAAACCTACTCCTTCCCTTGTCCCCTTTTTACTACATATGAAAAGAAACAAGGAAAAAGACCAAATTGTTATAATTAATCATAGCGAATAGCACTTATTTTACGATGTCTTGCTTCCCGCAGTAAAAATAAATATTTTGCCTGTGCAAATTTTTCTTTATATACTGCCGTTGTTGTTGGCTCGATACTTTTTTCAACGATTGATTCGATACTTTTCCATTCTCGTTCAAGAACAAAAATTGTATCAAGCAATTCCTCATCAACATATCTTTTTTTTATTTTTCTCCCCATGCTTTCACCTAACTTCTACAGTTCTCTTCGTCCCTCTAACGCCTTAGATAGAGTTACTTCGTCCGCATATTCCAAATCACCGCCAACTGGTAATCCATGGGCAATTCTTGTTGTGCGAATGCCCGACGGCCTGACTAAACGTGAAATATACATCGCAGTTGCTTCTCCCTCGATGTTTGGGTTTGTAGCCAGAATTAATTCTTCTACATCTTCGTCCTTTAGACGTTTAATTAAATCAGGTACATTTATATCCTCTGGCCCAATACCATCCATAGGTGAAATAGCACCATGGAGCACATGATACTTCCCTCTAAATTCCTTCATTTTTTCCATCGCGATTACATCCTTTGGATCCTGCACTACACAAATAATCGACTGATCGCGTGTGTTATCCTGACAAATCGAACATGGATCCTGATCTGTAATATGCCCGCATATCGAACAATGGGTAAGTTCGCGCTTGGCATTTACCAAGGCATTCGCGAAATTAAGTACATCATCATCCTTCATATTAATAACAAAAAAAGCCAGCCGGACTGCAGTTTTCGGTCCGATCCCTGGCAATTTTGTGAAACTGTCAATCAGTTTGGAAATCGGTTCTGGATAATACATCAACGTGCCTCCTAGAACATTCCTCCAGGTAAATTCATTCCTTTTGTGAATTGTCCCATAGTATCATTTGTTTTATCTTCAATTTGCTTCAATACATCGTTTGTTGCGGCTAAGATTAAATCCTGAAGCATTTCCAAGTCATCCGGATCCACAACTTCCTCCTTAATCTGTACATCCGTGATTTCTTTTTTACCGTTAGCAGATACAGTAACCATTCCACCGCCAGCTGTGGCTTCAAATGTCATCTCATGTAATTCATCCTGAGCTGCCATCATTTTCTTTTGCATTTTCTGCATTTGTTTCATCATATTTCCCATGTTACCCTTCATTGTTATTCCTCCTTGAAATTAGTATCAGGCGTATTGTACTGCCCGCAACTATAAATAGTATGTTCTTATATCAACCAATTTTATAATATATCGGCTATTATTCAAATATAACCGCTGATCCCGAAAATATATACGTTTTGATTGTCCAGCTGCCGCTCCTATAAGCTGCCATCATAAGCAATGGACACTCCGAACGCTTAAACCCTTGCGTTCTTCGGTCCCTTGCTTATGCGTCCGCTTCTAACCAGTCGCCTTCGCTTTTCTTTGTCCAGCTGCGGCTCCTAGCGGCTAGCAAATAGTTAGTCCTGATGAATGTGCGTAAAGTTCGACGCACCTTCACAGTCCTATCTATTTGTACGCCACTAACCAGTCGCCTCCGCTTTTCTTTTAATCATGAATTTCTAACAGGTCGTCTCCAACAAGCTTTCTTGCTTCTTCAATAAGTGGATCTGATGTTTCTTCCTGTTGGTTAGTTGTTGTTTCCTGTTTGTTTACATATTCATTTCGCAATTCCTGCCAATTATTTTCTGGGATAGGAATAATGGTTAGTTCCTTACCAATTGACTTTGCTAAAACAGCTTCAACTGTCTCCTGATTATCTAAAAATAAGGAGCAATGTATTTCATATTTAAATGCAACAACTAGTGCTTTATCAGACGCTGCAGCAGGTTTACTATCCTGGATTGTCGCATGGGCGGGCGCATTTGCCGTCTTTAATGAACTTAAAAAAGATCCCCATTGTGACTGAACTTGTTTTAAGGAAGATTTCTCAGCTTCCCGCAAAACATTACGAATTTTTTCGTACGGCGTTTTGTAGCTATTTTTTGAGGCGCGAGGTTTGGTTCGCCTTGATTCTCTTGGCGGGGCAGAATTAGCTGCCGGTGCCTGGCCCTTCCATTTCTCTAGCTCTTTTTCTAGCATATCCACTTTATTTGCCAATTTTTGCAGCGATTCATCATTAACCACTGGATTCACAGGCTTCTCGTCGGCAGCTTGGTTACTTTCGTTTGCAGAAAGACTTAAAATGGCAATTTCAATAAATACTTTCGGGCTATTACTCCATTTAATTTCCTGCTGGCATTGATTCAACTCCATGATTGCATGCTGAATCCAGTCAACAGTGACAAGACGGGAAAGTTCCTTAAACCGTTCATCGATCATGGCACGCTCTAGAATTCCTTCCAGCGACGGAGCGCTTTGATAGAGCAGCAAATCGCGCAGAAAATAAATAAGATCAAATACAAACCTGCCTGGGTCTTTTCCATTTTGAATAATGTCATCGAGCAGCTTCAACGCACCCTGAACATTATGCTCAAACATTTCTTGTACAATATCTGTAAGAACTTGTTGTGAAACGCCACCTGTGACAGCAAGCACGTCCTGTAATGTAACTTGGTCCCCGCTGTATGATATAGCCTGATCTAGAATACTTAAAGCATCACGCATTCCACCTTCAGCAGCCAATGCCACTGTTTCAAGTGCCTCAGGTGATACAGTTATTTCTTCCTGTTCCATAATCGCACGCATTCTTTCCACAATTGCCTGACTCGTAATTGGTTTAAAATCAAAGCGCTGACAACGGGAAATAATTGTTAACGGGATTTTATGCGGTTCAGTTGTCGCCAAAATAAATACGACATGTTTAGGCGGCTCTTCCAATGTTTTTAAAAGCGCGTTAAAAGCGTTAACAGAGATCATATGAACTTCATCAATAATGTACACCTTGTAGGGAACGACACTTGATGCATATTTCACCTTGTCACGTATTTCTCGGATATCCTCAACACTCGTATGTGACGCAGCATCCATTTCAATAATGTCCGAAATCGAACCGTCCTGTATTCCACGGCATGATGCACATTCATTGCATGGTTCACGAACTGGCGCTTTTTCACAATTAATTGTCTTGGCAAAAATTTTGGCAGCACTTGTCTTTCCAGTACCACGCGGGCCTGAAAATAAATATGCATGCGAAAACTTTTCCTGTTCAATTGCATTTTGCAATGTGCGTGTTATATGTGATTGTCCCACGACATCCGTAAAGCTCCGCGGACGCCATACACGATATAATGCTTGATAGCTCATAATGGCTGTTCCCCTTTATTATTTCAATCTAATTATACCCGAATTTGGGGGTGAATGTGAACCATTGCGATTAATTATTCGAATCATATGTTAGAAAACCTTGGCTATTCTTGCGATGTAACCAAAAATCATGTTTAGTGGCCCTAATGGCTAATTTTTATACTTAGACCTTTAAGTGTAAAAAAGCCTTTGCCAGGTACATCTGACAAAGGCTTTATTCTTTATGTAATACCGTGCACCTACCATCGATATGGCAACCCTATGCGTAACGCAAGTTCATGGCTCGGCCTAGGCTTCCCTGCGGCACACAGAAATGATCACTTACTGCTGCTTCCTTCCGGACCTGACAGAATTCATGAGTTTCTATTGCGCAGGACCTAAGCGTCAACACCAATTCCTTACGGCAGACCATAAAGTCGTCATACCTCAGATAGGAATTCGGTCTCGCTATAGCGGATTGCGAGTACAGGGCACCGCTACCTCCCCACTTAGCACGGCATGTTTTATTATAACGATTTTATACGAAGAATGCAATAGAAAACCAAAAGGAGAAATTTAGCAATCACCTTTTTTCCTTTTCGCCCGCAGTTCCCGGAAAAAACGGCTTAACAGTTGGCTGCATTCTTTCTCCATTACACCACTTTTCAGTTCTACCAAATGATTAAACCGGCTGTCATCCAGCAAATTCATTAAAGAACCCGCACATCCCGCCTTAGGATCAAAAGCACCAAAAACAACCCGTTTAATTCTGGATTGGATGATGGCGCCAGCACACATTGGACAAGGTTCTAACGTGACATACAGAGTACAATCTTCTAATCGCCAGCTCCCAATTTTTCGATTCGCCTCCTGAATTGCAATGAGTTCAGCATGGGACAGCGTTGATTGTACTGTCTCACGGATATTGTGACCCGTTGCAATTACTTTGTTCTGAAAAACAATGACCGCGCCAATAGGTACCTCATTTTTTTCTTTTGCCAGCATTGCTTGGTTAATCGCTTCTTGCATAAATACCTCATCCACAAAATGACACCTCCCTTAGAAATTCTTAATCATGTCTTACGTGTTAAAAAGTTTTAAAAATTGGGTTTAGGATAAGAATAGAATAGATAAATTTTTTATAGATTACAAAGAAGGAGTTTTTTTATGGAAAAATCTCTGCAAGATACAGCTGTTGTTTTTATTGATTTAATTAATGACTTTAATTTTGAACGTGGTGAAAAACTTCTGAAGCATACAAAAGAAATCTTACCCCATTTAAAAAAACTTAAAAACCATGCTAGGGAAAATAATATCCCAGTCATTTACGTAAATGATCATTATGGGCTATGGCAAGCAGATTATCATAAGATTATTGACCAATGTATGAATGATAAAAGTCAAGAAATAATCACTGAAGTGAAGCCTGATCAGAACGATTACTTCCTAATTAAACCAAAGCACTCTGCTTTCTTTCAAACTCCTTTACAGTCTTTACTGTTAGAACTTGGAAAAACTAACCTCATCTTAGCGGGTATTGCTGGTGACATATGTATTTTATTTACAGCCAAAGATGCTTATATGTACGAATATTCTCTTGAAGTCCCCGAAAATTGTACAGCTTCGAATGAAGAACAGGGGAATGAATACGCTTTGTACTTAATGCGCTCCGTTATGGATGCAAAAACCGACGCTATTTAAATCATATATCTTAAACCCAACTCATACTATGTTAATAGACATCGGTTAGAGGAGGGTTTTCTTATGCAGATTCACGTAGTCAAACAAGGGGATACCATTTTTAATATAGCAAATACATATAACACGCCTATGGAAACAATCATTAACGCTAACGAATTAGAGGCCCCCGGATCACTTGTAATTGGGCAGAGCCTTGTAATACCAATTTATGGACAATTTTACTTTGTCCAAAGCGGGGACAGCCTAACTTCTATTGCAAATAGGTTTAATATACCCCTTCAAGAACTTGCCCGGATTAATAATATTCCTGTTAACAACCAGCTGCCTGTTGGATTCCGATTATATATCCCGCCACAGCCAGAACCGCCTATCGTATCGAATGCCTACATTGAACCATATGGAGACACCGTATCCAGTACACTGGAAACTGCCGCTAGAAAAATATCGCCTTTACTAACATATTTAACACCTTTCAGCTATACCGTCAATCGTGACGGGAGCTTAGAAGCGCCGCCGCTTGATGATTTCAAAACTATTGCTGACAATAACAATACAGCATTGATGCTTACCGTTACCAATCTGGAAAATGGTGCATTCAGTGCAGAGCTCGGTCATATCATTTTAACGGTTCAGGCTGTTCAGAACAAACTGCTGGATAACATCGTTAACATTGCAACTACAGTTGGCTTTACAGATGTGCATTTTGATTTTGAATTTTTACCACCTGATGACCGTGAAGCTTATAACAGCTTTTTAAGAAAAGCAAAAGAACGGTTATCACAGGCCGGATTACTTCTATCTACTGCACTTGCACCGAAGACTAGTGCATCGCAGACCGGGGCATGGTATGAAGCCCATGATTATGCAGCACACGGGGAAATCGTTGACTTCGTTGTATTGATGACCTATGAATGGGGTTACAGTGGAGGACCGCCATTAGCTGTTTCGCCAATTAATAAAGTCCGTGAGGTTGTTGAATTTGCCTTGTCTGTAATGCCCTCTGACAAGATTCTACTAGGTCAGAATTTATATGGTTATGACTGGACACTGCCATATGTAGAGGGAGGAGAAATGGCAAAAGCTCTTAGCCCGCAACAGACAATCGCCCTAGCACGCAAGCAAAATGTTGCCATTGAATACGACCAGGAGGCACAAGCACCACATTTCAACTATTACGATGCACAAGGCAATGAGCATGAAGTGTGGTCTGAAGACGCAAGATCCATCCAGGCAAAATTTAATTTGATTAAAGAATTGAATTTACTTGGCATTAGTTACTGGAAGCTTGGATTGGCATTTCCGCAAAATTGGTTATTGCTACAGGCCAATTTTAACATTACTAAAAAAGAATAGTGATAAAATAGGCCGTGTGAACCTAAATTCGTTCACACGGCCTTTTTGCATTATTTCAATAAGTTTAATGCTTCACGGTTAAATGCTGGAATATCATCTGGCTGACGACTTGTTACTAACTGATTGTCACAGACGACAACTTCCTCGTCTTGAACATTAGCACCCGCGTAGTCCATATCTACTTGAATTGATTTAAAACCAGTTGCTTTTCTGCCTTCCAGTGTTTTCGCAGTAATTAATAACTGTGGTCCATGACAAATTGCAAATACTGGCTTTTTCACATCCATAAAGTGTTTGGCAAATGCTACAAACCGTTCATCCGCACGTAGCTGATCCGGAGAAAAACCGCCCGGAATGAATAGAGCATCAAAGTTATCAGGATTTACATCATCAATGGATTCATCAATGGTTACTGTTGCTTCGCCATTTTTACCAGTTACTTTGTTGCCTTTTTCCTTTTCAATGGTAACGACCTTATGACCGGCTTCCTTAAACGCCTTTGCTGGATCAGTATATTCCACGTCTTCAAATTTATCTGTTATAACACATGCTATTGTTTTACTCATCATTATCCGCTCCTTTTGAAGTTGATACATAGATGAGTCTTCCCCTTCATTGAAATATAAAACATTCCTATTTTAAAAGAGGCTAGAACGTAAGTAAAGAAAATCCGAATGAACCGGAAAATGGTGCATATAGCCGCTCCGGAAACATACGTCGCTTTCCGCGGGAGGCTGGTGAGCCCCCTCGTGCTAGCGAACTGTGGGGTCTCACCTATGCCCTTCCTCCCGCAGGAGTCTACGTATGTTTCCTCCGCTAATCAACAGCATATTCTTATTTTGGATTACTCTTTTTCTATATGTCCCCAGCCTCTTTATATTTTATACTATTCTTCTAAAGTAGATGTGTCGCCTGTTGGCAATCCGAGCTCCCAGGACTTTAGCAGTCGGCGCATGATTTTTCCGCTTCGTGTTTTTGGAATAGAATCCTTTACTTCCAGCTCACGAGGTGCCGCATGGGCACTTAAACCTGTTTTGATAAACTGACGGATTTCCTCAAGCAGTTCATTCGATTCTTTGTAGCCGTCGTTTAATGTAATAAACGCTTTAATAATTTCACCGCGCTCTGGATCGGGCTTACCGATTACCCCAGCTTCTGCTACAGCTGGGTGTTCAATTAATTTGCTTTCCACTTCAAATGGTCCTACACGTTCACCGGATGTATTTATTACATCATCCAGACGGCCTTGGAACCAGAAGTAACCATCTTCATCCATGTACGCACTGTCACCTGATACATACCAGCCGTTAACAAAATAACTCTCAAATTTGCTTGGGTTATTCCAAATTTTGCGCATCATAGATGGCCATCCTTCTTTAATAGCGAGGTTACCCATTTGATTTGGAGGCAGTTCATTGCCTTCATTGTCAACAATTGCTGCTTCTACTCCCGGGATTGGTTTCCCCATTGAACCTGGACGCATTTCCATCGAAGGAATATTAACAATTAACATCGCACCTGTTTCTGTCATCCACCAAGTATCATGGATCCGCATATTAAATGCTTTTAATCCCCAGGTAATTACCTCTGGATTGAGCGGCTCTCCAACACTCATGATGTGGCGCAGTGATGAAAAGTCATGGTCATTCACTTTTTCCTCACCAGCACTCACTAATTTCCGTAATGCTGTCGGCGCTGTATACCAGACAGTTACATTATTTTTATCGATTGTTCCATACCAATCATCTGGACTGAATCGACCGCCCCTGATAACGTTTGTTACACCGATTAACCATGGAGCAAATACCCCATAACTTGTTCCGGTTACCCAGCCAGGATCAGCCGTACACCAGTAAACATCATCCTCTTTCAGGTCCGCAACCCATTTACCTGTTGCATAATGCTGAATCATCGCATTGTGTACATGATAAACACCTTTAGGCTTACCAGTTGACCCAGATGTATAATGAAGTACCATGCCATCCTCTAAATCAACCCATTCGATGTCAAAGTCTGTGGAGGCATTCTTCATTTCTTCCGTATAATCAATGTATTTATCTCCTGTTTCGTTTGAGTCACCAATAAGAACAATCTTTTCTAAGTCTGGTAAATCATCCTGTGGAACGCGTTCTAGTAGTTCAGGAGTAGTAATAAGCATTTTTGCTTCACTATCCTGCAAACGGTCACGAACTGCCTGCTCCATAAACGCCTCGAATAATGGTCCCGCAATTGCCCCTGTTTTTAAAATCCCAAAGAATGTTACATAAAACTCTGGTGTACGCGGCAGGAATAAAAAGACACGATCCCCTTTATTCACATCATATTTTTTTAATACATTCGCAAATTGATTACTGGCTTTTCGTATATCATCAAATGTTAACTCTTCTTCACGATCTGGCGATGAATACAGTAACGCCACCTTATCCTTTTTATCAGGATTTTCCGCATGACGATCAATTGCCTCGTATGCAATATTCACTTTACCAGTTTCATTCCAGCTAAAGTTCTTTTTAATTTCATCCCATGAGAATCCATCACGTTTTTTATCATAGTCATCTAAGTTATAATTACCCTTTTGTGCAGGTATGTGCTGCGTTTCCACCCAATCACCCCATCATCTTTTTTTGAAATCGATTGCAAACACGCAATTGAAAATAGTTAAACTATTTAGGTAACTGTTTTCTATTTTAGAACATCACGTCCGATTTTTAAAGTAATTCACCTGTAAAAGTAAAAAGAAAAAGAAAAACCCTTACACCGCAATGGTTAGCAATGTAAAGGTTTTAGTAAGTGCCCCCGGCAGGATTCGAACCTGCGACACATAGTTTAGGAAACTAATGCTCTATCCCCTGAGCTACGGGGGCAAATATGAAATTTTTTAAGTGCCAACATCTATTATACAAAATTGTTGCTCAGATGAAAAGACATACCTATCAAATATGGAATAGACCCTTATGTTATGCTAAAATATAAGAACATCTGTATTGAATGGGGGAATACACATGGCAGAGGTTCCGTTCATTGCCATCGAAGGGCCGATCGGCATAGGAAAAACATCTCTAGCAAAGAAACTATCTGTCCATTTTGATTTTCATTTGTTAAAAGAAATTGTTGAAGAAAACCCGTTTCTCGGCAAATTTTACGATGACATTGACGAGTGGAGTTTCCAAACTGAAATGTTCTTTTTATGCAATCGATTTAAACAATTAGAGGACATTGAAAAAAAATATTTAAATGAACATAAAGCAGTTATTGCTGATTATCATATATCAAAAAACATGATTTTTGCAAAGCGTACCTTACAGCAGGATAAATTCGATAAGTACGAGCAAATATACCATATTCTAACAAAAGACATGCCAGTTCCCAACATGATGATTTATTTACACGCAAGTCTTGATACTGTTTTATCACGAATAAAACAACGTGGACGGGAAATTGAACAAAATATTAAACCATCCTACCTTGCACAATTAGCTGCTGACTACGAGGATTATATGAACCAATTTGAAGCACTGCATCCAGATATTCCTGTTATCCGGATCAATGGTGATGAAATGGACTTTGTGAAGCAGCAGGAAGATCTAAATAAGATAATTAAACAAGTGGAGAGCCACCTAAATAACCATAAGGAAACCGCGAAACGATGAAGGGGAAAACTACTATGAATTTACGAGAAAAGTACCACATACCAAACGACAGTATTATTACCATTGCTGGAACGGTCGGTGTGGGTAAATCAACAATGACAAAAGCACTGGCAAACGCCTTGAATTTTAAAACATCCTTTGAAAAGGTGGAGGCCAATCCATACTTGGAGAACTTCTATGCTGACTTTGAACGCTGGAGCTTCCATCTGCAAATATATTTTTTAGCGGAACGGTTTAAAGAACAAAAGAAAATATTTGAATATGGCGGTGGATTTATTCAGGATCGCTCCATTTATGAAGACACAGGAATCTTTGCTAAGATGCATTACGAGAATGGCACGATGTCAAAGATTGATTACGAAACATACACCAATTTATTCGAGGCAATGGTCATGACTCCATATTTCCCGCATCCGGACTTATTAATTTATTTAGAAGGAACACTTGACGAAGTATTGGAACGCATCAAAGTTCGCGGCCGCGAGATGGAGAAAAACACACCATTAAGTTACTGGGAAGAAATGTATACACGATATGAAAATTGGATTAATAACTTTAATTCCTGTCCTATTTTGCGAATCAAAATTTCCGACTATGATTTAATAAAAGAAGAACAATCCGTTGAACCAATTCTGGAAAAGGTCGGCCATTTTATACAACAGTCTAGAAAGTGGAAAACGAGAGAGCTAATAAAAAAATGAGAAATAGTCCCCGCTAATATAGAGAAAGAGGTAACTCACCCGAGATGGTGCTACCTCTTTTTATTTTCTCCAAGTTCAATCGAACGTTCCCGTGCACTTTTCACACAGTCCTTAATAGCATTTTGGAAGTTATACTGTTCAAGGGTTTCCAGTCCTGCCTGTGTGGTACCATTAGGACTGGTGATTTTCTTCCGTAAAACTTCAGCTGATTCGCCAGACCGTTTTAGCATTTCCCCTGCACCAATGATTGTCTGCATAATTAATTCATTCGCGACGTCCTTATCAAGACCCGATTTAACGGCCGCTTCTTCCATTGCCTCTGCTAAATAATAGATGTACGCTGGACCACTACCAGAAAGTCCTGTCACCGTATGCATATCCTTTTCCTGGATGATAGTTGTTGTTCCAATAGTACCAAATAAGGAAATAATATCATTTAGTTGTTCTTCTGTTACTCCCTTTCCCCGTGCAATAGCTGTAGCTGAATACCCAATGGATGAAGAAGTGTTCGGCATTGCTCGAATAATTGGTATATTCTCCCCAACTATCGAAGAAATCTGTTCAATTGAAATTCCAGCCAGCACAGAAACAACCACTTGATTTGGTGTAATATACTGCTTTATTGCTTCTACCGCAGATGTCAGGTCATGCGGCTTCATGGATAGTATAATTACGTCAGCATCTGTAATGGATTCTTTTCGATCAGTTGTACATTGTACCTGGTAGCGTTCCTGAAGTCGTTCCAATCGCTCTTTGTTATCTTTATTTGTAACATGAATCTGTTCAGCATGCAGATGTCTTTCATGAATGATTCCAGCAATAATCGACTCCGCCATTGACCCTGCACCAACAAAAGAAATTTTATTTAACATAATTTTACCTCCCATTCCAAGTTAGAAACTTTTTGATTATTAACTCCTTAAATCTTTATCCTTTCCGTTAGTGAAAACAAAAAAACCTGAAGATCCGTCCTTCATAAAAGGACGGATCTTCAGGTTACATCCGCGGTACCACCTTAATTGGCTTGCATTAGCCCACTTTCATTTGATAACGCAGAGCATACTGCGGTTAGCTTTTTATTCTAACAACTTCCAGGTAGGTTCAATGACACGACAACGATGGAATCTTTCAGCCTGTTGAATTCCACTCTCTAACGCGTAGGTACCAGTTACTTGGCCTGTTCATTGTTTTTCTCACTATATATTTCCACATAATATACTTCTATGTCTATTTATTGTCAAGTTTTAAGAAAAGTGCAAGCGTCCCTTGCTTATGACGGCAGCTTCTGGGCGCTGGAGCTAGACATATTTTCGTTTATACTTTCTGATCCTTTAAAAAAATAAAACCGCTGCAAGTTGCAGCGGTTTTATGTATCTCCAAAATTATGCGCTTTTTTAAGTAAATGGAGGAGGTAGAGGGATTCGAACCCCCGCGCGGTTTGACCCGCCTGTCGGTTTTCAAGACCGGTCCCTTCAGCCAGACTTGGGTATACCTCCGTAATCGACAAGTAATAATATATCATGGTTGAAATAGCTTGTCAATTATCTGGTGGAAAAAATTTAATTAATTTATGATAAAATGCCCACCAATACGATATATAAATTCCAAACTGAGTGTGTGGCGAAAGATACAGTCCAAGAATTTGTATAAAGATATAAAAACGTAAAAGCAATTCCTAATACTAATCCGAATAACGGATAATTGTCATGTCCTGATGCAAAGAAAATTACTGAAAATAGTACGCAAATCCATACAGGAATATACTTCCGAAGTTGACCAATGAGCAACTCCCTAAAATACAGTTCCGGGAGTTTGACACTTAAATATTAAGAAAATGCCTAAAAAGCCTTTCATGGCTTTATTTTTTTGTCAAATTTCCCGTTAAATTATTGAGTACTATTTAGTACCATGATATAATAGAGGTATCTTATAAGTTGTGAGGGATTTCTATGCGCATTAAAAAAAGTGTATCCAAGAATTCAGTCTCATATTCGGTTATTGAAAATGTCAGAGATATCAATGGAAACTCGACAACGAAGGTTGTCAAGGCATTGGGAAATGAACAGGAAATTCGTGAAAAACACCCCGGTGTTGATCCAGAGGAGTGGGCTCGAGAATATGCAAAAAAATTAACGGAAGAAAAGAAAAGGAACTCGGAGAAAGTTATCATCAAACAGGATCCAAACAAATATATATCCAAAGGAAATAAACGATCTTATAACATCGGTTACCTCTTTTTAAAGTCTATCTATCATCAATTAAAATTGGATAAAATTTGTAAAGAAATAACGGATAGGCACAATTTCTCTTATGATTTAGATAAGACTCTAGCCCTGTTAATTTATATGCGGATTCTACATCCCACGTCAAAAAGGGGTACTTTAGAGAAAGCAGATGATTTACTGGAGTCCCATTCGATAGAAGAACAACACATGTATCGTGCACTAGATATCTTAGCTAAGGAGTCTGATATCATTGAAAAGGCAGTATACAAAAATAGCACAGCAATCGTTGAGCGTAAAACGGAACTCCTATACTACGACTGTACGAATTACTACTTTGAAACCGAGGAAGCCGTTGGCTTGAAACAATATGGTATGTCAAAGGAAAATCGACCTAATCCCATCGTGCAAATGGGACTTTTCATGGATGGCAGTGGGCTGCCACTCGCCTTTGTCATTAATCCGGGGAATCAAAATGAACAACCTACATTAAAACCTTTAGAAAAAAGGATTTTAAAGGACTTTCAACTATCCAAGTTCGTTGTTTGTACAGATGCCGGATTGTCTTCGCATGAAAATAGACTATACAATTCAATGAACGATCGTGCTTTCGTAACAACACAATCCATTAAGAAATTGAAAAAGCATTTGAAAGATTGGGCTTTGAATCCTTCCGGATGGCATTGTGTTGGTTCTACTCAGGTAACCAATGACAAAAAAAAGAAACAATCGATTAATCTGAATAACCTTGACCTTGAAACAGACACGCAAATATATTACAAAGAACGATGGATGAATGAAAATGGACTAGAGCAAAAACTTATCGTTACTTTTTCACCGAAACATAAACGCTACCAAGCAAATATTCGGGAAAAACAGATAGAACGCGCACAAACAAAAGTGGACAATCCTTCTCGCATCGAAAAAAAGCGAGCAAACAATCCAGATCGTTTTATTCAGTCCACTCATGTCACAAATGAAGGTGAAATTGCTCAGAAAAGCAGTCATACGATTAACTCTGCGATGATTGATAAAGAAGCAGTATATGATGGTTTTTATGGTGTTTGTACAAATTTAGAAAACTCTCCAGCGGAAATCGTAAGAATCAATCAACGTCGCTGGGAGATAGAAGAATCCTTTCGGATTTTAAAAAACGAAATGCGGACACGACCTGTATTCCTCCAAAAAGATGAACGAATCAAGGCACACTTCCTAGTATGTTTTCTTTCATTATTGACCTATCGCTTGATTGAAAATAGAATTGATGAATCAGCTACATGTTGCGAAATCATTCAAACATTACGAGATATGAGAGTGTTGGAATATACAAACGAAGGTTATATCCCGACCTATACCAGAACGGATTTAACTGATAAGCTACATAACGTTTTCGGATTCCGAACGGATACCGAAATAGTTACCATACAAAAAATGAAAAAAATTTTAAAACAAATAAAAAACATAAATAGTACTCACTTTTGAGCATTAAAAAAACCACAAGAATGCCTGTTACAAAAGCATTTTTGTGGTTTTAACTGTCAAACTTGAGATAATATATCATGGTTGAAATAGCTTGTCAATTATCTGGTGGAAAAAATTTAATTAATTTATGATAAAATGCCCACCAATACGATATATAAATTCCAAACTGAGTGTGTGGCGAAAGATACAGTCCAAGAATTTGTATAAAGATATAAAAACGTAAAAGCAATTCCTAATACTAATCCGAATAACGGATAATTGTCATGTCCTGATGCAAAGAAAATTACTGAAAATAGTACGCAAATCCATACAGGAATATACTTCCGAAGTTGACCAATGAGCAACTCCCTAAAATACAGTTCCTCCCACAGCGGGCCAATCGTCACCATTGAAATCATTGCAATTAATGAATAATCATAATACAGGCCATATTTCATTGCTGTCTTAGTTTGCTCGTCTGCAAAGGGATCAATTAAAATAATGTACTTGTTCGAAAAATACATGATCAGTAATACCGCAACAGAAAAAGCAATGTTTTTGAAAACCAATAATTCACGCCAATTAAAGTGAGCTAGTACACTTTTTCTTATGGATTTAAATACAAGTAAGTAAATTACTACAAGGAAACCAAGAACCGGGATAAACCACTCTTTAAGAGTGAATAATACACCTCCAATAGCAGTCATCGGACCCACGGTAAAACCGTAAATCAACATAATAATAGATAGACCTATAATATGTATTAATATTGTTTTGCTTCTTCGCTTACGCATCGCAACACCTTCCTTTTTTGCACGGTAAATAGTAATTTATATCTATATATTAATACTTGTCGCTAATAATAACTACGGATTAATTCCATTTAAATAGTTTAATAGACCTATAATTTCGACAAAAAGTGACTTTTCTTCATATAAAAATTCCTCCAATCAATGAGAAAAGAGGAATTGGCTTTTTCTATAGGGAATTTAATTTATTTCCTTTTTACCACCCATATATGGGCGTAACACTTCCGGTACGACGACGGAGCCATCTTCCTGCTGATAATTTTCCAATATAGCCGCTACTGTTCGGCCAATGGCCAGCCCAGAACCATTTAATGTATGAACAAATTCAGGCTTTCCTTTTTCCTCACGTCTGAAGCGGATACCGGCACGCCTTGCTTGGAAGTCTTCAAAGTTGGAGCATGAAGAGATCTCCCGGTAGGTATCCTGGCTTGGAATCCATACTTCAATATCGTATTTCTTAGCAGCGGTAAAGCCTAAGTCACCAGTACACATGCTCATGACACGATATGGCAATTTCAATAATTGCAGAACTTTTTCAGCATTTCCTGTTAATTCTTCTAATACCTCATAAGAATTTTCCGGCTTAACAAAATGCACAAGCTCTACTTTATTAAATTGATGCTGCCGGATTAATCCACGAGTATCACGGCCAGCAGAACCTGCTTCAGAACGGAAAGATGCACTGAATGCTACATATTTCTTTGGTAAATCGTCATTTCGTAAAATGTCATCACGATGATAATTTGTAACCGGTACCTCTGCGGTCGGAACAAGGAAGTAATCCCAATCGGCAATTTTAAATGCATCCTCTTCAAACTTTGGAAGTTGACCTGTTCCTGTCATGCTTGTGCGGTTAACCATATACGGCGGAAGCATTTCCTCATAGCCATGATCATCCGCGTGCAAATCCATCATAAAGTTCAATAGCGCGCGTTCTAACCGTGCCCCAAGACCTTTATAAAAGACAAATCTGCTGCCAGTAACTTTTGCGGCACGTTCAAAATCTAAAATATCCAAGTTGGTCGCGATATCCCAGTGCGGTTGTGCTTCGTACGTAAAGCTTGGAACATCACCCCATGTACGTGCCAGCACATTATCATCCTCATCCTCGCCGATTGGTACACTCTCGTGTGGAAGATTTGGAATAGACAACAGCATTACTTCCAGCTTTTCTTCAATTTCCTTCAGCTCTGTATCGAGACTTTTAATTTGATCGCCAACCTCACGCATTTCTTTTATCGCAGGTTCAGCATCTTTTTTCTCTTTTTTCAAAACAGAGATTTGTTTAGATGCCGCGTTTCGTTTTGCCTTTAATGTTTCTGTTTCAGCGATTAACTCGCGGCGGCGAGTATCAAGCTCCTCGAACTTATCTAATTCTGATAGGTCTTCACCGCGATGTGCAAGTTTTGCTTTTACTTCCTGAAAGTTGTTGCGTAAATACTTCATGTCTAACATGATTTTTTCCTCCTTTGGTTAATTTAAGTTTAATTAAGTTGTGTAACCAATAACTCACTGCAATATCGGCCATTCTTGTGTTTTATCAGCCGTTATTTGGATTTAACGGCCGAATTTAAATTATATCGGCCATATTTCAAATATATCGGCTTAATTTGAAATATAACAGCCAAATCACGTAGATATCGGCCATTCCATAATGTAGCGCTTGGCAACACATACTCTCCAATAAAATGCAAAAAACTCCCGCCCCTAAAAAATAGGGACGAGAGTATGAATTCCCGCGATGCCACCCTGATTGAAGAAATTAATTCTTCCGGCTCGAAAATGTTAACGGTTTTTATCCGGGTTTACTTACTTGAACGTACATTCAGTAAACCAGTTTAAGGATGGATTCGCAGGCAGCTAACGTCGATTCACACCAGTCATCGACTCTCTTTAGGAAGCTGAACTGTTACTATTTCCTCGCATTACTGTTTAAATGATTATGATACATCATACATAATTATTTCTTAAGATGCAAGTGCCTTTTTAGATTCTTCCACCATTTTGACAAAGTATTCAACAAAACGGTTATCATCGGTTAGTTCTGGATGGAAGGCAGTACAAAGATACTGGCCTTGTTTCGCGGCAACAATCCGGTCCTGGTACGTTGCTAATACTTCGACTTCTGGTCCCGCTTCTTCTACATATGGTGCCCTGATAAATACAGCATTAAAATCTTCAGCAACTTGCTTAACCTCTAGCGACTGTTCAAAGCTTGCCACCTGACGGCCAAAAGCGTTGCGAGCAACCTTCATGTTCATCAAGCCCAAATGACCATTCTCCTGGCCTTCAATTTCAGTGGCCATCAGAATCAAGCCGGCACATGTACCGAAAATAGGTTTACCCTGTGCTCCAAATTCCTTTAAGGCTGTAAAGAAACCATAGCTATCAATCAAACGACGCATTGTTGTACTTTCTCCACCTGGAAAAATCAAGCCATCAATTTCATCCAGTTGTTCCGTACGCTTTATCTCAATTGCTTTTGCACCAGATGCCTCAACGGAACGAATATGTTCACGGACAGCACCTTGAAGTGCAAGAACACCAATTGTTGTCATACTAATTCCTTCTTTCTATTCACTGCGGTCCTGCATGCGGTCAGATCCAGACAATGTGCTCATTTCAATACCTTTCATTGCTGTACCTAGGCCTTTAGAAAGCTCACCGATTAGTTTGTAATCTGTGTAGTGAGTTGTCGCTTCAACAATAGCTTTTGCAAATTTCGCTGGATTATCTGACTTAAAGATACCAGAGCCAACAAATACTCCATCAGCGCCTAACTCCATCATCAATGCAGCATCAGCTGGAGTTGCCACTCCGCCTGCTGCAAAGTTTACGACTGGGAGACGACCTTCTTCGCGGATTTGCAATAATAACTCATATGGTGCACCGATATTTTTTGCAAATGTCATCACTTCATCCTTCGACATTGCTGACAATTGACGGATTTCGGATTGAATTTGGCGCATATGACGAACTGCTTCGACAATATTACCTGTCCCTGGTTCACCCTTTGTCCGCAACATGGAAGCACCTTCACCAATACGGCGAGCAGCTTCACCCAGATTACGACATCCACAAACAAATGGAACCGTATATTCTGCTTTATTTAAATGAAATACATCATCAGCTGGTGTCAGTACTTCACTTTCATCAATATAATCAACGCCCATTGCTTCTAGTACTCGTGCTTCAACAATGTGACCAATACGCGCCTTTGCCATAACGGGAATCGACACTGCATTCATTACTTGTTCTGTGATTCCAGGCTCAGCCATACGAGCTACTCCCCCAGCAGCACGAATATCAGAAGGAACACGTTCCAATGCCATTACTGCTACTGCACCTGCTTCTTCTGCAATTTTTGCCTGTTCGGCGTTCACAACATCCATGATTACGCCGCCTTTTTGCATTTCTGCCATTCCACGTTTAACACGTTCTGTTCCTGTATTTGTCATTGTAAGTCCTCCCGTATTCTGAATCTTTACCCTTATTTATTATACTACTTAGAACCAGCCTTTTACAGTATCAACGATTGTAGAAAATAAATTACTGAAAAAATCACCAATTGATCCTAAGATCAACATGAACCAATTATCTTTTTCGACTGAGTCCTGTGCCACAATATCTATTGTTTTATTAGCTTCCGCATCAAAAATATAACCATAGTCATTTTCGCCGGCAAAAATAACCTCTGCCGTACCAACCTTTTCACCTTTTTCAATTGGTGCAGCTAATTCGCCAGCCTTGTTAAGTTTCTTTTTGTCCAGTGTATATTTAATGGTATATTTGTCTTCCTGCCCTTTTTGAACAGGTATTTTGATCGCTTTGTTCGTAGCGATTTCAACATTATCCTTTTTTCCATCGGCAACAGGAAGCTTTGCTTGTCCATCTAACTGATATCCTTTTGGAAATAATTCTTTTGTTTCAAAACTTGAAAAGCCAAAATCAAGTAGTTTAGCAGTTTGTTCAAATCGTTCTGCCTTACTATCCGTTTTCATCACTACGGAAATTAGTCGCTGACCATTACGTTCAGCTGTACCAGTAAAACAATAGCCGGCTATATCGGTGTGACCTGTTTTCAGTCCATCCACACCTTTATAGTGGAATTGCTTTAAAAATGTTGCCTTATGTGGCAGCATCCAGTTTAGGTTTTCAACATCTTTATATTCCCCAATATCTACTGATAGCTCACTTGAAACTTTTAATGCCTCTGGATGTTCATTAATTAAATTATACGCGAGTAACGCTGCCGATCTAGCTGAAAGTAAATTATTTGCTTTCGGATCTGTTCCCTTAGGAGCGTATTCACCAAGTAATGAATTAGGTAAGCCAGTCGAATTCACAAATTTATAATCGGGTAAGCCCATTTTTTCAGCTGTTTTATTCATTAGTTTAACGAAGTCCGTTTCGGATCCGGCAATAAGTTCTGCCAATGCAATCGTTCTGCCGTTATCGGAAATGATTGCCATCCCACGGTATAATTCTTTTACGGTATATTCCTTATCCTGACGTAAACCAATTCCGGAAAGGTTTGGATTTGCTGATATGCTGTATGCATAGTCACTAATCTTTGTTGTCGTATCCCAGCTGATTTGACCACTTTCGATCGCTTCCCATACAAGGTATTCGGTCATCATTTTAGTCATACTAGCTGGTGGAAGTGCCATGTCAGCCTCTTTAGCATACAGAATTTTACCTGTTTCGGCATCAACTAAAATTGCCGAATCTGCTTTAAGGTCAACTGACTCTGCTGCATGTGTTGCCATTGGTTGAATCAATACCGTTGCCATCATTACAACCGATATGAGCAATAATGACAAATTTCTCTTTACGTTGTGTCTCAATTTCTCTACCTCCACCTTAGAAAATCAGACTTTACGCCAAATTCATGGGAAAAGCCACAATTGTAAAAGTCTATTTTTATGTAAAAATTGTACTCATCTTTGATAGTTTACCACATAAAATAGTAAAAAAATAGACGGGGTTTATTCCCTATCTATTTATTTTACTAGAATATTTTTTTTTGCTTTTTAGGTCTTTATACAGAGTAATTTGGTGCTTCTTTGGTAATTTGTACATCATGTGGATGGCTTTCGCGTAAACCTGCATTGGTAATTCGGATAAACCTTGCATCATTACGCAGGGAGTCAATTGTACCCGTTCCACAATATCCCATTCCTGCACGCAATCCGCCAAGCATTTGATGAATGGTATCTTCAAGTGGTCCCTTGAAAGCAACTCGTCCTTCGATTCCTTCTGGTACAAGTTTTTTTGTTTCCTCTGATTCCTGGAAGTAACGGTCTTTAGAGCCTGCCTTCATCGCGCCAACAGAGCCCATTCCACGATAAACTTTATATTGCCTGCCTTGGAAAATTTCCGTATCACCAGGACTCTCGGCAACACCGGCAAACATGCTTCCAAGCATAACGGCATGTGCCCCAGCAGCTAGTGCCTTGACAACGTCACCTGAATATTTAATTCCGCCATCAGCAATAACGGGAACACCATATTCTGCTGCAGCCATAGCACAATCATTAACAGCAGTAATCTGCGGAACACCAACACCAGCTACTACCCTTGTCGTGCAAATAGATCCAGGACCAATACCAACCTTTACAACAGATACACCCGCTTCAATCAGTTCTTTGGTAGCCTCTGCTGTTGCAACATTACCAGCAATAATATCCAAGTCCGGGTACGCTTCTCTAACGCGTTTCACTTGATCAATTACACCTTTTGAGTGACCGTGTGCAGTATCAATTACAATCGCATCAACACCACTATTCACTAAGTGTTCAATCCGCTTCATTGCGTCCACAGTAACGCCAACAGCAGCTCCAACTAATAGCCTTCCTTGTGCATCCTTAGCAGCATTTGGAAACTCAATTACCTTTTCAATATCCTTAATGGTAATTAATCCTTTTAAAACACCAGAATCATCAACCAGCGGCAATTTTTCAATTTTGTATTGCTGAAGAATTTTTTCGGCCTCATCAAGCGTTGTTCCAACTGGTGCTGTTACGAGATTTTCACTTGTCATGACCTCATGAATCAAAATAGAATAATCCTGAATAAAACGCAAATCACGGTTTGTCAGGATACCTACAAGCTGTTGTTCTTCCTGATTATTTACAATTGGGACGCCGGAAATGCGAAATTTGCCCATCAAATGTTCTGCATCATAAACCTGATGTTCAGGGGTTAAGAAGAAAGGATTTGTAATAACGCCACTTTCTGAACGCTTCACACGATCGACTTGTTCCGCCTGATCCTCAATCGACATGTTTTTATGAACGACACCAAATCCACCCTGACGTGCCATCGCAATTGCCATTTCTGCTTCCGTAACAGTGTCCATGCCTGCACTGATGAATGGAGTATTTAATTTCAGATTTTCCGTAAGCTTTGTTTTTACTTCTACGTCCTTTGGAAGTACTTCCGATCTTGCTGGTACCAACAATACATCATCAAACGTTAATCCTTCTTTGGCAAATTTATCCTCGCGCATTTTCATCCTCCTATTGTTAGAAATAATTATATATGCATTTTTATATTGTTACTAACAATACTGCATCATATGGGCTTTTTCAACTAGATGAGGAAAAGTTTAAAAAGAAAATGCATTCTAAATATTAACACAGTAATTTAATTCCATTTATTATTTTTGTATTTACGATAGTAATTGATCTGACGCACAAATAAATACAATTTTCTCTTTAAATGGTGATCATGTTTATAAAATAATGGATTTCCCCATTTGCCTTGTTTGATCAAACGGTTTACATCCTTTAGCACATCATCATTTTCGACAAAGTTTCTTAATACTATTTTCGGAACAACAGTGAATAAATATTCTTTGTCCAAATAGGTTATTTCTTTTTCTTTTTTGTAGATTCCATCGTCTACAAGATATTCCGCCATATTATGACCAAGTGCTGTAACATAATAACTGGATCTTCCTTGTCTAATATTCACTTCAAATACTTTAAATTTACCATCTCGTCTATCATATTTAATATCGAAGTTTGCAAAACCAACGTAACCAACTTCCTCAAGAAAATGCTGCAGCTTTTCCATCATTTCCTTGTTGTAGCGGGTAATTAATGCTGTGTAATTACCAATCGCTGTCGCGGTATGCTCTTGCAGGACAACTTGTGCAAATGTAACAAGCTGTGTCTTACCGGAAGAATTAACATAGACGACAGAATCCCACATGTATGTGTCATCACCTGGTATATAATCCTGAATGATCAATTCATCCCGGTAACCACTCGCCGTTATCATGGCTACAACCCTTTGAAATTCTTCCTTTGATTCGACCTTATATACCTTTTCCTGCCCAACAAACTTGTGATTATAATATTCAATCCCATTACTTGGCTTTATGATTACTGGGTATGTGAGATCCTCGCTAAATGGTTCTGATTTACTGCAATTATAGAAATAGGTTTCAGGAGTTTCAATCCCGTATTCTTTACAAAATTTGTAGAAATTCGATTTCGTCTGCAGTTTATTCATTAATGATTCATTAATGTAATTAAATACATAATTTTCTTTTAATGCCGCCTCATTTTCGATAATTAATCGAACGTAAGCATCATTGGTGCCTACCAAAAGAAGCTTTTTATTCGACGACTTTAGACCTTGGGCCACTTGCATCAGAATCGGAACAAATTGTTCAGGATCTGACAGTTTTTCGTGTATTTCTATTTTTTCAATGATTGAACTGAAATTTGTGAATGCCATTAATTGTTTTCCTATTAAAATTGGTTTTACACCATATGCTTCATGAAAAGAAATAGCCATATTATAAGCATTTATGTCTGTTCCAACGATCACTGGGATGAATGGTAATTTTTTCATTATGTCCTCCTATATTGAACCAATAAATTCTAAGAACTATTCCCTTAGAACGCAAATATAAGCATTTTACAATTAACATTACTATATTATAAACCGGTTGTAAATCTATAACAATTTGACATAAGTTAGTGTACTTTCGCTAATAAAGGAGATAATATGCATACGCATCAACTGTAGTAAATAATCTGGTTTCAGGAGGAGGAAATGTATGATAAAGCAGGATATTTCTACCTTTTATACTTCATTAGAAAACCTCCAATCAAGTCAGCATTTTTTAAAAAAATGTTATGCAACGATCTCCGGGATTGATCATGACGCAAAGAGCTATGAGAACAGTGGAGCTTTTCTGTACTACCTGAATCAGGGGCAGCTTTTTTTAAGTGAAGGGGAAAAGACTGATGTACGTCTTAAACCATTATTATATTTCTATGGAATGGTTCATATCATTAAAGCCTGCCTGTTAACCAATCGACCTGACTACCCTGAGTCAACATCAATACTGGCACATGGTGTGTCAGCCAGAAAGCGAAAAAAAAAGGATTACAGTTTTATTCATGATGAAGTGAAAGTTCAACAAAATGGTTTGTTTACATATACATGCAATCATTTATTTTCACTGAATAACCCTCCATTCACCAAGGTGAAAATGGACTTTTTATTAAGCTTAATCCCGGAAATGAATGCCCTCCATACGCATCATCATGGAAAAGCCAATAGCATATCTGTCGGAGCGCTTGATTCCACCAAGCTAAGCTTTCCCATTTCCATTCTTGATAGCTATCATTTAACTGAACGAGCATTCCTGCAACGAATTAGCGGGTATTTACCTGGAATCAAAAAGACAGAGACGACAAAAGAGCACATATTGGTAGAGCTAGATAAACCGATTTCATCCCTAAATGGACCTTTTTACTGTCATAGCAGGGAACGGGCTATTTACTTTCCCAGCAACCGCACCTATTTTGTGACAATACCAGAAATATTGGTTCATTATCTATTGTTATATAACTTAAGCATGATTAGCCGGTATGAAACCGAGTATTGGGGCGAACTTTTTGCAACGAAATACAGTGTGGACTACTCAGTTATTGTCCATTACCTTACAATTGCGATGGATAAGGTGGAATGGCTGTTAGGTGAATGGCTTCTTAGCAGGATGTAAAACAAAGGCAACCCATTTGCCGCTGGGTTGCCTTTGAATATGCTTTTTCTATTCCTCTGTGTCTACATCGTTATTGCTTACTTCCGTTTCTTCCTGTTCATTTGCTATCTCTTGAGCATCTTGATTTGTATTTTCTTCAGTTACTTCTTCCTCTGGCTCTACTATCGCAACTGTCGCAACCTCTTCGTCATCCTGTAAGCGAATCAAGCCGACACCACGGGTATTACGACCCGATTGAGAAATACCTGCGATAGGAATACGTATTAATACACCAGCAACTGTAATAAGCATCAGATCTTCTTCACCTGTAACTGCCTTCACGGTAACAACATGTCCTGTATCTTCATTTAATTTACATGTGAAGATACCTTTACCGCCGCGCCTGGTGATTCGATATTGATCTTCAGGTGTACGTTTTCCGACCCCTTTGTTTGTAACATGCAAAACTTGCAGTCCTTCTTCCAGGATTTCCATTGATACAACTTCATCATCGCCGCGCAGTGAAATACCGCGGACTCCTGCAGCTGTCCGACCCATGGAGCGGATTTGATCTTCTGGAAAACGAATCAAATAGCCATCTTTTGTTGCAATCATAATATCTTTCGTTCCATCCGTTAAACGAACAGAGATAAGTTCATCTTCGTCCCGCAGATTAACAGCAATCAATCCACCTTTTCGAATGTTCGCAAAGTGCGATAGAGTGGTTCGTTTGGAAACACCCTGTCTTGTTGTAAAGAACAAGTACCAGTCTTCAGCAAACTCATTAACTGTAATAACCGCGTTGATTGATTCATCCTTTTCAATCTGCAGTAAGTTAATAACTGGAATTCCTTTTGCAGTCCGGCTAAATTCAGGAATTTCATATCCTTTTGCCCGATAAACTTTACCTTTATTTGTAAAGAATAGTACCGTATCATGCGTTGACGTTGACACTAAATGTTCCACAAAGTCATCATCATTCGTACCCATTCCTTGAATGCCACGCCCATTTCGTTTTTGTGTGCGATATGTGGATGCTGGCAGACGTTTAATGTAACCTTGATGAGTCAGTGTGATTACGATATTTTCTTCAGGAATTAAATCTTCGTCTTCAATAAAGTCCATTCCACCAACCATTATTTCAGTTCGGCGCGGATCACCATAACGTTCTTTTATTTCTGTTAGCTCTTCACGAATAATTTCCAGTACTTTTTCGTCATCAGCTAAAATGGCTTTTAACTCATCAATTAATTGAACGAGTTCATTATATTCATTTTCAATTTTTTCTCGCTCTAAACCTGTCAGGCGTTGTAAGCGCATATCTAAAATAGCTTGTGCCTGTTTTTCTGATAAACCAAATCGTTCCATCAAGCCATCACGGGCAATTTCTCCGGTTTTGGAACCACGAATAAGTGCAATTACTTCATCCAGATGATCAAGGGCAATTCTAAGACCCTCAAGAATATGGGCACGTGCTTCAGCTTTTCTTAATTCAAATGCGGTACGCCGCTTAATAATTACCTTTTGATGTTCAAGATAATACTCAAGACATTGTTTAATATTCAATACTTTTGGGTGGCCATCAACTAATGCCAGCATATTAATCCCAAAGGTTGTTTGCAATGAGGTGTATTTATATAAATTATTTAACACAACATTTGCGTTTACGTCCCGGCGCAGTTCCATCACAACCCGAAGCCCATTACGATCGGATTCGTCACGTAAATCAGTAATCCCATCAATTCGTTTATCACGGACATGGTCCGCAATTTTTTCAATTAATTTTGCTTTATTTACTTGATACGGAAGTTCACTCACGATAATTGTTGATTTACCGTTCTTTTGTTCCTCGATATTTACTTTTGCCCGAATGGTAATAGAACCTTTTCCAGTTTCAAAGGCTTTTCTAATTCCACTTCGGCCCAGTATTTGACCAGCAGTCGGGAAATCGGGTCCATATATATGACTTTCCATTAATTCATCAATTGATATTTCAGGGTTCCTGCTGATGGCTAATACAGCATCAATCGTTTCCCCTAAATTATGCGGCGGAATATTAGTTGCCATACCAACTGCAATCCCTGAAGTTCCGTTAACTATAAGGTTAGGAAAGCGAGATGGAAAAACAACTGGTTCACGTTCAGATCCATCATAGTTATCCCTATAATCAATGGTGTCTTTGTTTATATCGCGCAAAAGTTCCATTGAAATTTTTGACATTCGCGCTTCTGTGTAACGCATAGCTGCAGCTGAGTCACCATCAACCGAACCAAAGTTACCATGACCATCAACAAGCATATAGCGATAGCTAAAATCCTGCGCCATCCGTACCATTGTTTCATAAACGGCTGAGTCACCGTGTGGATGATACTTACCAATTACTTCACCAACAATACGTGCTGACTTTTTATGCGCCTTGTCTGAATGCATTCCTAAATCATTCATCGCATACAAAATTCTGCGATGCACTGGCTTTAATCCATCACGCACGTCAGGTAATGCACGCGATACGATTACACTCATAGCATAGTCAAGGAATGAAGTACGCATTTCCTGACTAATATTTATTTCTTGAACATTTGACCGTTCTTGATCCGCCATTTTGTTACCTCCCTGTCACAAGCATAAACTGTGACTACCCATATAAACATCTTTTACTATCTATCCTAAGCGTCCGCTTCTGACCAGTCGCCTCCGCTTTTCTTGTCCAGCTGTGGCTCCTAGCGGCTAGCAAATAGTTAGTCCTGATGAATGTGCGTAAAGGTCGACGCACTTTCACAGTCCTATCTATTTGTACGCCGCTTACCAGTCGCCTCCGCTTTTCTTTATACGTCTAAATTTTGTACGTATTGGGCGTTTTCTTCGATAAAGTTTCGTCTTGGTTCCACTTTGTCACCCATTAGCATGTCAAAGACTTGGTCAGCATCAATTGCGTCTGCTAAGTCGACTTGTAATAATGTGCGATTATCTGGATCCATTGTTGTTTCCCAAAGCTGTGTTGCATTCATTTCTCCAAGACCTTTATAGCGCTGAATACCGGGTTTAGGGCTACTAGGAATTTCTCCAAGAATACGTTCCATTTCTTTATCATCATAAGCGTAGTAAGCGGCCTTACCCTGCTGTATTTTATATAATGGTGGCTGGGCAATATAGATATAGCCATTTTCGATTAATGGTCGCATATAGCGATAGAAAAATGTTAATAATAGTGTGCGAATATGTGCACCATCAACATCCGCATCGGTCATAATTACGACTTTATGATATCGAGCCTTTGTTATATCAAACTCTTCAGCAATGTTGGTGCCTAGCGCTGTAATCATTGCCCGAACTTCATTGTTGGATAATATTTTATCAAGTCTTGCCTTTTCCACATTCAGAATCTTACCGCGCAAGGGAAGTATAGCCTGAAAGTGGCGATCCCTTCCCTGCTTTGCTGAACCACCGGCGGAATCACCCTCTACAATATATAGTTCACTAATTTCAGCATTCTTTGATGAACAATCTGCGAGTTTTCCTGGCAAATTGGACACTTCAAGCGCACTCTTACGACGTGTCAATTCACGTGCTTTTTTAGCAGCTGCCCGTGCCCGTGAAGCCATTAAACCTTTCTCGACTACAACCTTTGCAACGGAAGGATTCTCGAATAAAAATTTGGAAAATGCTTCACTAAAAATAGAGTCGGTAACCGTCCGAACCTCACTGCTGCCAAGCTTTGTTTTTGTTTGGCCTTCAAATTGTGGGTCAGGGTGTTTTATTGAAATAATTGCAGCCATACCCTCCCGTACGTCATCTCCAGATAAATTAGGGTCATTTTCCTTAAATAAATTATTTTTTCTTGCATAATCATTGATTACACGTGTTAAACCTGTTTTAAATCCGGATTCATGTGTTCCACCTTCATGTGTATGAATGTTGTTCGCAAACGAGTAAATATTGCTTGCAAAACCATCGTTATATTGTACGGCTATTTCAACGGTTATTCCTTCATCTTCCGCTTCGGTATAAAACGGTTCATGCAGAACTTCACGAGTGCTGTTGATATATTCTACATAGGAACGAATGCCACCTTCGTAATGGTAGTGAACAGGCTCTTCATCTGTTCGTTTATCTTCAAGTGAAATACGAAGTCCTTTGTTTAAAAAGGCTAATTCCCTGACACGAACTGCCAGTGTGTCGAAATCATATGATGTCGTTTCTGTAAAGATCTCCTCATCAGGCTTGAAGTGGATGATGGTACCGGTAATATCTGTTTCACCAATGACTTTTAATTCTTCCTGGGGAACCCCTCGCTCAAATCCTAGGAAGTGTACCTTTCCGTCCAAATGAACATATACTTCTAGATTACTTGAAAGTGCATTTACTACAGAGGCCCCAACACCGTGCAGTCCTCCTGAAACTTTATAACCGCCACCGCCGAATTTACCGCCAGCATGAAGAACCGTCATAATTACCTCAACAGCAGGACGACCTGTTTTCTTTTGGATACCAACTGGGATACCGCGGCCATTATCTTTAACTGTGATACTATTATCCTTTTCAATAATAATTTCAATATGGTCGCAATAACCTGCAAGTGCTTCGTCAATACTATTATCAACGATTTCCCATACAAGATGGTGCAAGCCTCTTCCGCTAGTTGAACCAATGTACATACCAGGTCTCTTGCGGACAGCTTCCAATCCTTCCAGTACCTGAATTTGATCCGCGCCATATTGATCGTTAGTTACATTATTTTCTGTTGACATCTTTTCACCCACATTTCTTTAGTACGAGGACTTTTAACTTCTCGCTCACGCTTTATTCCAACTCGTCTGTATAGTCATCCAGTTTGCTTATAGTGGAAATCATACTTGCCCTTTTCTTTAATGTTGCAACTGAAAGGGAACTAAAATAGATATAGTCATTTGTAATTACCACAGACTTTGCTTCTTCCTTTGGTGTGACAATTAATTTTGCCTTGGTTGCCCGTTCGATCATCTCTTCCATAATCGATGATGAAGAAATAATATTTCGATCGATAATAGATACAACATCTTTTGATTGAATTACATTGTCATTTCCAATATGAATAAACATATAATCACACCACCTCTATGTATCTACCTGACCATTATCAACCCTGAACAGCTCCGCTTCACGCAATGTTTCATGGTTTATCCCATCAACACTTGTGGTAGAAACGAATGTCTGCACCTTACCTTGAATCGTGTTCAGTAAATGGGATTGACGATAATCATCAAGTTCACTTAACACATCGTCAAGAAGAAGAATTGGATATTCCCCCACTTCATTATAGATCAGCTCTATTTCCGCAAGTTTCATGGAAAGTGCTGCAGTGCGCTGTTGCCCCTGTGAACCGTATGTTTGAACATCTTTTTCATTCACATAAAAATCTAAGTCATCACGATGCGGGCCAATAAGAGTTGTACCACGTTCAATTTCCTTTGCTTCTATTTCCTGAAATTTTGTTAAATAACCTGTTTCTATTTTCCCCTTATCAGCTTCTTCTGATACCTCGATCGTGGCAGCATACTGAATCTCCAGCTGCTCCAGGTTGCGGCTGATTTGGTTATGAATAGGTCCTGCCCATTTACGCAGCAAATCAAGAAAAGCAAATCTTCTTTCCAATAATGTTGTTGCATGCCCGATTAATTGTTCCGTCAATACCCGCAGCACGGTGGGATCCTGTTGTTGCCTTCGCTGCATTTGCTTTAATAAATGATTACGTTGTTTTAATACTTTTTGGTACTGTCCCAGATGATAAATATACCGTGGCTGTATTTGACCAAGTTCCATATCAATAAACCGCCTACGAATTTGTGGCGGTCCTTTTACCAAAGTTAAGTCTTCAGGTGCAAACATGACAACATTCAATGCCCCTATATAATCACTTAACCGCTTTTGTTCTAGATGATTTAATTTAGCCTTTTTTCCTTTTGTGGATACTATAATTTCAAGCGGAAAAGATTGTTTTCTTTTTGTTACGGTACCCTTTATTTTAGCATACTCTTTGTCCCATTGGATAAGTTCCTTTTCCCTTGGTGTTCGATGTGATTTTGTAAAAGCCAGAACATAAATCGCTTCCATCAGGTTTGTTTTCCCCTGTGCATTTTCACCAATTATCACATTGACTTTGTCATCGAACGCAAGATCAAGCACATCGTAGTTTCGATAGTTTTTTAATTGCAATTGTTGAATATGCATGGCATTTCCTCATTTATTTCCAAATTAGCGTGTAACTCAATTAACTTTTATCAACTTTACTTACAATAAATGATCCAGCGTGTTCTATTTCTACTACATCATTTGGATAAAGCTTTCTGCCGCGGCGCTTTTCCAATTCACCGTTAACTATGACACCTTGATCCTGCAGATAGGATTTAACCATCCCTCCAGACTCAAGCACATTCGCTAGCTTTATAAATTGGCCGAGGGTGATATATTCAGTCGTTATTTCTATTGTTTCATGCATTTTTTTCACCAAATTCTTTTTGTAGAGTCCGTATATACGTATTATTGACCTCAAACACAAGTATTAATCAATCCGTAATACGTTCAAATAATCAAATACGAGTACCTTCTATCTATTTTACTAAAGTTTTGGTGTTTAGGGAAGGAAGTAGCCTGAAATTGTTTCATTACGCTTTAAAAAACACTGTTTTACAATTTCATGTAAAAAACGCCCTCACTTGTGTAAAATGAAGAGCGTTTGACAGTAAAAATCTATCTTTAATACGTACGTACTGGCAAAATTAATTGCAATATAGGATCATTATTTTCCGGGCGAATGACAAATGGGCGCATTGCACCGGTAAATTCAATTTTGACTTCATCATTTTCAATTGCCTTTAATGCATCCAGCATATATTTGGAACTGAAGGAAATCTTTAGTTCTTCTCCTTCAATTGATTGAACAGTCATTTCCTCTACTACTCTGCCAACCTCTGGAGAATTACTGGTAATCTCAATTAATTGATTGTCTTTGGTTGCAAGACGTACAACATTATTTCGATCTTCTTTTGCAAGCAATGAAGCGCGATCAATGGTATTTAACAAATCTTTTGTTTTTGCATGAATAATAGTTTTGCTTTCTTCTGGAATTAATCGCGATGTTTCTGGATAATTTCCATCCAATAATCTGGATAAAAAGTAAACATGCTTCGTACGGAATAGAATCTGGTTATTCGTTACACTAATTTCAACCGGATCCTCGGTGTCCGATAAAATTTTATGAAGTTCATTCAAGCTTTTTCCAGGTACAACAACATTAGGAAAATCCAGTTGCGATGGTTGAACAGGAATTTCACGCGACGCCAGACGGTGGCTGTCTGTTGCAGTAAAGTTTAGTGACTCATTTGTAAATTTAAGCTTTACACCTGTCAAAATAGGTCTGGTTTCCATTGTTGAAACCGCGAAAACAGTTTGTTTAATTAAACTCTTTAACAGATCTGTTGGGATTTCAAAGCCATCATCCGTTTGCATCATTGGCAGCTGTGGATATTCTTCTGCATCCTGTCCATTTAGATTAAATTCAGCTTTTCCCGATTTAATTGTAACTTTTAGGTTTTCATCTGCACTTATTTCCACACTTTTTTCTGGAAGTTTACGGACAATATCTGGGAAATAACGTGCCTGTAATACAATACTGCCTTCCTCGATTTCTTCTACATGAACAATTCCATCTTCTTCAACGGGAATAAACGATTGAATGGAGATATCGGAATCACTGCCTGTTAACGTAATTCCGCTCTGTTTCGCTTCAATCTTCATACCAGTCAGGATTGGAATTGCCGTACGTGATGAGATTGCTTTCATCACATCTTGAACACCAGCTATTAATTTGTCTCGTTGGATAATGAATTTCATAAAATAAATCCTCCTAATGGAAGTTCTTTATATATATTTTTTATTAATAAAATACAGTAATAATAGTAATAAGCCCTGTGATTATGTGGATAACTTATTTTTTAATAGATTATGAATGGGTTACCACCTGTGGACAGATTGTTGATAATCATGCACCGCTATGCACACTATTCACATGTGGGTAACTTATAAATTTTTTAATTGCTCTTTTACTTCTTCTATATCCTGGTCAAGGCTTGTATCATTTTCTAGCATCCGTGATATTTTTTCATGGGCGTGAATAACGGTTGTGTGGTCTCTTCCGCCGAATTCTTCACCTATTTTAGGCAATGAAAAGTCGGTCATTTCCCTTGATAAATACATGGCTATTTGTCTTGGAAAGGCAATGGATTTTGTCCGTTTTTTGGCAATAAAGTCTTCCTGTCGAATGTTGTATTTTTCGCCAACTACCTGCTGTATTTTCTGGATTGTGATAACTTTCGGCTTTTTACTTGGAATTATATCTTTTAATGCGTCCGCTGCAAGTGATGCATCGATATCCCGATTGACGAGTGATGAATAGGCAACAACACGAATTAAAGCACCCTCAAGTTCCCGGACGTTCGTATCAATTTGATTAGCTATATACAGCATTACTTCATTTGGAATGTCGAGCCCTTCTGCCTTTGCTTTCTTACTTAAAATTGCGCTGCGTGTTTCTAGATCAGGTGGCGTAATATCTGTGATTAATCCCCATTCAAACCTGGAACGCAATCGATCCTCTAACGTTGGTATTTCCTTTGGTGGACGATCGCTGGATATAATAATTTGTTTATTTTCTTCATGCAATGTATTAAAGGTATGAAAAAATTCTTCTTGCGTTGATTCTTTTCCAGCAATGAATTGAATATCATCTATTAAAAGGACGTCAACATTCCGATATTTGTTACGAAAATTAATCGTTTTATTGTCCATAATGGCATTAATAAATTCATTGGTGAATTTTTCAGATGTTATATAGACTACTCTGGCATCCGGATTGTGATCACGGACGTAGTGTCCAATTGCATGCATGAGATGAGTTTTGCCAAGTCCTACTCCACCATAAATGAAAAGTGGATTGTAAGCTTTGGCTGGAGCCTCTGCTACTGCAAGAGATGCAGCATGTGCAAAGCGGTTTCCAGATCCAATGACAAACGTATCAAATGTATAATTTGCATTCAGCATTGTTTTTGGAGCCTCTGCTCCTTGATTATTTGGCACGGCAATGGATTTGGGGGCCGGGTTAACGTCTTCGGTTTCCAGATTTGTTTCAGGGATGATGAATTTTGCCTTTAGTGACGCCCCGGTGATTTCAAACAACAGTTCAGAAATTAAGATGGTGTATCTTCCTTCCAACCAGTCACGAGCGAATTCATTTGGTGCAGAAATAATTAAAGTATCATCCTGAAGTTTTTCTGCCTTTGTACTTTTCAACCATGTATCAAAGCTGGGCTTGCTGACCTTTTCTTCAACTTTTTCCAGCGTTGCCGCCCATAATTCATCAATATTTTCCAAGGCCTGATTCACTCCTTTCAGTAAAATAATGATACAAAAAGCCTCTCTCGATCTTTAAGATAAAAATGTCTCAGAAAGATGGAAAGGCATGTATTGTACAAGCAATAATCCTATAAAAACTAGCTTACTAAGTCAGTAAAAGGGAAGTAAGTAGAAAAAATTATTTATTTCACGTGTGGATAATAAAATGCATGACATAAGCAGTTTTGAAACGTTATGTACGTTTTCCACATGATTGTTGATAAGATGATAAACAGAGGTGTTGACAAGTATCCACAAGTTATTAACAGAATGTGGATATCTTTTGTTGGATTTACATTTTTCCACACACTAAAACACAAATATAATACCAAAAAAAAGAAGGTAATGCAATGGGTTTTTCGACAGTTATCCACAATACCCATCCCTTGTAGACAACTTTTATCCACACCACCATATTTTGTGATTATCCTGTCGATATCTTGTGTGGATAAAAAAATGTCGAATTAAAAGATAAACAATTGCCTGTGGGTAACTCGTTTTAAAAGTAAGTTGACAGATGGTGCATGTATTACTTATAATTAGTAGGACTGTCTACTGGATATGTTTTAATTTGAATTTTAAATTCCTCAGGGAGGTGTATGATAAATGAAAAGAACGTATCAACCAAATAACCGTAAACATAAAAAAGTACATGGATTTCGTGCGCGAATGAGTACTAAAAATGGACGTAAAGTTTTAGCGCGTCGTCGTCTTAAAGGAAGAAAAGTATTATCTGCATAGACCGCTGAATTTCAGTGGTCTTTTTCACACTTATAGAAAATATTGGCTTGTCGCCAAGAACTAATGGCGAAAGCCTTGGATTTTTTTATACTTCACACCGATAAAGATTTATATGTTCTTAAAGTGTAAGAAAGAATAGTCTTTAGCCAAGATTTTCTAAGAAGAGAAGCAGTGTTTCCTGTTCCTTCGTTGATTGGAGGAGTATGGGATCACTGCTTATTATATAGATGGAGTTAATTGTAACGATAAAGGTGATTGAATGAAAAAGGCGTTCCGAATTAAGGATAATAAAGAGTTTCAACTTGTGTTTAAACAAGGAAAGTCATTTGCAAACCGGCAACTGGTTATTTATTATATGAAAAAAGAGGGACAAACTCATTTTCGTGTAGGAATTTCAGTAGGAAAGAAAATTGGAAACGCTGTTACGAGAAATCGGATCAAACGTCACTTACGTCATGCATTCCAGGATCTGGGTGAACAAATTTCCAAAACAAGTGACATTATTATCATTGCAAGACAGCCAACAAAGAACATGGAATATGAACAATTCAAGAAGAGTTTAACTCATTTATTGTCGAAAGAACGATTGTTAGAAAAATAAACAATTTATGGATTAATATAGAATCCTTAATTGTTTTAATGATAAAATGACAGGCATTACATAGGTTTATGTTAGTTAAGGAGGAAATCGAGTGTCAAAAAAGTATTTAGTGTTAATTAGCATGATTGTATTAGTTGCGTTGCTTTCCGGATGTACGCAAATGAATGAACCAATCACATCACAAAGTGAAGGATTCTGGAATGA
Source organism: Virgibacillus phasianinus (assembly GCF_002216775.1). Classification (GTDB taxonomy): domain Bacteria; phylum Bacillota; class Bacilli; order Bacillales; family Amphibacillaceae; genus Virgibacillus_F; species Virgibacillus_F phasianinus. The sequence continues at coordinate 1,202,216 of NZ_CP022315.1, forward strand.
ATATTTTGTTTATCCTATGTCATGGTTAATTACCTATTTTGCTGAACTATTCAATGGAAGTTATGGTTTAGGGATTATTGTAGTAACCATTATGGTTCGGTTAGTATTACTGCCATTGAATGTGAAACAATTAAAGAGTTCAAAAGCAATGCAGGATGTACAGCCCGAGCTTAAAGAAATACAAAAGAAGTACAGTTCTAAAGATGCAAATACACAACAAAAGTTACAAAAAGAAACGATGGAATTATTTCAAAAACATGGTGTAAATCCACTAGCTGGCTGTTTGCCAATTTTTGTACAAATGCCGGTATTAATTGCGATTTATCACGCAATTATGCGTAATGCTGAAATTCAGAATCATAGTTTTCTGTGGTTTGAACTTGGGGCTCCGGATCCATTTTACATTCTTCCTATCATTGCTGGGGGTGCGACATTCCTTCAACAAAAATTAATGATGGCTGGAAGCCCAGCCGGTCAAAATCCGCAAATGATGGTTATGATGTATGTCATGCCGATTATGATTACTGTCTTTGCACTCTTTTTCCCGGCAGCTTTGGCATTATACTGGGTAGTAGGTAACGTATTTATGGTGGCACAAACTATATTTATCCGTAAACCGATGATGAAAAAAGACGATGCTAGTACTGGAGGAGTCAAAAAGTGAGAGAAATAACTGCTACTGGTCAAACGGTGGAAGAAGCAATCCAATCAGCATTAGAGCAGTTAAATACAACAAGGGACCAAGTTGAGATTGCGATCATAGATGAAGGAAAGAAAGGGTTTTTTGGCGTATTTGGTTCAAAAAGATCAATTGTCAAGGTTATTATGGCTAAGAATCAAATTCAGCAAGCCGAGCAATATGTTCTTGAATTAACGAAGAATATGGGTGTTGAAGTTGAGATTGCAGCAACGGTTGAAGGTAACCACGTATCTATTGAAATGAATGGCGAAAAAATTGCCCTATTAATTGGTAAACGTGGTCAAACACTTAATGCATTACAGTATCTGGTTCATCTGGTATTGAATAAAGACGGCAAACAATTTTATACAGTTACAGTTGATGCGGAAGGTTACCGAGGCCGTCGCAAGGAAACACTTGAATCATTAGCTGTGAAAATGGCCGATAAAGCAAAACGTTTAAATAAGAAAGTTGCTCTTGAACCTATGCCTGCCTATGAACGTAAGATAATTCATAGTGCGCTGCAAGGTGTCAAAGAAATTTCTACGTATTCGGACGGAGTAGAACCGCACCGACATATTGTAATAAAACCTTAAAAAAACCCTGGGAAACCAGGGTTTTTTAGGTACAAATAAATAGTACCAACGAAGGGGACTAACGCAATTTTCCATTACCAATTTCTCATTTTATTAAATTATAAAGGTATCCAGTGGCTTTCCTAGAATAGTGTTATAAAACAGGAAAAGGAAGTGGATATATGAAACGTTTAAAAGTTTCTGCTCTTATTGTAATGATGGTTTTATTAGTGGCAACACCAGTTTATGCTGCACCAAATGAGCATGCGGATCAAGCTTTTGATAATAAGGTGGTCAAGCGGATTGATGTTGATAATATTTATCAGCATGTCTATCATTTGTCAGAGGTTATTGGGTCCCGTGGCGCCGGAACTGAAGGTGACCAACAGACGGTAGAGTATCTGGAGGATCAATTTAAAAGCTTTGGTTACCAGGATGTTAATGTATACGAGTTTACCTTTGAGTCAGGTGGAGAAGAGATTACATCTTATAATGTTGAAGCAGTAAAAGAACCAATGAAAAATCATGACACAGGTCAAACAATTATTGTCGGTTCACATCACGACTCCGTACCGTGGGGGCAAGGTGCCAACGACGATGCGTCAGGAACTGCAGCACTATTGGAATTGGCCAGAGTTTTTTCAAATACACCAACGGATACCACAATTAAATTTGTTGCTTTTGGTGCAGAGGAGTATGGACTATGGGGTTCACGCAATTATGCAGCAGCAATGACCCCGGAAGAGGTGGAAAGTACTGTAGCACAATTCCAAATGGACATGGTTGGCAGTGAAGATGCCGGTGAGCTTGTAATGTTTACTGCTAATGGAGAGAAAAACCTGGTTACTGACTTAGGAGCAGCAGCAGGATCACGCGTAAGTGAGCTTGTACCATACAGTGAGCTAGGGAGAAGCGATCATGTACCATTTCACAATCTAGGGATTCCGGCTGCTTTATTTATTCATACACCGCTTGAGCCATGGTACCATACAGCAGATGATACAATCGAACATATCAGCAAGGAAAAGTTAAAAGATGTGGCAAGTATTGTTGGTGCGGCGATTTATCAGGTAGCAAGAAAAGATACACCAGCACTTGAGAAATCAACTGTAGCCCCGGTCCCTGTGGATTATTATTATGAAGATCCTATTTTATAAAATTTGGTAATAAAAATAAATAAAAAAAGCCGTTTATTAACATGTGGATAAACGGCTTTTTTGGTGTGATAGTATTATTTGTGGATAAGTTTCTTTTTACACAAAAATATGATATTCTATTTAGTTAGTGACGATAAAAAAATGAATGTTAATAATAAATGATAATAGATGTGATTAAAGTGGGTGAAAGATGTGGAGACAGATACAATAACAGCAATATCTACCCCGATTGGCGAAGGTGCGATTGCGATTGTCAGATTAAGTGGCCCAGAGGCAATAAAGATTGCTAACAGTTTGTTCCGGGGCAAAGATTTAGAACAAGTGGATTCACATACCATTCAATATGGTAAAATAATTGATCCGGAAACAAATGAAATAGCGGAAGAGGTCATGGTGTCAATCATGCGTGCACCTAAAACCTTCACCCGTGAAGATGTAGTAGAAATCAATTGCCACGGTGGGATGGTATCTATTAACCGTATACTGGAAATAATTTTAAATCGTGGTGCGCGATTAGCTGAACCAGGGGAATTCACCAAACGAGCATTTCTCCATGGAAGAATTGATTTATCACAGGCAGAAGCAGTTATGGATTTAATTCGAGCAAAAACCGATAAGGCGATGTCAGTTGCATTAAAACAGATGGATGGTCGATTATCCGCGTTAATTCAGCGGTTAAGACAAGAGTTATTAGAAACAGTTGCCCATGTGGAAGTAAATATCGATTATCCGGAATATGATGATGTTGAGGAAATGTCACATGAAATGATGCGGGTGAAAACAAAAGAAGTTTTTCATGAGATTGAGAAACTGCTGGAAGTTGCCAAGCAAGGTAAAATCCTGCGTGAAGGACTTGCAACTGCGATAATAGGACGACCCAATGTTGGAAAGTCTTCCTTAATGAACACATTAGTTCAGGAAAATAAAGCAATTGTAACAGAAGTTCCTGGTACTACACGTGATATAATTGAAGAATATGTCAATGTACGCGGGGTACCACTAAGACTTGTCGATACCGCGGGAATTAGAGAAACAGAAGATATTGTCGAAAAAATTGGTGTCGAACGATCGAGGAAGGTGTTAAAAGAATCTGATCTTATTTTATTTGTTTTAAATAATAATGAGGAATTGACACTAGAAGATGAAAAACTATTTGAAGCGGTGCAGGGCTTAGAATATATTGTAATTATCAACAAAACGGATCTACCTGCAAAACTGGATCTGGAAAGTGTAAGAAAGCTGTCTGAAGGAAAACCTATTATTACAACCTCGTTAATAGAGGAAGAAGGGGTAGATGAATTGGAGAAAGCAATTGCCCAAACCTTCTTTACGGGTGAGATAGACAGCGGAGACTTAACCTATGTATCAAACGTTCGCCATATTCAATTGTTGAAGCAAGCCAAGCAAGCATTAGCAGACGCTGAAGCAAGCTTAGAAATGGCAATGCCACTTGATATCATCCAAATAGATATTACCCGGACTTGGGAATTACTAGGCGAAATAATCGGCGATACAGCAAGCGACAGCCTAATCGACCAACTATTCTCCCAATTTTGCTTAGGGAAATAGAAAAGTGGGGGCGCCCGTTTATTGGCGTATGACCTGGAGGGGTCTGTATGAGATAAAGGAAACACGGAGAGTGTAACGAACCGATGTTGACTTATCGCAAGGAAGAGCCTGAAGGTAATTAGCCAATGGGAGCCACAGCTGGACATAAGAAAAGCGGAGGTGCCTGGTTAGAAGCGGACGCATAAGCAAGGGACCGATTTGGAAATTAATGAATTATGTTTATATAGGAAAGGATGAAAAATATGGCTTATAATGCAGGCCGTTATGATGTTATTGTAATTGGAGCAGGCCATGCAGGAGTTGAGGCTGGTATGGCAGCTGCAAGAATGGGCGCAAAAACTTTAATGCTGACACTCAATTTAGATATGATTGCCTTTATGCCTTGTAATCCATCACTTGGCGGACCGGCAAAAGGGATTGTAGTTCGTGAAATTGACGCACTTGGTGGAGCGATGGCCAAAGTTATTGATAAAACCCATATCCAAATGCGGATGTTAAATACGGGAAAAGGCCCGGCGGTTCAAGCTCTTCGGGCACAGGCTGATAAACCCTTATATATCAGAGAAATGAAAGATATGCTTGAAAATGAAAAGAACTTAACATTAAGACAAGGCATGGTAGAAAGACTAATCGTGGAAGACGGGGTATGTAAGGGTGTTTTGACTGAAACAAAGGCAGCATATCGTGCTGAAACGGTTATTATTACTACTGGGACATTTATGCGTGGAAAAGTTTTAATGGGTGATTTGGAATATGAGAGTGGTCCAAACAATCAGCGTGTATCGGTTAAACTTTCTGAGCATCTAGAGGAACTCGGCTTTGAATTAACACGTTTTAAAACGGGTACACCACCACGGGTTAATAGTCATACGATTGATTATTCAAAAACAGAAATTCAGCCTGGCGATGATCGTCCGCAAGCATTTTCGTACGAAACAACTGAATATATTACCGATCAGATACCTTGTTGGTTAACATATACAAATGAATTTACCCATCAAATTATTAATGACAATTTAAACTTATCTGCGATGTATTCAGGCATGAAACGAGGAACTGGACCACGGTATTGCCCATCAATAGAAGACAAAATTGTCCGCTTTAACGATAAACCTCGTCATCAGGTATTTTTAGAACCTGAAGGAAGGCACACAGAGGAAGTATACGTGCAAGGATTATCAACATCATTACCTGAGTATGTTCAACACGAGATGATTAAAACAGTTCCTGGATTGGAAAAAGCAGAAATCATGCGGGCAGGCTATGCAATTGAATATGATGCGGTAGTTCCCACACAGCTTTGGCCCACACTTGAAACAAAAAAAATCCCTGGTCTATACACTGCTGGACAAATTAACGGAACATCTGGATATGAGGAAGCGGCTGCACAGGGAATCATGGCAGGAATTAACGCTGCAGCAAAAGTTCTTGGACGGGATTCGCTAATTCTTGATAGATCAACTGCATATATTGGTGTACTAATTGATGATTTAGTAACAAAGGGAACAAACGAACCATATCGTTTATTGACTTCAAGAGCAGAATACCGACTATTGTTACGCCATGACAATGCGGATTTTCGTTTAACTGAAGTTGGCTATAAGCTTGGGTTAATTTCCGAAGAACGATACAATAAATTTTTAGAGAAAAAGGCATTGGTTGAAGAAGAGAAGAAACGTCTCGCCAAAATCACAATAAAACCTGAAGAACATATTCAGGCTTTATTGGAAACTGTTCAGGCAACTCCTTTAAAAGAGCCATTGAAAGCTATCGATTTATTAAAACGACCTGAAGTTTCCTATGAATTACTTGAACAAATGGTTCCTTTTGAAAAAGAATTACCATATGAAGTTAAAGATCAGGTAGCAATTCAGGTTCAATATGAAGGTTATATTAAAAAGGCAATTGATCAGGTGGATCGGATGCTTAAAATGGAAGATAAAAAAGTACCTGAAGACATTGACTATGATGATATTAATGGTATTGCTTCAGAAGCAAAAGAAAAGCTAAAGAAGATACGGCCTTTATCGGTGGGTCAGGCATCAAGAATTTCTGGAGTTAATCCATCAGATGTATCTATTTTGCTTGTATATATTGAACAGGGAAAAATTGCGCGCATAGCCAATTAATGAGTTAGGAGAGCCAAATTATGAACCCGGATTTATTTGTGCAAGAACTAAAACAAAAAGGTATTATATTGAATGAAAAACAAATAAAACAGTTTGACATTTATTTTCACACACTTGTGGAGTGGAATAAGAAAATGAACCTTACAGCAATTACCGAGCAATCGGATGTTTATTTGAAACATTTCTATGATTCTATAACTGCAGCTTTCCATTTTGATTTCTCAAAAGAGGTGCATATTTGCGATGTGGGGGCTGGTGCTGGGTTCCCAAGCATCCCACTGAAAATATGTTTTCCTCACATACATGTAACGATTGTAGATTCCTTACAGAAACGGATTGTGTTCCTAAATCAGTTGGCGGCAGATTTAGGCATAGATCATGTAGCTTTTTATCACGATCGGGCTGAAAGTTTCGGTAAAAACACTGAATTCCGCGAGTCTTATGATATTGTTACAGCACGTGCAGTTGCACGAATGAGTGTGTTAAGTGAGCTTTGTTTGCCTTTAACAAAGAAAAATGGATTATTTATCGCCATGAAAGCAGCCCAAACCTCGGAGGAACTAAGGGATGCGGAAACAGCAATTGAAGTATTAGGCGGAAAGTTACGTGCTGTCCATACTTTTGAATTGCCTGAAGAAGACAGTGAGCGTTCAATAATCATGGTTGAAAAGAAACGCAAAACACCAAATAAGTATCCAAGAAAAGCCGGAGTTCCAAATAAAAGTCCAATCATGTAGAGTCAAGTAAATATATTTATGCTTATAGGTAACTTTTTAAAATAAATATGGTAAAATAGGAGCAGAGTTATGAAATTTGCGCAGCGGTTTAAACTGCAGCGTTTTTCTATTTCTTTGCCATATTATACATATGGAAAAATGAATGATAGCAACTTAGACTCGTTACAAAATCTAGGAAACTAATAAATTGTTTCACGTGAAACAATTGCCATATTTACGGATTAAGTGATTTTTATAACAAGTTTTTATGAATAAGGTGGTGTCTGATCATGGTACGTCCTTTCAACCGAATTTTCGGGTTAGGAGATAAATCAGATTCTCAAACAGAAGAAGAAGAAGTCTATCATCCTAATGAAGTGGTTCAACTTGCTGTATCTAAGATTGTACCGAATCGCTTTCAACCAAGGTCCATATTTAGTGAAGAAAAAATTGCCGAATTAGCACAGACAATTAAAACCCATGGAATGATTCAGCCAATTGTTGTTCGAAAGCTGGACAAGGATGAATATGAATTAATTGCTGGGGAACGCAGGTGGCGTGCGGTACAAACATTAGGATGGGAAAATACCCCCGTAATTGTACAGGACATGACCGACACAGAGACTGCCTCTGTAGCATTAATTGAAAACCTTCAGCGGGAAGAGTTAACGGTTGTTGAAGAAGCACGTGCATATGCCAGACTAATTGAATTACACTCCATTACACAGGAAGCACTCGCGCAGCGCTTAGGGAAAAGTCAGTCAACAATTGCAAATAAACTAAGGTTGTTAAAACTGGATGATGCTGTTCAGCAGGCATTATTAAATAAGTCTATTACAGAACGTCATGCAAGAGCATTGATAAAAGTAAAGGATTTAGAGAAACAGTCTACACTGTTAAATGAAATCATTGAACATGACCTTAATGTTAAACAAACAGAAGAAAGAATAGACAAAATAGAAAATAAAAAGGAAGAACCAAAAAAGAAGAAGCCGAAGTTAAAGGGCGTAAATAAAGATATGAGAATTGCAGTCAATACAATTAGACAATCATTATCCATGGTGACCGATACTGGAATTGATGTTGAAACTGATGAAAAGGATTTAGATGAATATTATCAATTTACAATTAAAATCCCAAAGAGTAAATAATCAGGAATGATAGGACTTACATCTTCACCCCATCTTTATATCACAGATGGGTTTTTTTCAGGCAACTTTTGCAGATAATTAATTGTTAATCGATTCACGTTACGTTTTTCTAACAATATCAGACATTTTTAAACATACTAGCAAAAAAATGATAGAATTAGAATATAGAATGATAGGTAGGTGACAGCATGGGTAAAATAATCGCCATGGCAAATCAAAAGGGTGGCGTAGGAAAGACGACTTCAGCCGTCAATTTGGGTGCATGTCTTGCGTACTTAGAGAAAAAAGTATTACTAGTAGATATTGACCCACAGGGGAATGCAACTAGCGGAGTTGGTGTTAATAAAGCTGATGTAAGTCAATGCATTTACAATATATTAGTAGAAGACGTTCCAGCTAAGGACGTTATTACGCAATCAAGTGTGCCGAATCTGGATATCATCCCTGCTACGATTCAGCTTGCAGGTGCGGAAATTGAATTAGTACCAACTATCTCGCGTGAAATTCGCTTAAAAAAGTCATTAGAAATGGTTAAAGAAGATTATGATTATATAATTATTGATTGTCCGCCTTCACTAGGGTTATTGACAATCAATTCTCTTACATCTTCTGATACAGTATTAATACCCGTTCAATGTGAATATTACGCATTGGAAGGTTTGAGTCAACTATTAAATACCATTCGATTAGTTCAAAAACATTTGAACAAAGATTTAATGATCGAAGGGGTATTGCTTACGATGCTTGATGCACGTACAAACCTGGGAATTCAGGTAATTGAAGAAGTGAAGAAATACTTTCAAGATAAAGTATACAAATCAATTATTCCAAGAAATGTACGTTTGGGTGAAGCACCAAGTCATGGTCAGCCGATTATCACGTATGACCCAAAATCAAGGGGTGCTGAGGTTTATCTTGAATTAGCGAAGGAAGTGATGGCCAGTGGCGAAAGGGTTAGGTAAAGGAATTAATGCACTTTTCCCAGAAGTTGGTGACAAGGAAGAAACTGTCCAAGATATTGAAATTAGGGATTGCAGACCCAATCCTTATCAGCCTAGAAAAACATTTCATGCTGATGCCATTGAAGAATTAAAGGATTCTATTCTTGAATATGGCATTATTCAGCCGTTAATTGCTCGAAAAAGCATTAAGGGATATGAAATAGTTGTTGGTGAACGCCGGTTTCGTGCGGCAAAAGAAGCGGGACTTGAGAAGGTTCCTGTTGTTGTCAAAGATCTTTCTGATGAAAAAATGATGGAAATTGCGTTATTGGAGAATCTGCAGCGTGAAGACCTAACACCAATAGAAGAAGCACAGGCTTATTCCAATTTAATTAGAGAATTAAATATAACACAAGATGAATTATCCAAACGCCTTGGTAAAAGCAGATCACATATAGCAAATTTAGTGCGATTGCTTTCTTTGCCGGATCAAATAATTGCTTATATCAATAATGGTGAACTTTCTATGGGCCATGGTCGTGCGTTATTGGGTATCAAAGATAAAACTAAAATAGTGCCTTTTGTAAAACGGATTTTGAAAGAGAAGTTAAATGTCCGTCAGGTAGAACAATTGATCATTGAAATGAATAAGAAACCTGTTAAAAAGAAGGAAAAGCCAAAAATGGACATCTTTCTCCAGGAGCGAGAATCTATCTTAAGAGATAGATTAGGTACCTCGGTTACCATTCAACGTGGTAAACGCAAAGGTAAAATTGAAATTGACTTTTTCTCAAATGATGATTTAGACCGCATTATTGAAGCGTTAAATTCATAAGATCAATTTCATATAATGGGAAGTACCCTTTTTTATTTCCGTTTATAATAGATATGAGAGACTGACGAATTTATAGCATTTATGTGCTAAGTCGGTCTTTTTTAATATGTAAGAAGATCGGCTTTTATCGTTAATGTACAAGTTCTTGACGACTAATGAAGCTTTTTAACCAAGGTTTGTTTTTCTACTATTCGAAAAGGGATGGATATAAGATGATATATTTCGACCAGGCTGCATCTTCTTTTCCCAAGCCAAAGGCGGTTGCTGAAGCAATGGTATATGCAGTTAATTCTGTTGCGGCGAATCCAGGCAGGAGCGGGCATGCCCTTGCCAGACAAGCATCAAAGATAATAACTAGTACACGGGTGAAAACAGCGGAATTGTTTGGTTGCAGTAATCCAAAACAAGTATTATTCTACCAAAATGCTACTGTAGGTTTAAATCAGGCTATAAAGGGATTGACATGGCATAAAGGTGATCATGTCATTGCATCTGCTTATGAGCATAATTCAATCCGAAGACCACTAGAACACATAAAAAACAAGCACGGTGTTGAAGTAACATATATAGATACACCGGAGGAAGCAGGGGAGGAGTCCTTTATTTCAGCTGTTAATGCTGCTATTAAGGATAACACACGGTTAATTGCCTTGACACATGCCTCAAATGTAACTGGACGCATTTTTCCGATAGATGATGTCATTACAATAGCTAAGAAAAATAAAATATATACACTAATCGATGCTTCACAAACAGCTGGACATATCCAAATTGATATGAAAAAACAGGGTATTGATATGCTGGTCTTTCCGGGTCACAAAGGTATAATGGGACCTCAAGGTATGGGTGTATTGCTTGTAGAAGGATCAATCGGCTTAGTTCCGATCCATCATGGTGGGACAGGTTCCTTTTCATCCTCACCTAATCAACCGGATTCTTGGCCAGAACTACTTGAAAGTGGAACACTAAACACACCAGGGATTGCAGGGTTTCATGCCGCACTATCTGAATACGAGAATCGAAAACATGAAATTGTTCCACGTGAAACAATTTTAGCAAACAGGCTCGTGGAAGCACTTGAAAAGATAGACGGTGTGATATGTTATGGACCAAATTCCAATTCTTTTCGTATGCCCATTGCTGCTTTCAATATTGCTGGAATACCTTCACAAGAGGTGAGTATGGTTTTGGATTCCCATTATAATATAGCAGTTCGCGCCGGGCTGCATTGCAGCCCATTAACACATGAATCGTTACATACAAATAAACAGGGTATTGTGCGAGCAAGTTTGGGTATTTATAATACTTCAGACGAAATAGATGAATTCATTAATGCAATAAAAGAAATTACAGCAGCATATAGGGAAGTTGAACTTTAAATAAATAAGTATTGTAGCATTGGAGTTGGGGCAATGGCTTTATATGGAACATTGATCAATGGAGCTTGCATTATTGTTGGAAGCCTGCTGGGATTGTTTTTCTCAAAGATACCAGAGCGATATAAAGAAACAGTTATGCATGGTATTGGACTAGCTGTCATATTAATCGGGTTACAAATGGCATTTTCCACAGAAACAATAATTGTTGTTTTATTAAGCTTATTGACAGGAGCAATCATTGGAGAATTCGTTCATGTCGAAGAGGGGTTGAACCGATTAGGGGCTTGGATTGGTGGTAAATTTACCACAAAAAATGAAAACTTTAGTGTTGCACAAGGGTTTATTACTGCTTCACTAATTTTTGGGATTGGCGCAATGTCTGTAATTGGCGCGTTAGATAGTGGGATACGTGGTGACCACGGAATATTAATCACAAAAGGAATTATCGATGGATTTGTCGCACTCGTGCTAACTACAACGCTTGGATTCGGAGTTGTTTTTTCAGTAATTCCTGTTGTTTTGTACCAAGGAACGATAGCCCTTTTGGCAACCCAAATTACAAAGTGGCTTCCTGAGAGCTTTTTAAATGGATTTATTGTAGAATTAACAGCTGTTGGTGGTTTGTTAATTGTTGCAATTGGATTAAATCTATTGAAGTTAACTCAAATCCGAATAGGAAATCTACTTCCTTCGCTTTTGACGATTATTCTTGTTTACTATATTTATCAATTAATATAGGGTGAAAAAGGTTGTCCATATGGGCAGCTTTTTTATTTATCCATTCTTCTGGTCATCTAGTTGCATGGATGAAGCTAAAATGGATGTAGGGATAAAGCTGTGCTGCAATTTGTTATCTATTGTAATTAATAGATTTGCTAATTGTTTTGCCATGTCTATCACAACAGATAGGCGGGTATTTTGCAAAATAGAAAACTCCATAAACCCGCTGATATTGACTACTCCGGTAAGATGGATGTCACCAATTTGTGGAAGTGTTTTATTTAGAGCAGCTCCAGGCTTTAAAGCGCCACTACCTAATATAATGTTTCCAACGGACGCCGACTTCCCTAAACATGCGTCGACTGCTATTATGTAGGGATTTCGGTGCACGTTATGAATTCGTTTAATAAATGTATCCAAATTGGTTGCATGCACAGGATCGTGAATAGTTCCGTAAATGGTTAGGTGCCTTGGTTTATGATTGGTGAGAAGGGAACCTGTCAACGGACCAAGTGAGTCACCGGTTGATCGGTCCGTACCAATACATACGACAACATATTCTTTTGGAACAGCCGGAAGCCATGAAATTATTTTTTTGCTCATAAGATCCGTAATCAATGAATCTGTGTACATTAAACGCATATTTTCTTGACCATTTTCAATAGTAAATTGTTTTTTAAGATTCATAGCTTATCCTCCACAAACATATTGGTAATAGTATACGACTTTAAAAAGATAACTATACATCGATTTTGGGTTATTTACTATTTAATTGGAGGAAAGCGAATGTGGAGCTCAGGGTTTAAATGGATGTTTTTAATTATTGGGACTACAATTGGAGCGGGGTATGCTTCTGGTCGGGAATTATGGCAATTTTTTGGTCATGAAAGTGGACTTGCTATAGCCTTGTTTGCCTTTTTATTCTCCTTATCATGTACGGTGGTTATGAATGTCAGTTATAAAAAACAATCAAAGGACTATCTGCCGGTATTACAAGTAATTGTCGGTAAAAGGCTTACCAAGATCTACGATGTTATGATTTTTCTGTATTTATTTACGACAACGGTTGTCATGCTGGCTGGAAGCGGGGCAACAGGGCAGGCCTTTTATTTTTCTTATTGGTGGGGGGTTGGATTTATTGCAGTTATTCTTGTACTTCTCTTTATGAAAGGAATTAATGGATTGTTAACGATTAACCAATTTATTTTACCTATTTTACTACTTGGACTTCTTTCCATATTATTGTTATTTACCTTTGATCAAAAACTTGCACTTTTCTCACACTGGCATGAGCAAAGAAATTGGACGGCAGCGTTCCCATTTACGGCATTAAATATCCTTCCATTAATAGCTGTATTAGGAGCCATTGGGAATAAAATTAGGTCGCGAAAAGAGGTGCTGATTGCCGGGATTGGAAGCGGAGTTATCCTTGGGGTTATTTCATATATTTATAATAATAGCTTGATCCAGATAGCCGAAGAAATACTTGTTTACGAGATACCATTATTTGCAATCCTGAAGCATTATTCTTTTGGAATCTTAGTATTTATGTCCGTCCTTTTATGGTTTGCGATCTTTACTACAGCGGCTTCGGGAATTCTGGGAATAATCACACGTATTCAAAGCCGCTTTCATGCACCATTATGGGTGATTGCCCTTATATCTATAATTATCATGCTGCCATTTACGACATTTGGTTTTTCCACTTTAATTAATTATATTTATCCAGTTTATGGCGTTTTGAATTTATATGTTTTGATGCGGTTAATGCTCTATCCAATGTGGAACAAAAATGATAATAAAAATCCCCTATGATCGGTTTGCTTTTCATCAATAAGGGAAATGATGTACTATCTATTTATAAGTACTATTCTCGGTAACTAGTAAACTATGGAGGGCATTACAGTGGACGAAGCTAACAAAAAGATTGATGATTTATGGAATTACATCACCGGACCAGACCTTTGGATTACAATTGGTCAGAGTATTTTTAACATCATTGTTACAATTTTAGTCGCGATGGTCGTTATTAAGATTGGGAAGAAAATCGTTGATAAGTTATTCATTAGCAGACAACGGGGTCCTTTTCGAATTACACAGCGAAGGGAAACAACATTAAAAAAGCTGCTGCATAACGTGCTAACCTATACGGTTTATTTTACAGCATTTATTATGATTTTGGACAGCGGTTTTGGATTGGACATTGGCCCATTACTTGCCGGAGCAGGTGTCGTTGGACTGGCAATTGGTTTTGGGGCACAAAATCTTGTCAGGGATATCATTTCCGGTTTCTTTATCATTTTTGAAGACCAATTTTCAGTTGGCGACTATATTTTCACCTCGGGGGTGGAAGGTACTGTTGAAGAAATCGGTATGCGAACAACAAAAATAATTAGTTGGACTGGCGAACAGCACGTTTTGCCTAATGGAAATGTAACACAAGTAACTAATTATTCCATTCATAACGGACTAGCGGTGGTTGATATTAATATTCCTTATGAGAGTGATATCGCAGCTGCAGAAACTATTATTGAAGAAATGGCCAAGGAATTACCTGACAAATATGAAGAAATTGTTGGAACCCCTGAAGTGATTGGTGTACAAACTTTGGAACTATCCCATTTTGTAATCCGGGTCATTGCAGAAACCCCGCCAGTGTTCCAATGGGCCGGCGCTCGGATTATCCGTAAGGAAGTGAAAGAAAGACTTTATAATAAAGGTATTCAAATTCCATCACCTCGTCTTGTTATGTATACAAGAAATGAAAGCCCAACTGCCATTGAAGCTGAAGGTGAAAAAACAGTTATGAAGCAAAGAGAACAAGAATAGAAGGAAGGTATCATTTAATGGCTGATAAAGAATTTGATTTACATGATGTTGTTCAAATGAAGAAGCCGCACCCATGCGGAGAGAACCGCTGGAAAATAATTCGTATGGGGATGGATATTCGGATTAAATGCCAAGGCTGTGATCACAGTGTTCTGATTCCGCGAAGAGAGTTCAGCAAAAAGTTGAAAAAGGTTCTTGAGAAGGAGGAACAATAAGATCAACTTAATCAAAAAAAGATTAAAAAATAGATAAAAATCTTTAATTTCCTTTTATAATACCCCTTTACAATGGATTAAAATTATAAAATAAATAATACACGGAATAATTAGCAAAAATACAGTGGACTATTCATGTATTTTTGCTTTTTCATTGCTTGTCAAATCTTATCCTTGTATTATAATTGGGAAGACTAGTACGTTCATATGAATGATATCCTTAAGGAGTGAAAGTTTTATGGCTTTAACAGCAGGAATTGTCGGGCTTCCAAACGTGGGTAAGTCAACATTATTTAATGCGATTACCCAGGCAGGAGCTGAATCGGCAAACTATCCGTTTTGTACGATTGATCCGAACGTAGGGATTGTAGAGGTTCCGGATCATCGTTTGAATAAATTAACTGAATTAGTAAAACCAAAAAAGACGATACCAACAGCTTTTGAATTTACCGACATAGCTGGTATTGTCAAAGGTGCAAGTAAGGGTGAGGGATTAGGTAACCAGTTTTTATCCCACATCCGCCAAGTTGATGCAATCTGCCATGTAGTTCGTTGCTTTGCTGACGAAAATGTAACACATGTTTCTGGAAAAATCGATCCTGTCGATGATATTGAAATTATTAATCTAGAACTAATTTTAGCAGATTTGGAAACAGTCACTAAGCGCTTCCAGCGTGTTGAAAAGCTTGCACGTCAAAAAGACAAAGCGGCATTAGCGGAGTTTGAAGTACTGACAAAACTTAAAGATGGATTAGAAGACGAAAAATCAGCGCGTTCTCTTGACTTTACAGAAGAGCAGTGGAAAGTGGTTAAACAATTACACTTGCTGACAAGTAAACCTATTCTTTATGTGGCCAATGTATCTGAGGACGAAATTGCTGCAGAAGATAACGAATATGTTAAAAAAGTAAGGGATTATGCAACCACTGAAAATGCAGAAGTAATTGTGATATGCGCTAAAATTGAATCTGAAATTGCTGAGCTTGATCAAGAAGAGAAGGTAATGTTCTTGGAAGAGCTTGGAATTAATGAATCCGGACTAGATCAATTGATTAAGGCAACTTATCAACTGCTTGGTCTTGCAACGTATTTTACAGCAGGGGAGCAAGAAGTTCGGGCGTGGACGTTTCAAAAGGGAATTAAAGCACCGCAGGCAGCAGGTATTATTCACACTGACTTTGAACGCGGGTTTATTCGTGCAGAAACTGTTTCCTATGATGACTTGATTGAGGCAGGTGCCATGGCACAAGCAAAAGAAAAAGGAAATGTTCGATTAGAAGGTAAAGAATATATTGTTAAGGATGGCGATGTCATCCACTTCCGTTTTAACGTATAAAGGATCCCTCGAAGGCTTGTATTTTCAATAGTGTTTTGGTATAATACACTATTGTGAGTAATTAACTATAAATTGCTCCTTGCTCTCATGGTAAATGAGGGCCGCTAAGACCAAAAGGAGGTGTAACGAATGACTAAATACGAAATCATGTATATCATTCGCCCAGACATGGAAGAGGATGCTCAAACAGCACTAATGGAGCGTTTCCACAAAATTCTAACTGATAATGGCGCGGAGATTGCAAAAGTTGATGAAAAAGGCAAAAAACGCCTTGCATATGAAATCAATGATTATCGTGATGGATATTATGTTATTGTGAATTTCTCAAGTGATGAAGCTGCAATCAATGAGTTTGATCGTTTAGCGAAATTCTCAGATGATATTATCCGACATATGGCAATTCGAGAAGAAGATCAATAATAAGGGGTGGTTCTGATGTTAAATCGTGTCGTACTTGTTGGCAGATTAACGAAGGATCCTGATTTACGTTATACACCAAACGGAGTGGCAGTAGCCAATTTCACATTAGCTGTTAATCGACCTTTTTCCAATCAACAGGGAAATCGTGAAGCGGATTTTATCAACTGTGTTGTATGGCGCAGACCTGCAGAAAACCTTGCTAACTATATGAAAAAAGGCAGCTTGGTCGGTGTTGATGGACGTATCCAAACACGTAATTTTGAAGGACAAGACGGTAAAATGGTTTACATGACTGAGGTTGTCGCTGATAGCGTACAATTTTTGGAAACAAAAGGTACCACACAAGGTGGGGGCCAGGGTTCATCCAGCTATCAACAAAATCAGTATCGTAATCAGAATCAAAGCCAAAATCAAAACCAAAACCAATCAAATCAAAACCAAAACGAAGAGGATCCGTTTAAAAACAACGGTCAACCTATCGATATATCAGACGATGATTTACCATTCTAAATTGAAAAGGAGGGGTATTAATGGCAGCTCGTCGCGGACGCGCAAAGCGTCGTAAAGTGTGCTATTTCACAGCGAATGGAATTACACACATCGATTATAAAGATGTTGATTTGCTAAGACGTTTTATTTCTGAGCGAGGAAAAATTCTTCCTCGTCGTGTAACTGGAACATCTGCTAAATATCAACGAAAACTTACTAAAGCGATTAAACGTGCTCGTACAATGGCATTATTGCCTTTCGTAACAGAGTAAAGAGAAGCCTTTCTTCCAGGTATGGGAGAAAGGTTTTTTATTTGGGCTTCCCGTAAGTTTACTTAAAATGGAGGAATTTTAATGAGTGAAAGTAATGTTGTGCAAGAAATAAAGAAACAGGCTACCTTTCATGCACCAATTGAGAAAGTGTGGAAAGCAGTTGCAACATCAGATGGTATTGCCGAATGGTTTATGCCAAATGATTTTAAATCGGTTGAAGGCCATCAGTTTTTTATTAAGTCACAGTTTGAAACATCAAAATGTGAGGTGTTAACGATAAATGAACCAAAAGAACTTTCTTTTACATGGGGAGAGTTTGGCTGGATTGTCACCTTTTATTTAGAGGAAAAAGAAGGAAAGACGGAATTTACTATGGTTCACTCCGGCTGGGGAATTCCAGATGAAACTATACCAGGCACATCTAGAACATACCAAACAACTAGAAACATTATGGATAACGGGTGGGCTAGGCTTGTGGATGTCAGTTTGAGGAAAGTAGTTGAGAGAAAGTGACTACCGCCCCAAAGTATGATGTTTATCAAGCAGTAGCGGATCCTACACGGAGACAAATGCTTGAATTGCTGGTCAGAGGAGACCTATCTATTAAGGATGTTAGCCAGAATTTTGCAGTAAGTCGTACGGCCGTGGTAAGTGGTAAAACATTTAAATGTTTTGGCGGAGGCAAAATTAGTAAGCGGGCCGTAAAGCAGGGCGAGAGAAACTGTACACCATTCAGCCGGGACAGCTTATAGAGTTAAAGCAATGGCTGTCATTTTTTGATCAATACTGGGATAACAAGATCTCCCTGTTAAAGCATTATGTGGAGAATGATAGGGAATGATAAGATCCTTAGTCAGGGATCTTTTCCTCTAGTAGTCTACCTTTTTCGATTTGGATAATCCGGTTGCCAACCCGTGACGCTTCAGAGTAATCATGCGTTACCATAATAACTGGTATGCTCCATGTACTGTGAAGTCGGATTAATTCATTCTGGCATTCTGTACGTGTTTTTTCGTCCAATGAGGAAAAAGGTTCATCAAGTAATAATGCATCCGGCTTCATCGCCAAGGCACGAACAAGTGCAACACGCTGTTTTTCCCCGCCTGATATTTGCCTAGGGTAGCTGTTTACCAATGATCTTATTCCAACAACATCAATTAGTTGCTCAACTAATGAGGGGTCCCTCATTCCGTATTGAATATTTTTTTCAATGGTCATATGTGGAAATAGGGCGTAATCCTGAAATACATATCCGATATTTCGTTTTTGTACAGGCAACGGTTTTGCATCACGTTTAAAAAGGTTCTTTCCATTTAAACATATTGTTCCCAAATCAGGTTGGGAGAGTCCGGCGATGCAGTTTAACAAAGTTGTTTTTCCTGAACCGGATGGGCCAAATAATACAACAATTTCATTCTCTATAGTAAAATGCATCTCAATTGAAAAGTTCTTCAGCTTTTTTGTTATATCCACTTTAAGCATCAATGTAACCCCCTTTACTTATCACTGGTGAATTTTAATATGTTCCGACCACTCCACCAATTCAGCCATAGAATTGCACTAAATCCAATGATGAGCATGCTGACCACCCAAAATACTGCTTTATCTGTGTTGCCCGATTCTACTGCGAAATAGATGGCAAGAGGTATAGTATCCGTTTTGTTGGGTATGTAGCCTGCAATCATAAGTGTTGCGCCAAATTCACCAAGCGCCCGCGCAAACGTTAATACGAGTCCAGCCAGGAGTCCCGGCCAAGCAAGCGGGAAGGAAATAGTCCAGAACACCCGCCATTTGGATGCCCCCATGGTGTATGCAGCATTTTCAATATTTGGCTCAAAAGTTTGGAAAGCAGCTGATGCACTTTGATACATCAAGGGAAATGCAACGACTGTCGCAGCAATCACAGCACCGATCCAGGTAAAAACAACTTGAAAATCAAAAACTTCTAATAATAAGCCGCCTATTGGTCCGTTTTTTCCAAACAAATATAATAGCCCAAATCCAACAACAGTTGGCGGTAATACGAGTGGAAGCATCAAAATGGATTCAATTATCCGCTTTCCGGGAAATTGATTTCTGGCTAGGATTCTAGCAAAGAGTATTCCGAAAATCAACACAATGCATGTGGCAATGCCTGCAATTTTCAACGATAGAATAAGTGGTGTATAGTTCATGATTGTGCACCTCCATACACATCAATTAATAGGAAAACCCATAATTTTTTAAAATGGTTTGTGCAGAATCGGACTGAATAAACGAAAGAAACTCTTTTGCCAGTTCTGGCTGCTCGCTCTCAGACAATACCGCCGCTGGATAAACAATCGGTGTATACAGTTCTTTGTCAATTTCCGTTAGAACTTTTACCCCTTCAGCACGATGAAGGTCACTTCCATACACAAAACCGATTTCCGCATTTCCTGTTTCAATATAGGTAAGAACCTGGCTTACATCCTTTGCAAAAACAAAGGAATCCTTTAGTTCATCCCACAGACCGAGATTGGTTAAGGCGTCTTTTGCATAACTGCCAGCTGGAACGCTTTTGGGATTACCAATTGCAATTTGGTCAAAACTTTCTTTTGACAATTCATTTAAACCACGCACTATTCCGGGTGATTTCTTTTGTGTGATCAAGACGAGATTATTTTTTGTAAAGTTTATTCGAGTGCTGGATAATAGTAAGTTATCACTTGCTAATACATCCATCCAATGCTGGTCAGCAGATAAAAAGACATCAACGGGTGCCCCTTGCTGAATTTGCTGAGCCAATTTCCCGGACCCGCTCATATTAAGGGTGATGGTAACATTCGGATTATTCGCTTCAAATTTCTCACTTATTTCGTTAAGTGCACCGGATAAACTTGCTGCAGCTGAAATAAACAGTTCCTTATTCGATGGATCAGTTGATTCTGTGCTATCGCAGGCAACTAACGTCGATAACAGCATACATAACATGAATAGTCGTTTCACCATAACCACCTCATTAAGTACGTTTCTTTCGTCTTGGATAAACGGTTACTATTTTTAGTAATATACATATAGAATAAATAAAGAAAAGCCACATCATGCTATCATCAACGGTAAATAATAGGGCAATAACTGCATATAGCAAAAAAGGAATTGTGGTCGTATAAGCTCCCATTTTCCAAAGCAACTGGAAACGTAATTTACGCTTAAGAATCTTAGCAATCCAGGTAAAAATATATGCGATCCCAGACAATACCACAAAAACAATTATCGTTAATGGAAGATAGTAGAACATAAAGAAATAAATAAGTTGAAAGAACACTGCCATATCAGCCCCAGGGCCACTTGTTCCGGTTAATCGGTCTAATAGTGCTGGAATAGCAACAATGGCCATAATAATAAACATATAAATGACCGTTATGTCCATTCCAATACGGTTTAATTGGAATACTGCACGCTTGCTTGGAAGTTTTAAGCTATCTAAAAAAGCATTGAAAAATATCATTTTTGCTCATCCTTAACAGAGAATTCACTTGCTTGTACTTTAAAGAAACTAAATCTTTATCGGTATAAAGTAAAAAAACCTAAGGCTTTCGCTATTAGTTCTTGGCGACAAGCCAAGATTTTCTAAAAGATCAGAAAGTATAAACCAAAATATGTCTAGCTCCAGCGCCCAGAAGCTGCCGTCATAAGCAATGGACACTACGAACGCTAAACCCACGCGTTCTATGGTCCCTTGCTTATGCGTCTGCTTCTAAACGGGCGCTTGCGCTTTTCTTATACCATTATAGTAAAAATCTGCAATAAAGTCGCTTGTTTGCCGTGAATAATTGATGACACTTCAAGCAATAAGATAAAATTCGACAAATATTGCCCGGGAAATAATCACCAATCAATAAAACGGTCAACAAATAGAAGAGAAATCGTGTTATCATATTATAATGAGATTAAAAGAAAACAAGGAAATGATTATCAGTAATGAGGTGCAGTAATAAATGAATCGATCAAAAATACTAACGGACGGGGCACTCCTAACAGCCATATACATTGTCTTATTATTGATATCTGTATTTGTTCCGTTAATAGAAATAATTGCTACATTTTTATTACCCATACCATTTGTTGTGTTTGCGTATCGATACGATTGGAAGCCCTCGCTAATTATGCTGGCCGCTTCCGTTTTGTTATCTTCACTTTTTGCAACAATATTTTCGATACCAGGTACACTCCTTATGGGTCTGGGTGGAATAATGATTGGCAGTGGTATGCATAAGAAATTGACACCGTATGAAACATGGGCACGTGGAACATTTGGTTTTATTATAGGGCTGCTGTTTATTTTTTTGATCAGTCAGCTTGTGTTTGATGTGAACTGGATAAATGAAATTGACAGTCTGATTGACGAATCGATGCAAATGAGTAAGGGGTTAATGGATCAGGTTGGTTTGGCTGGAGAAGCAGAGGAACAACTGAAACTGATGCAACAGCAGGTCGAAATGCTGAAGAATTTGATTCCGGTTGGTGTCGCCCTTATCGCAATTGTGTTGGCGTTTATCAGTCAATGGATTGGGTATAAGGTTATCAATCGGTTGGAAAGGAAAAAGTTCTTTTTCCCTCCTTTTCGCAATTTACGATTACCAGTATCCCTTGTTTGGATTTACTTTTTCGCAGTAATTCTTACGCTGTTCAATCTTGACCCATCGAGCATTTTCTATCATGCAATCAATAATGTGCTGGTGCTAGCTGGATTGCTAATGACCATTCAAGGATTTTCATTTATGTTTTTCTATGCACATCAAAAAAATAAGTCAAAGGCAATTCCAACTGTAATCGTGATTGTAACATTGCTTTTACCAACTTTTTTACTTTATCTTGTACGTATCTTAGGTATAATAGATATAGGTTTTCGACTACGTGATCGCATTTCAAAAGAATAAAAAAGGAACAGGAATAAGGTGTAGGAGTTGAATTCCATGCCAGATATGCAAAATAAACCAAAACTGAGCGGGCACTTATGGATGATTTATATTTTGTCTGTCGTTTTGCTCGGGTTTATTTGGTACTTTCAATGGATAATTGGTCTTATCATGACTATTATTCTTATTGGATCATTTTATTATAGTATACGAACGGAAAAGTCATTGATGAATCAGACAGAAGAATATATATCAACGCTTTCACACCGTGTTAGAAAAGTGGGTGAGGAAGCGTTATTAGAGATGCCGATTGGGATTGTCCTATTCAATGAAGCGTATTATATAGAATGGGCCAACCCATATATGAATCGATTCGCGGCCGAAGATACCTTAGTTGGCAAATCACTAAACTTACTGTCAGAGGAATTAATTCCAATGATAAAAGAAAATAAAAGTGAAATATGGTTTCAACTTGAGGGTTATGAATTTCAAACCTCCATTAAAAAGGAGGAACGTTTGCTTTATTTATTTGACCGGACAACGCAGACTGAAATTCAACAACTGTACCACAATGAACAAACAACGCTTTCGATTATTTTTCTAGACAACTATGAAGAAATCACCCAAAACATGGATGATACAATTAAGAGCCAATTGAATTCAAAAGTAACGTCTATTCTGAATAACTGGGCACATGAAAATGGCATGTATTTGAAACGAACGTCACAGGAAAGGTTTGTAGCTGTTGGTACAAAGGAAATTCTAGATCAACTTGAGAAATCGAAATTTGATATTCTGGATGAAGTACGGGAATTGAATGCTGAACAGAATATTCCTCTCACCCTTAGTATTGGTATTGGTCTAGGAAGTCTGGACCTGCCGTCACTTGGAGAATTAGCACAATCAAGTCTGGATTTGGCATTAGGGCGTGGCGGTGACCAGGTTGCAATTAAAGATGATACGGGTAAGGTCAGGTTTTACGGTGGTAAAACCAATCCGATGGAAAAACGTACACGTGTCAGAGCAAGGGTTATTTCACATGCTTTGAAGGAATTAGTCAAAGAGAGTGATAATGTTATAATTATGGGGCACAAATCACCAGATATGGATTCAATAGGTGCAGCGATTGGAATTTTAAACATAGCCAAAACAAATGGTGTGGATGGCTACATTGTTTTTGATCCGGATGATGTAAGTACTGGTGTTTATCGGTTAGTAGATGCAATTCGGGAAGAAGAGAGTCTTTGGCAGCATTTTGTTAATCCTGAAGAGGCGGAAAGTATTATTACAAGCCGCAGCTTGGTTGTGGTGGTTGACACTCACAAACCTGCTCTCGTATCAAATGAACGACTTTTAAATAAAACGGAATATAAAGTAGTAATCGATCACCACCGCCGTGCTGAAGAATTCATTGAAAACCCAACGTTGGTATATATGGAACCATATGCGTCTTCAACGGCAGAGCTGGTTACAGAACTGCTTGAATACCAGCCGAAAACCCTAAAGTTAAAGATGCTAGAGGCAACGGCACTGCTGGCTGGAATAATCGTTGATACAAAAAGCTTCACATTGCGTACGGGGTCTCGTACGTTTGATGCGGCTTCCTATTTACGGTCAAAAGGTGCGGACACAATCTTGGTACAGCAATTTATGAAAGAAGATCTGGATGTATTTATAAAACGCAGTAAACTGATAGAGCGTGCTAAGGTGTACCATGATTCCATTGCAATTTCAAAAGGCCAACATGGCGAAGAATACGGCCAAGTATTAATTGCCCAGGCTGCTGATACATTATTGACTATGAGTGGTATAAACGCATCATTTGTCATATCTGAGCGAAGTGATGGTAAAATTGGGATAAGTGCTAGGTCGCTTGGGGACGTCAACGTGCAAGTCATTATGGAAGGAATGAACGGCGGAGGTCATTTAACCAATGCGGCAACACAAATTGAAGATACAACAATAGAGGATGCGGAATTGTTGTTAAGGGATATACTTGATGAGTATTTAGAAGGAGGAGACACACAATGAAAGTAATTTTCTTAAAAGACGTAAAAGGTAAAGGAAAAAAAGGCGATGTTAAGAATGTCTCTGATGGTTACGCTAGAAACTATTTATTAAAAAATAAACTGGCTGAGGAAGCTAATGCGGGTAATATGAAAGCATTGGAAGCAAAACAACGTAAAGAAGATCAGCAGGAACAAGAAGAAAAAGAAGAAGCAATTGCTTTGAAGGATAAGTTGGCTGATCTAACAGTTGAGTTAAAAGCAAAATCAGGGGATGGCGGCCGCCTGTTCGGATCCATTACTAGTAAGCAAATCGCAGAATCCCTAGAAAAAAATTACGGATATAAAATTGATAAACGAAAAATAGAACTTGACCAGCCAATTCGTGCACTTGGTTATACAACAGTGCCTGTTAAAATTATTCCTGAGGTATCTGGTTCCATTAAAGTGCACGTATCTGAACAATAAGTAAACACTTTTACTGCTTACTCTAATTGTTTAAGAGTAAGCTTTTCTTTTAACTATACCTCGAAACGAGGGGGAATTAAGATGAGTGACACATGGAATGATCGTACACCGCCACATAATATAGAAGCCGAACAAGCGGTAATTGGTGCTATTTTTCTAGAACCAGAAGCGTTTTCCAGTGCATCCGAACTTTTATTGCCGGAGGACTTTTACCGGGCTAGCCACCAACGGATTTATGAAACAATGATGAGGCTTTCAGATAAGGGTGAACCAATAGACTTAGTTACGGTCACAACAGCCCTATCGAATGCTAAAACACTGGATGAAGTGGGCGGGGTATCGTACTTAACTGATATTGCTGGCAGTGTACCAACCGCTGCTAACATTGGATATTACAGCAAAATTGTCGAGGAAAAGTCGGTATTGCGAAGATTAATCCGAACAGCAACTGATATTGTAACATCTGGTTTTTCTAAGGAAGATGAGATAGAGGATGTTTTGAATGATGCGGAAAAAAATATTCTCGAGGTATCCCATCGTAAAAATTCAGGAGCATTCCAAGCAATTAAAGATGTTTTAATTGATGTATACGATAATATAGAAAAGTTACATCATCAGGATGCTGATTTAACAGGTGTGCCTTCAGGTTTCCGGGACTTGGACCGTCTTACATCAGGCTTTCAGCGAAATGATTTGATCATTATCGCTGCCCGTCCCTCTGTTGGTAAAACGGCATTTGCCTTAAACATCGCGCAAAACGTTGCGATTAATACCGATGAAAATGTCGCTATTTTTAGTCTGGAAATGGGTGCTGACCAATTAGTTTCAAGGATGCTTTGTGCAGAAGGTAATATTGATGCACAACGACTGCGAACAGGAAGTCTTCAGGCAGAAGACTGGAGTAAGCTGACAATGGCAATGGGCAGCTTATCTAATGCAGGAATTTATATTGATGACTCACCAGGAATTCGCGTGAGTGAGATTCGTTCAAAATGCCGGCGTTTAAAGCAAGAGCATGGCCTGGGCATGATTGTAATTGATTACTTGCAGCTCATTCAGGGTAGTGCAAATTCGCGCGACAACAGGCAACAAGAGGTTTCAGAAATATCCCGTTCCCTTAAGGGATTGGCCCGTGAATTGAATGTACCGCTTATCGCGTTGTCACAGCTTTCCCGTGGTGTAGAATCACGTCAGGATAAACGGCCAATGATGTCCGACTTGCGTGAATCAGGGAGTATTGAGCAGGATGCCGATATCGTTGGGTTCCTATATCGTGACGATTACTACGATTCTGAATCGGAAAAGCAGAATATAATTGAAATCATCATTTCCAAACAACGTAACGGCCCTGTTGGAAACGTGGAGTTAGCATTTGTAAAAGAATACAATAAATTCGTTGACTTGGATCATCGCTACAGTGAAAGTGATGTTCCACCAGCGCCGGTTCAAGCATAAGTATGTCTCATTTGATGGGGCATACTTTTTTAATGTATGGCTAGTTCGAAGTTCGGCATAGGCGAGCAAGAACGGCCGATAAATCAAAATACGGCCGAGTCTTTAACCGAACATTAATAAATTCAAAACATCCAACGTTCGTATTTAGACTTGACTAATTGACCTGGTATTGATAAAATTACGCTGTTACTTATTAAATGACAAATGATTATACAGTGGAGGTGCGCTATGTCCTCAGTAGTTGTAGTTGGAACACAGTGGGGAGACGAGGGAAAAGGTAAAATTACCGACTTTCTTTCTCAGAATGCAGAAGTAGTTGCTAGATATCAGGGTGGAAATAACGCTGGACATACAATTAAGTTTGATGGAATTACGTACAAATTGCATTTGATCCCATCTGGAATTTTCTTTTCAGACAAAATTTGTGTATTGGGAAATGGAATGGTGATTGACCCGAAAGCGTTTGTTGAAGAGCTTGCATATCTTCAGGAGCGTAACGTTACAGCAGACAACCTGCGAATCAGCAACCGGGCACACATTATTCTTCCGTATCATTTAAAATTAGATATCCTTCAAGAAGAAGAAAAAGGACTTAATAAAATAGGAACAACAAAAAAAGGCATCGGTCCTGCATATATGGACAAGGCTGCCCGTGTGGGTATCCGTGTCGCCGATCTTTTGGATAAAGACACGTTCAGGGCAAAAGTGGAACAAAATGTAAAAGAGAAAAACCGTTTATTTGAAAAAGTATATGAGGTTGAACCGGTAAATGTGGACGAGATTGTTGAAGAGTATTATGAATACGGACAACAGCTTGCCAAGTACGTTGTTGATACATCTGTTGTATTAAATGATGCGCTTGATGACGGCCGTCGTGTGTTATTTGAAGGTGCACAAGGCGTAATGCTTGATATAGATCAGGGAACATATCCTTTTGTTACTTCCTCTAACCCAATCGCGGGTGGCGTAACGATTGGATCCGGTGTTGGACCAACAAAAATCAATCATGTTGTTGGCGTATCAAAAGCATATACAACACGTGTTGGTGATGGTCCATTCCCAACTGAACTGCATGATGGGGTGGGCGATCAAATACGCGAAGTTGGACGTGAATACGGAACAACAACCGGCAGACCGCGTCGTGTAGGCTGGTTTGATAGCGTTGTAGTGAGACATGCTAGACGCGTAAGTGGGATTACCGATCTATCACTTAACTCACTTGATGTATTGACAGGAATTGAAACGTTGAAAATATGTGTTTCCTATAAATATAAAGGCCAGGTCATTAATGAATTCCCAGCCAGCCTTAAAGCTCTTGCTGAGTGTGAACCTGTTTACGAGGAAATGCCTGGATGGACGGAAGATATTACTGGCGTGAAGAGTCTTCATGACCTGCCTGAGAATGCCCGTCATTATTTAGAGCGTATTTCCCAATTAACGGAAATACCACTATCTATTTTCTCGGTGGGACCAGACAGAACACAAACCAATGTTGTACGAAGTGTGTACAGTTCATAATCACATTAAAGAAGATCAGCTCAATTGAGTTGATCTTTTTTAATTGTTACTTAAGCATTTCTTTGTATAGAATAAGACATTTAAGGTAAAGTACGATAAAATGGAGATAAGAATGTCTTAAAAGGATGTGGCTAATGTGAGTCAAAAAATACTAGTGGTAGATGATGAACAACCAATTGCAGATATATTGAAATTCAACTTAGAAAAAGAAGGTTACCAGGTCGTTTGTGCATATGATGGAGACGAAGCAATCGAGCTTGCTGAAATAGAGAAACCGGATTTGGTTTTACTTGATATTATGTTACCGAATAAAGATGGAAATGAAGTATGTCGTGAGATTCGAAAAACACAATCCATGCCAATTATTATGTTAACGGCAAAGGACTCTGAAATTGATAAGGTTCTTGGCCTTGAGCTTGGTGCAGATGATTATGTAACAAAACCGTTCAGTAACCGTGAACTGGTTGCTCGTGTAAAGGCGAATCTGCGTCGTCAACAGGCTGTTCCCGATGATTCCGTGAAAACAACAAAAGATATCGTGATTGGAAGCCTGGTTATTCACCCGGATGCCTATGCAGTAACACGGGATGGTGAACAGGTTGAATTGACACACCGTGAATTTGAACTGCTTCATTATCTTGCAAGACATATCGGGCAAGTTATGACACGGGAACATCTGCTTGAAACAGTATGGGGCTACGACTATTACGGTGATGTTCGAACAGTAGATGTGACAGTTCGCCGTCTGCGTGAAAAAATTGAAGAAAGCCCGAGTAACCCAAATTGGATTGTGACTCGACGAGGTGTTGGGTATTATCTACGTAATCCTGATCAGGGGTAGGTTTGTATGAAGAAAGTAGGCTTTTTTAGATCGATACAATTAAAGTTTATTGTTATTTTTATTTTATTGTTATTAATTGCAATTCAAATTATTGGATCGTACTTTGTTGGTAATTTAGAAGAAAAACTTAAATCCAACTTTATGGATTCAATCAATGACAGGGTTGAGTACTTAAGTTCAAATCTTGAACAAGCCTTTGCCAAGGAACGAATAGAGGGTGAAGAAGGCGTAACCCTTGAGGAAGATGTACAAAGCATTGTAAGTGACGTTGACCCAGCAGATATCACGAGCCTGCAGGTTGTCGATCTGCAAGGCCGGGTTCTTGGGACCAACGATATTTCACTGACGGATTCAGTTGGTAAGAAAACTTCGAATCCGCTTATTCTTGATGTTTTATTATTTGGGACAACAAAAGAAAAAGTTTATTTGGATAGTGAATCAGGGGAAAGAAAATTTGTCAGGTCTGTATCACTTAAAAATAACAGCGGTGAGGTTGTAGGTGCAATATTCTTAGAAGCCTCCATGGCAAGTGTTTATAAACAGCTTGAAAACATAAATCAAATATTCCTGCAAGGCTCCATTTTAGCTGTTACCGTATCGGCATTAATTGGAATATTAATTGCCAGAACCATTACTAAGCCGATTAAAGAAATGCGGCGCCAGGCACAGACAATGGCCAAGGGAGACTTCTCACAAAAGGTAAATGTATATAGCTTGGATGAAATAGGGAATCTCGCAGAAACATTTAATGATTTAAATGATAGATTACGCCATTCACAGGCAACAACGGAGGAAGAACGGCGAAAGTTAAGTTCAGTTCTATCCAATATGTCCGATGGGGTAATTGCAACTGACCATAAGGGCGCGGTTACGTTAATGAACGATGCTGCAGCAAAACTGGTTGAAGAAGATCCAGATGATATCAAAGGCAGATTTTTACTGGATGTCCTGCAGTTAAGCGATAAAATAGTTGATATTTCTGAACTGCAGGATACAGGATCCATGATTATTGACTATAGTGATGAGGATGATATTTTTCTTGTTCGTGCCAATTTCTCGATTATTTCAAATGAATATGAAGAAATTACTGGATTTATTACGGTTATCAGTGATGTTACGGAGCAGGAAAAGGCTGAGCAGGAACGTCGCGAATTCGTTTCTAATGTATCCCATGAACTGAGAACACCGTTAACAACAATGCGCAGTTATATTGAGGCGTTAACTGAGGGCGCCTGGGAAGACAAAGAAATTGCACCGAAATTCCTTGGTGTAACACAAAATGAGACTGAACGAATGATTCGTATGGTCAACGATCTTCTGCAGCTTTCAAAAATGGATCACAAAGAATATGGACTTCATAAAGAACGGACAGATTTTATTAGCTATCTGCATCAAATTATTGATCGATTTGATATGAATGTTTCTGAAAAAATTGATCTTAAACGGGATCTGCCTGGTGGACAGTATTTTGTTTATTTAGATAAAGATAAAATGACACAGGTGCTTGATAACATTATTTCAAATGCTATAAAGTATTCGCCTGATGGCGGTTCGATTCGTTTCAAAGTAGAAAAGCAAAAGTATCAGCTAATCATAAGTATTAAAGATGATGGTCCGGGAATCGCCTACGAAAAATTGGACAAGATATTTGAACGTTTTTACCGTGCAGATAAAGCGCGGAATCGTAAGGTTGGGGGCACGGGTCTTGGTCTTGCGATTGCCAAGGAATTGGTTGAAGCTCACCACGGCCGGATTTGGGCAAAAAGCAAAGAAGGTAAAGGGACAACAATTCTCTTTACACTTCCGCTAATGAATCAGAAGCGGAGGAATATTTCATGAAGCTGGAATCAGTTAAATCCTTTACGTTAACTTTATTGGTTGCGATTAGCTTATTACTCACCTTTGGTCTATGGACCTATCAGCCGAGCAATGAGATACTAGAGGACCAAAATTTCCAACCAAGTATAGATGTTGGTGGGTCAGAATTGAAAAAGCAGGATCTAATAAGTCCAGAAACGGTGCTATTCCATGCAAATGGCGGGCACTACGGCTATTCAGATCCAAGCTATCGGGAGAACCTGTATAAGGACATGCATTCATGGACCTTAACTAATCTTCAGGCAACAGAGGAAACCGACCAACCTGATAATAATAATAGGGTAATGGAGATAATATTTCCGGAATCTCTGCCGATGCAACTTTTACCAACCATTTTTGACATGAATGATTCGGATTCGGGGGAACTGCCGATACGATCATTTAACCAAATTGATATTACATTTAATAGAGAGCAGAAGATATTGAATTTGCACTTTATTTCCGAAAGCGGTCGGGAGCAGGCAATTGCCACGGTTAACGATAGTAGTAAATATGATAAAATGTGGAAGCAAATTACAGAGAAAGAACATTTAAGCAAATTAATAGCCTATGATAAAGGTGAGCAGCAGATTTATATACCTCTTAACAATAAGACGTTGTTAAAAAGGGATATTACGGTTGTTCCAATTGAAGAAAATAAGATGGTTAAAGCGTTATTTCCTGAATCATCATTAGTCAGTAAATCAGGAAATTACTATAATGATGATAGACGTGATATGAGAGTAGAGAATAACGGGAAAAGTATTGCTTTTACGAACCCAACTAACGC
The DNA here is from genome assembly GCF_002216775.1 of Virgibacillus phasianinus. GTDB lineage: Bacteria > Bacillota > Bacilli > Bacillales > Amphibacillaceae > Virgibacillus_F > Virgibacillus_F phasianinus. Next base: position 1,233,443 of record NZ_CP022315.1, read on the forward strand.
CAACTCCATTCAAATTAATGTACAGGAATTGTTGGATCAAAGTGTGAAAAGTATTAATGATCATAAAGGATGGACAGATGATTATAAGCTTGTTCATATTGACCAGCAATCAAACTTGATTAGGTACCGTATGTATTATGATGGTTATCCAACGTATAGCAGCTCTGATCTGACTATTATTGAGCAGAAATGGAAGAACGCTAATTTATTCAAATATAATCGGTCGTTAATCAACCTCAAAGAAGTGATTAACGATAAGGAGGTAACGCTTCCATCGGGTAGTGAACTCATTGCCTACTTGGAAAATGAATTTTCTAAAGCATATGACCTTGATCAAATTAAAGATATAAAGATAGGTTATCAGTTTATCTCTAATAATAATTCATCCCTTTCCGTGACACTTGAACCCGCATGGTTTGTGAATCTTAACGACATGTGGCTGCCAATTGATTTTGAAGAACTGGAACCAGAGAAGGGAGGAGCAATAGATGCAGTGGACGCAAATTAAGACACTTTTTATTCTCTGCTTTCTTGTTCTTGATGTTTTTTTACTGGTTCAGTTTATTCAAAAGCAGGATAAGGAAGATTTAGAAGTGCTGAAGGATGAACAAGAAGAATCCATTCAAAAAAAGCTGGCAGCAGATGATATAGAAATACGCACGGAGCTGCCTGAAGAGGAACTGACAGGGTCCTATATCTCGATTAACCAACAAATATTCAGTGAAGAAAATAGAAGTATGGTTAAATCCACAGAAGATCAGGAAACGGCGATAATTAACAATGATTTTATTATTTCACGATTAAAAGAACAAGTATCAATCGATAGCGAATCGTCCGACGAGGAAATTGAATCGCTTGTGAAGGAAAAGTTAAAGATTATCTCACCGGATAGTTATGTTTTCTGGGACTGGAATAAAGAATTGAATGTATTGCTTTTCTTTCAGGAAAAAAAGAAAAAGCCTCTTTACTATAACCGAAATGGCCTGATACTGGTCTTTCTTAATGATAGAAATGAAATCAGCTTTTACACGCAGGCGTTGCTTGGGGACGTTGAGAAAACGAAAAGCCAGAGGAAGCTGTCACAGCCAATCCAGGCTATTGACGTTCTTTATCAAAAGAACAGTTTAAATCCTGGTGATGAAATAACTAAAGTTGATATCGGCTACTATACAAGAATTCCGCTAGAGAATGTAACACAAGTATTTGCACCAACCTGGAAGATTACAGTGAACAATGAACGCAATTACTTTGTAAATGCGCTGGAGGGATATATATTCTCAAGCAATGATTTGACATTTTTGGGCGATACGCTGTCGAAGGGCATCATTTCCAAAGTAAATACAATTCGGGATAATAAAGATTTAAAACAATATTTTTTGACCAAATTAACAAAACGAATTGAGATAATTGATGAAATAAATCGGAGTGAATCGGAATGACTTTACGTTTTAGTGTACTAGCATCCGGAAGTACGGGGAATGCTTTTTATATCGAATCTGATCAGGAGAGGCTTCTTGTTGATGCTGGGTTAAGCGGCAAGCAAATGGACAAGCTTCTGAGTGAAGTACGGGTTGATCCAACTAAACTAACTGGCATATTGGTTACACATGAGCATAGTGATCATATAAAAGGTCTAGGAATCATTGCTCGTAAATATAATTTACCTATCTATGCGAATGAGAAGACGTGGAAGGCAATGGAAAACTCAATTGGCAAGATTTCATTGGACCAGAAGTTTCATTTTGGCATGGAAGAGGTTAAAACCTTTCACGATATGGATATTGAATCATTTGGTGTGTCCCATGATGCAGCTGAACCGATGTTCTATACATTTCGCCACAACAATAAAAAAGTTGCATTGGTGACAGACCTTGGCTATGTATCGGAACGAATAAAGAAGACGGTTGAAGATGCAGATGCCTACATATTTGAGGCGAATCATGACGTAGGTATGCTGCGGATGGGGCGTTATCCATGGAATGTGAAGCGGCGCATCCTTGGAGATTCAGGCCATGTATCCAATGAGGATAGTGGGCTGGCACTATATGATATTATTGGTAATCGAACAAAACGTATTTATTTAGCACATTTAAGTCAAGATAATAATATGAAAGACCTAGCCCGTATGTCGGTTAGTAATGTGTTAGAAGAACGTGGCGTTGCAATCAATAAGAGAATTAAGCTTATGGATACAGACCCGAAAAAGGCAACTGACTTATATGAAGTAATATAAGTACGGCTAGGCGCCACGTGAGAATGAAAGGGATGATAGGATGGATTATTATCATGATCAGGATCCACCACCAGGTAAAAGGCCAAAGAAAAGCAAAGGCTGGCTTTTCCCTGTTCTTGTAGGAATTATCATTGGTGTCTTAGTCGTAATTATTGCCATGCCTTCCTTGTTGAAGTCAAATCTATTGCCACAAGCGTGGACTAACAATACGGAAACGGATAATGGTACTTTAAATCAGGACTCAAGCAACAGTTATGTTAATGTTGACGTATCCACGCAAGTCACGGATGTTGTCAACAAAGTCGCCCCAGCAGTTGTGGGAGTGATTAATATTCAACAACAAATGGACTTTTGGCAGGATCAGGCGAGTGAAGTGGGGACAGGATCCGGAGTAATTTATAAAAAAGAAGACGGAAATGCCTATATCATTACCAATCACCACGTAGTTGAGGGTGCAGATACTGTTGAAGTTGTCCTTTCTAATGAAAAACATATCGAAGCAAAAATAATGGGCAGTGATTTATTTTCCGATCTGGCGGTTCTGCGCGTAGATGGAAAGCATATCAAACAAGTTATTCAAATGGGATCTTCCGAAAATGTTAAAGTTGGCGAGCCAGCGATTGCAATTGGAAATCCATTGGGTATGAAATTTTCAGGATCGGTTACCCAAGGTGTGATTAGCGGGAAACAGCGGACAATCCCACAGGACTTTAACCAGGATGGCCGTGCAGACTGGCAGGCGGAAGTTCTCCAGACCGATGCAGCGATTAATCCTGGGAACAGCGGCGGTGCTCTAATCAATATCGATGGGCAGCTAATCGGGATTAACTCCATGAAAATTAATGAAACATCTGTTGAGGGAATCGGATTCGCTATCCCGATTGATACCGCAAGACCACTTGTGAATGAACTTGAAAAAAAGGGAGAAATCACCAGACCATACTTAGGTGTTGAAATTTATTCACTTGAGGAAGTCCCGCAATCTGAATGGGATAGTACGCTTAGTCTGCCAAAAGGTGTTGACGGCGGAGTCTACATCTGGAGTGTGGAACGTCTTTCACCAGCGGACCAGGCTGGTCTCAAACGGCTGGATGTTATTACACAAATAGACGGAAAAAAAGTAATGAACATGATTGAATTACGAAAAATCCTCTATCAGGAGAAAAAGGTTGGCGACGATTTAAAAGTTACCTTCTACCGCGATGGTAAGAAACAATCAACAACCGTTAAATTAGGGCAGCAGCGCTAAGTGAAATATAAAAGTAAACCCTCCATCTGCCATGGGGGGTTTTGGCTTGCCCGATTTTTCGTGGGAACAATTTGAGTTTATTTGACATCTTCAAACATGCGAACATTTGTGCATATGTGGATAAATATGTGGATAATTTCTGTTCTTGAATAAACAACGATATATGCTATATTAATTAGTATACGAAATAATTGAGGTGGACCATGTGACTGCAAATAATGGCAAGGATATTGCTGAACTGTTCCGAGAGATTAATGCACTTATGAAAAAGCGACTGCGCGAACAGCTGCACGGGAAAGGATTAACGCCACCACAAATGATGACGCTGCATTTGCTGTCAGAAAATGAACCTATGCGTGTTGGTGATTTAAGTGATCGTTTGAAATTGGCGCCCAGTACCGTTTCAAGTATCCTTGATCGTTTAGAAAAAAACAATTTTGTGATACGATGCCGGAATAAAAACGACAGAAGAATTGTGGAGATTTATTTATCAAAGAAAGCAGAGGAATTACAAGACTCATTCAGGCAAATCATTGATCAATTTATGCAAACAATTACAGCGGGAGCAACTGAACAGGAGTTACACGACATACGGATAGGCCTACAGACTATGCGAAGATTACTCATGAAAGAGGTTGAGGGGGAGTAACGTTGGCAACGATTGTTGAAGTGAATGATTTACGAAAAAAGTACAAAGGTTTTGAAGCGGTAACCGGTGTGAATTTTGCAATTGATGAAGGGGAGATTTTTGGCTTTCTCGGACCGAATGGTGCTGGAAAAAGCACTACCATTAACATGCTGTCGACGATAATTAGACCAACTGGCGGAGAGGCAACGATAAATGGTTTTGATATTGTAAAGGAAAAAAATAAGGTAAGAGAAAGTATTGGATTAATTTTTCAGGAATCGACGCTTGATGAAAAACTGTCAGCAAATGAAAATTTAATGCTTCATTGTCGTTTTTATAAGGTACCTAAGGAAAAGCGAGAGGAACGAATAAAAGAGGTACTTGAAATTGTTGACCTATCAGAAAAACGGAAACAAATTGTAGAAACATTTTCTGGCGGAATGAAACGCCGTCTGGAAATTGCTCGCGGACTACTGCATTACCCGCGCGTTTTATTTCTTGATGAGCCCACCGTGGGATTGGATCCACAAACGAGGAATCATATTTGGGAATATATTCTGCGTTTAAAGAAAAAGGCTGGCATCACAATTTTTCTAACGACACACTACATGGATGAAGCGGAAATATGCGACCGTGTAGCGGTTATGGATAATGGAAATTTAATTGCGCTCGATACCCCCGAAAGGTTGAAGACCAATGTCGGCGGTGACATTATTGAAATTCGAACAGTTGATAATGAAAAAGCAAAGAGCGTTATAGAAGAGGAGTATAGTCTTGAGGCCAGCGAGGCAGATGATACATTAACGTTCCAGGTAGAGAAAGGAAATGAATTTCTTGTTCAGTTTGTAAAGGAATTCACTGTTGGTATTACAACTGTAAATCTGCGCAGGCCAACACTTAATGATGTATTTTTACAACTGACTGGTCGTGAAATCCGTGAAGAATCTGTTAAAAAGAATGACATCAAAAAGATGAGGAGGGGCCATTAATGGAGGCAATTTATGCAGTGTGGCTTCGTGATGTTATCAAGTTCTTTCGTGATAGGGGACGTCTGATTGGTTCCTTCGCCATGCCGTTTATGTTTTTGATTTTATTCGGAAGCGGCATGAGTGGTGCGATGCAGGCAATGCTTGGCGGAGGTTCCGGTGGCGGCGCTCTTGCTGACTTTGATTTTGTTGAGTTTATGTTCCCGGGGATTATTGGAATGACAGTATTTAATACGGCGATATTTTCCGCTTTATCTGTAGTGCAGGATAAAGAATTCGGGTATATGAGAGAAATTCTTGTTTCGCCGATGTCGCGCGTGTCCATTGCGATAGGGAAAGTTCTTGGTGGGACGACTGTAGCGGTTATCCAAGGGCTAATGATGCTGATATTCGTTCCGTTTATTGGTGTTTCGCTGACATTTTCCATGGTACTGCAGCTGATTCCAATCATGTTCCTTGTTGGATTTACCATTTCGGCAATCGGTCTGTTAATTGCAAGTTCACTGAAAACGGCACAAGGCTTTCAAATGGTGATCCAAATTCTATTATTCCCAATGCTATTCTTGTCTGGGGCGATGTTTCCATTAAACGGACTTCCTGCATGGATGGATTTTATTGTGAAAATTAATCCGCTAACATATTCGGTAGATATGTTTAAGGAAATTATCCTGCAGCCTGAAACGATGAGTGCCCCCCTTAGACAGGCGATGGGACTGGATCTCAAGGTATTTAACCATATTATCACCTTCACCGAAGAAATTATCGTTGTCGGGGTTATTGGCGCAGTTTTTATTGTTGCTGCGACAATGAAGTTTTCAAAAGCTGAGGCATAATAAGAGGCTGGGACAAAAGTGTTTTAGCCAGAGAGAAATCCGAACTATGATTCAATTCTTTGATTAGAATTTGAAGTAGTTCGGATTTTTCTTGTCTGTTTTTGTAAACTTAAAGCTAAAAAGTATGCGCTGGATTGTTTTCCGCTGCGGACCGTTGCGCAACTTAGGGAACGGCTTCAGCCTTCATTATTTAACCACTCTGCGGGGTCTTCAGCACGCGCTGTTCTAAGCAGGAGTCAACAGTCCAGAGCGTAAGACATCACGGACTTGCTATATAATACTGTTTTGTCTAATGACATATTAGCGGAGGAAAAACACGGAGACTCCTCGAAAAAGAAAAGCACTTTTTCTTCGTGCGATGCTTATTCGGGGAAGCATTCCTTGTCCTGTGGGAGCAGAAGCCTAGATGAGACCCCGGAGAGCGTCAATAATGAAGCCCGACTAAAACCGCCCTTTGCGGGCAACGTCGGCTACCCCTTGCCGGGGCGAGGAGGCTCATCGGCTCCCCACGGAAAGCGCAGTGTTTTTCCGCAGCGGTGACAAGGCACCGAACATGATAGTTAGTTTCGTCACAGAAGTTTATGTCAACTGCTTATTAAGATCCGATAGTTGAAAAGAAACGTTCTAAACTTCCACCCCTTGATCGTTCGTCTTTTAAGTTGAACATTTTAGTTTTGTCTCAGCCTCTTTACAAATTACCTAAATTTACGTCCCCGTACATGGGTGAAAAGTAATAATAATAGGATCAACATTACAATATCAAGTCTTGCCATGTATAAAAATTGAAAGAACCCCTGTCCAGTAAGATACGGCAGCTTTGTTAGGATTATTGCTGCAATCATTATAATAATTAGTGGCACGGTGGCTTCTTTTACGTAAAATCCCCCGGCTATTAAGGCACCACAGACAATTTCTGCTAGCGCAACAAGCAGCAGAACTGTCGTTGAAGATGGTATGCCCAGGTTGGCAAAGGTAGTTTGGAAATCATCAAATAATAATTTAACAATACCGGTAACAATAAATACATACCCAACCGCATAGCAGATCCATTTACTCATTGGCATCCTCGGATCACCCCCAATTCGGTTCCTTACTTATGCGTCCGCTTCTGACCAGTTGCCTGCGCTTTTCTTGTCTATAGCTGCGGCTCCTAGCGGCTAGCAAATAGCCCACTGAAAAAGTTAAATATGGTACAAATATGTGGATCAATCACCGCATCTTGAATATACTGCGCTTTCCGCGGGCGAGTGACGAGCCTCCTCGGACTGCCGTCCTGCGGGGTCTCATCGATCTCTCACTTCCCGCAGGAGTCTCCGTATATTCAAGATGCTAGTTGATGATGAAAAGCTATATTTTTAATATCCACCACTTTTTCAGTGGACTCGCTAGCAAATAGTTAGTCCTGATGAATGTGCGTAAAGTCCGACGCACGTTCACAGTCCTATCTATTTGTACGCCGCTAACCAGTCGCCTCCGCTTTTCTAATTTATATGCGGGGCTTGGGCAAACATTCTGGGTATTTTTAAATGGATATGATGGGTCGACTATTGCTATTCGACATGATTAGACTTATAATTTCTCTTATACAAAGAAAAGGAAGTGCAATACGTGATTCAACGCTTTTTTTCCTATTACAAACCACATAGAAGATTATTTATGATAGATTTTGGCTGTGCAGTAATCGTTGCAATTTTGGAGCTGGCCTTCCCTGTAGCGGTTCAAAAGTTCATTGACCTGCTATTGCCGAAAGGTGACTGGGACTTAATTGTCCTTGTCAGTGTCGGGCTGTTATTCGTTTATTTACTTAGCACATTTCTTCAATATATTGTGACTTACTGGGGCACAAGCTCGGGGTAAATATTGAAACAGACATGCGTCAGCACTTGTTCAACCATGTGCAGAAGCAATCATTCCGCTTTTTTGACAACACGAAAACCGGACATATCATGAGCCGTATCACTAACGATTTATTCGATATTGGTGAGCTTGCCCACCATGGCCCGGAGGACTTTTTCATTGCCATCATGACCTTTGTTGGCGCCTTTTGGATTATGTTCACATACAATGTCAAGCTAGCATTGATTATTCTGTTTGTAGTGCCGATTCTGGTCTGGTTAATTACCTACAGTAACATTAAAATGAATGCGGCATGGAAAAAGATGTACAAGGACATAGCTGATGTGAATGCGCGTGTAGAAGACGCAGTATCAGGAGTACGCGTTGTTCAGTCATTTACCAATGAAAAACATGAAATGACTCGTTTTACAAAAGATAACTATAGCTTTCGTGCAGCGAAAATTGGTGCATATAAGGTTATGGCTTTTGTCCATTCGAATATTTATATGATGATGCGATTAATTGTATTGATTGTTTTAGTTGTAGGGTCTTGGCTGAATTTTCACAACGAAATTTCCAATGGTGACCTTGTCGCATTTATTTTATTTACCAATGTACTGTTTAAGCCGATTGAAAAAATCAGTGCGCTTCTTGAGCTGTATCCGAAGGGGATGGCTGGATTCAAACGTTTTACAGACATGCTTGATGTTAGCCCAGAAGTGGTCAATCACAAGGGTGCACATGAGGTCGATGTATTAAAAGGTGATATCAAGTTTAAGAATGTTACATTCGGTTATGAAAAAACACAGTCGGCAGTCTTGAAAGATTTAAGTTTTTCTGTTGAGGCAGGTGAAACCATCGCATTTGTCGGACCATCAGGTGCGGGGAAAACAACAATTTGTTCTCTTATCCCGCGTTTCTACGATGTAGATAGTGGCAGCATCAGCATTGACGGTTTAGATTTGCGCGAAATGACAAAGGAATCACTTCGTCACCAAATCGGGATTGTGCAACAGGATGTATTTTTATTTACAGGTACATTACGGGAAAATATTGCATACGGCAGACTCGATGCAACCGATGAGGAAATCGAGAAAGCAGCATATCAGGCCCATATGGTTGATTTCATTAACGAATTGCCACAGGGCTATGAAACACAGGTCGGCGAGCGTGGCTTGAAGCTTTCAGGCGGGCAGAAGCAGCGCATTGCTATTGCTCGAATGTTTTTAAAGAACCCACCGATCCTGATTTTGGATGAAGCAACATCAGCACTCGACACAGAAACAGAAATGATTATCCAAAAGGCATTAACGGAACTGGCAAAAGATCGGACAACCTTGATCATCGCCCATCGGTTAGCAACAATAAAGAATGCTGACAGGATCATGGTTGTTACGAAAGAAGGTATTGTAGAGCAAGGGAACCACGATGAATTAATTGCACGTGACGGTATCTTTGCCAACCTTCATAAAGTACAGATGCAATAGCTATATCTGAGAACCTAGCTAAAAGTTGGCTGGGTTCTTTTTGTTTGAAATAATCTAACCACTGTTTATTGATTATTCAATAGGATTCGGAAATGTTATCATAAATTAGGCTAATTAATGTTAAAATTAAAGAAAATGAAAATAACTGAGGAGGCTTACATAAAATGAATAAACTTAACTTTTCCTCACTGGTTTTATTTTTAATTTTTGCTGTGCTGTTTTTATTAATGGGAAGCGGCTTTGCATTTTGGTCACTAGGCAAAATTGTTATTATTGTGATGGTCTTACTTCCAATAATAGGAGTTATCCTGGCTATAAAAGGATCAGGCTGGAGCAAATGGTTGTTATTCTTGTTAAACGTCGTTGCACTTGGATCCATGGTGTATATTTTCCTTCATGCATTTGGGATTCTGTAAACCATAAAGGAAGGGTTCTCTTTGATAGAAGTGCATTTGTCGCGCGAACCAAGTGTTGGATTTTGATGAACATATGGACATATACGCTGGCGTAAAACCAGCAATAAAAATGGAGGTAGAAGATGACCCCACTAATACTTACACTTGTATTTCTGATTATTTTTGTTATCTCAATTTTTATAAACGTTAAGAAGCGAAGGGCTGCTGGAATTACCGGGCTTAAAAGTGGATTATCATCCATTTGTTTATACGCAGTTGCATTAATTAACGTGGTAGGGTATTGGTTTGACGTGTTGGGAATAGCAAGCTGGCTGCTTACATTCGGCTTAATTCTTGCAGCAGCCTATTTTACCAAATACCTTCCACAGTACCATGATAAAACGGAAAGCTGAGAAGAGAAAGGCTGGGATACGGATGGGCTCACGTATGATGCATTTAATTATCGCGAAACAGGTTCATGAGAAACTGGGATTATTGAACCTTCGTCCCTTCATTTTAGGCGGAATTGCACCAGATGCAGTTTTTTTACGCGAGAAAAAAGATGCATCACACTTTTATGGGGGTCATGTTGGGGATAAAACAAGGTTTGTAGATTATGAACGCTTCATCGAAAAATATTTATCAAACATTCATCATAATTTCATGCTGGGGTACCTGACACATATTATATCAGATGATGTTTGGCTGAAGAAAATTTATTTCAAGAATAATTTCCAGAAGCGATTAATTGATGATCCGGACTTTCTAACTAGATGGCATAATGATTTTCGATTACTGAACGGGAAGTTAGTCGAATGGTTTAACTGTGCAAATCTAATGAACGAACTTGATTATGCAGACCCTAATATAAATAGTGTTGAAGAAATTGAGATTAAGGATTTAATAGAGTTTAAAAAAGAAACATTAGGAGACTTTTTGTATACACGGGACCAGACGGAAAAGGATTTAGCTGTGTACCGATTTGATGACATAATCGATTACATTGAGTCGTCTACGGTAATGGCCTGTGAGATATGCAGTAAACTAATACCGCGGAAGGATTGATCAGATGTTTTATATAATCGTTGGTATTTGTATTCTAGTGGTGATTGTTGTGTTGTGGATGATTGATAAATTTGCGGGCTCTTCCGAAATGATGGGTGGGTTTAAAAATAGCGGCTTTAGAAAGTTGATGGTCGGGCTATCTGTTGCAGCTGTATTATCACTTGCTTACGGAATCTATGCAAAAGTCACGTATCAGCCGCCATTTATGGACATAAGTGTAAATGGCGATAGTTATACTGTTTTTGGTGATATAGGGGAAGTTGGTTATTATGCCGATGGGTTGGTGAAACAGGGTGAAAAGACTAACATTCGACTGGTTGCTTGGGAAGATTTAAACTTAGGTGATAAGACAAAGATAATGATTAGCTATCCATCGGGAAAAGAAGTGAGCTGGAAGCCTGATATATCAATGATAAAAGGTGTTTCCATCAATGAAATAAAACAAATTTACGAGTTATCACCGTATACGTTTGAAGAATCTGGCGACGTAACCTTAACGATACGTGATAAGTCGTTAAGTTTTACGATTGAAGTAAAAGAGGGGAAGTAACAAGTGCAATGCAAAGGAGCCATTATATGAGAAATCTATCGTCTTTTGGAAAAATAAACCTGTGTGTAGGATTCTTATTTTTTATTTTTGGTGGTTTTGCATTTTTTATAGATAGTACTATTCCTTTAACTAAAGCTGTTACGGTGGTTGGAATATTCATAATGGCTGCTTCATTTCTTTATAAAAAATAGAATTTCAGGAGATGTATGAGTTGTTATTTATCCTATTCACAATAATTGGCATAGTAGCGGGCATAGCTATTGTTCTGCTAACTCGCCAGTTTAGAAAAACAAATAAATCTAAATTAGTAATTCTTGTACCTAGCATAGTTTCCATAATCATTGCTGTTTATTTGATGTATCTAGGAAATGTAAAAATAAAAGGTATTGACGGGGCAGCTTACATGCTCCTTTCACTCATCCTGTTTTGTTTTGGAGGAGTTGTACTGTATTTAACTGATAAAAAGTTAGATTAGCGGAAATGAACGACCGCTTTAGGAGTTGTTTTAAGGCTATGTTTACAATGAGAATGTCCATATCAATGCTTTAGCAGTTCAACATTTAGGTGATGCACAAACTACTTTAAGGAGATGCTTATGCCAAATAGAACGAACCTAATTAACTCTTATAACAGGACAGCAAAGAAACGGGATTCAAATCAGCAGCAACAATGGAAGGTGAAAGAACGGGACACATTCTATGCATTTTTAACAAAAGAAAATAGGCAAAGTCTATTAGAAATTGGCGCTGGTCCGGGAAAAGACAGTTTATTTTTTAATCAACAGGGACTAGATACATATAGTACTGATCTTTCACCAGAGATGGTAAAATTGTGCCTGCAAAAGGGACTGGCTGCAGAGGTGATGACCTTTGAAAATTTAGCTTTTCCAGACAATCATTTTGATGCTATTTGGGCGATGAATTGCTTGCTGCACGTACCAAAGGATGAAATCAGAATAGCATTCACCGAGATTAAACGTGTACTCAAACCGTCAGGGCTATTTTTTATGGGTGTGTACGGAGGCCAGGATTCGGAAGGCATTTGGGAGGATGACTTTTATGAGCCGAAACGATTCTTTTCCTTCTATGGACATGAATCAATTAAAAAGCTGCTAGCTGAATTTTTTACGATTGAATATTTTAATGTAGTTTCAGCTGAGGTGATAGGTGGAAGCCTTTCCTTTCAGTCGATTATCTTGCGGAATGGTTAGCTATGGATCCTTTATATCATCCAATTTGTATGTATATCGGCCATTATATCAATATAACCGCCAAATTCAAGATATATCAGTCAATATCGAAATATAACTGTCATTTTCAAAAAATAACGACCGTTTTACGGATATATCGACCAAAACACCAATGAAGTCTATTTTAAATCCGGCAATATACAGTTTACATATACCAATTGCCGAATGTTCATGGTATGTAAACAAAAAATAAACCAGGCTTACCCATAAGCCGGTTTATTTTTTTTGAAAGGATTTCCAATTTTTATATTGACGAAGTTTTTAAATATGCTATACTCAATCTAATTGATAATGAATATCATTATTAATTATTATGTTTATTTAATACCAATTCTACATAGGAAGGATCCTTCATGAAGATTCGTTATCTGTTAATGGCAGTTATTATTTTATCAATTAGTTCCATATTTATCGGTGTTACAGATATAATGCCATGGGAAATCCTGCGTTTATCAAACGAGCAATTGGAAGTTTTAATGATTAGCAGGATACCAAGATTAATTAGTATTTTAATTGCGGGAATGAGTATGAGCATCTGCGGTTTAATCATGCAGCAGCTGAGCCGTAACAAATTTGTATCTCCAACAACTGCCGGAACGCTTGATTCAGCTCGTTTAGGAGTATTGGTAGCGCTAATGGTCTTTACCTCAGCGAGCCCACTGGAAAAAATGCTTGTTTCATTCGTATTCGCCTTACTTGGGACGTTTGTGTTTATGAAAATCCTCGAGAAGATAAAATTCAAGGATGCGATTTTCATACCTTTGGTTGGGTTAATGTTTGGTAACATCATCAGTTCCTCAGCAACATTTTTTGCTTACAAAAATAATCTGATTCAAAACATGTCTTCGTGGATGCAAGGGGATTTTTCCATGATCATGAGCGGTAATTATGAGCTTATGTATATCAGTATTCCAATATTGATTATTGCTTATCTGTTTGCAAATAAATTTACAATTGCTGGCATGGGCGAGGATTTCTCGAAAAACTTGGGGTTGAATTATCGGCAAGTGGTCAATATTGGATTGGTTATTGTTGCCTTGGTAACCGCATCTGTTGTCTTATCTGTTGGGGTTATTCCATTTCTAGGGTTAATCATTCCAAACATCGTCACGATTTATCAAGGCGATCATTTGAAGAAAATCCTGTTACATACAGCATTACTTGGAGCTGTATTCGTACTATTTTGCGATATCGTTGGCCGGGTAATTATCTATCCATACGAAATTCCAATTAGCTTAACGGTTGGCGTAATTGGAAGTGCAATTTTTATTTATCTGCTGCTAAGGAGAAAGAAATATGGGCTATAAGAAAAAGACAATCATTCTGGCAGTTATTGCATTGGTTATTGCTGCGATTTACATACTATACAATTTAAGCGGCAATATTGGCTATATTTTACCACGAAGGATTATGGAAGTTGTTGCGATTATCATTACCGGAACCGCAATAGCATTCTCGACCACCGTGTTTATGACCATAACAAACAACCGTATTTTAACACCGAGTATCCTTGGGCTGGATTCACTTTATATGCTGTTGCAGACGTTTATCATCTTTATGTTCGGCTCAAAGTCCCTTGTAATGATGAACAGCAACATCAATTATTTTATTTCGATAGGCTTAATGATTTTGTTCTCACTGGTGCTTTATCGCTTTTTATTCAAAGGAGAAAATAATAATATTTACTTCCTATTATTAATTGGAATGATTTTAGGAACATTCTTTGGCAGTTTTACTTCATTTATGCAGGTGCTGATTGATCCGAATGAGTTTATGATTGTGCGCGACCGCATGTTTGCGAGTGTAAATAATGTAAATGAAAATCTTGTTTATTTATCACTTGGGTTACTGGTGCTGGTAACATTTTATTTCATGAGGTTTTACAAATATCTGGATGTGTTGGCATTAGGGAAACACCAGGCAATAAACCTTGGAGTCCCATATGATTATGTTGTGAAGCGGCTCCTGATTGTTGTTGCCATACTACTGTCAATTGCCACAGCACTAATTGGGCCAATTACGTTTTTAGGGCTGCTGGTAGTCAATTTGGCGTATGAATTTTTGAAAACGTACCGGCACTTTTATTTGATTATCGGATCCTCACTAATCAGTATTATCGCATTGTTGGGCGGACAATTCATTGTGGAGGAAATCTTTACATTTCAGACAACAATAAGTGTGATTATTAACTTTTTTGGTGGTGTTTACTTTATTTATCTTTTATTAAAGGAGAATAAGTCATGGTAGATATTAAAGGTTTGTTTAAAAAGTATAACGATAAAAGTGTAGTCGATGATGTGTCATTAACAATTGAAAAGGGTACGATTACCTCCTTTATCGGACCAAATGGTGCTGGTAAAAGTACATTAATTTCCATGATCAGCAGATTGATTACCAAGGATGCGGGGCATATTACCATCGATGGCGAGGATATAACAAAATCAAAGAACAATGATTTAGCAAAGAAAATTTCGATATTAAAACAATCAAATTCGATAAATTTACGATTAACGATTCGCGAACTGGTTTCCTTTGGGCGATTCCCTTACTCACAAGGAAAGTTAACGAAGGAAGACTGGTCAAAAGTTGATGAAGCAATTGAATACATGGAGCTTGAGGAAATTCAGGATAAATTTATTGATGAACTTAGCGGCGGCCAGCGACAACGGGCCCACATTGCAATGGTCATTGCCCAGGACACGGAATACGTGCTGCTTGATGAACCATTGAACAATTTGGATATGCGGCATTCGGTACAGATTATGAAAACGTTAAGGAGATTGGTAAATGAGCTTGGCAAAACCATTTTAATTGTGATTCATGACATTAATTTTGCGTCGTGCTATTCCGATCAAATTGTAGCATTAAAGGACGGGAAAATAGTTAAACAGGGTCCGACCTGCGATGTTATAGATGAATGTGTACTAAGGGATATCTATGACATGGATATGAATATAAAAAATATCAACGATAACCGTATTTGTGTTTATTTTTCATAAATAAGCACCCGGGAACTCCACTAATCACCGGGGGCTGGAGCTAAAATAAAAAAGGGAGATGAGATGAATGAGGAAATTTTTATTAGTTGCTTTGTTATGTATAGTTGCTGTGTTTGCCGCAGCATGTGGGAAATCGGAGGGTGAAAATGCGAATAGCAGTTCCAAAAAGTCAGAAGCGATAACTGTTAAGCACGAATTAGGAGAGACGAAAGTTAGTAAAAACCCGAAAAAAGTAGTTGTATTTGATTACGGAACATTGGATACACTTGATAAACTCGGTATAAAAGTTACTGGGGTGCCAAAGGGTAATATTCCATCATACATAGATAAATACGAAGCCAAGGAATATGAGAATGTTGGAAGCCTAAAAGAGCCGGATTTTGATAAGCTAGCCGAAATTGACCCTGATTTAATCATTATTTCCGGAAGGCAAGCTTCATTATATGAACAGCTTCAGGAACTTGCTCCAACTATATATCTTGGTGTTGATACAACCAGATATATGGAATCCTTTAAAGAAAATCTTGCAGTAATCGGAAACATTTTTAATAAAGAAGATGAAATTGACAAAGAATTAAAATCAATCGAACAATCAATAGCTGATTTGAAGAAAAAAGCGTCAGAAAGTGATATAAATGCATTAATTATTCTTGCAAACGATGACAAAATAAGTGCCTACGGACCAAGTTCTAGATTCGGATTAATTCACGACGTCTTTGGAATACCAGCGGTGGATAAAGGTATTGAAGTTTCTACACATGGAATGAACGTATCCTTTGAGTATGTGGTTGAGCAAGATCCAGATTTACTTTACGTTATTGACCGCGGCGCTGTGGTTGGCAGCAGTTCTTCAGCAAAACAAGTTGTGGAAAATGACCTAACCAAGAAGACGAAGGCCTATAAAAACGACAACATTGTTTATTTGGATCCGAATTATTGGTATTTATCTGGCGGCGGTTTAGTTTCCGTACAGGAAATGGTAAATGAAGTAGCAAAAAGTTTAAATTAAAAAGGATGCGAAAGGGTGATCGGCAATCGATCACTCTTTATGTTTTTTTAGGGAAATAAGTTATCCACATTTTATCCCAAAAACATATTCACAGCATAAATACATGATTTCCACACAGTTATCCCCAGAATTCTGTGGATAGCTTGTTAATAAGTGTTTAAATTGTCTGATTTCACAAACATGGTATGGGAATTTTTGTTAGACTAATAATATGAAAATAATTTAAAGGAGGCAATAAAGTGGATCGTATGACAGAAGAACAAGTAAACAATGAATTAGCAGGATTGACTGACTGGAATCTGATTGATGAAAAATGGATTGAAAGAATATATCGTTTTAAGAAATACTTAGCAGGCGTACGGTTTGTTGATAAAGTTGCTGAGTCTGCGGAGAATAAACAGCATCATCCATTGATTGCAATAGATTATAAAAAGGTAAGCGTGAAATTTTCATCATGGCAGGAAAAAGGTTTAACATCGGTAGACTTTGAAATGGCAAAGCGCGTTGATGTAATATATGAAGAATTAGAACAATAGATTCTGTCATTAATTGTCGATATTTCCCGGGAAATTATATTGCAGTTTCCTGATTTTCTCCCGGGTTGTTAGGGTCTGTGGTTTAGGAGAAATCACCTGAGTTTTTGGGGTTGTCGCCTGATTATATAGAGCTGTTGCCCGAGTTCACTGAATTTTTCTATACAGCACCAATTAGTGTAATAAAATCGTCAATGTCGCCGGAAATGCGATTGACTCCTTCTACAAAATAAAAAGTAGATGCCGTGGCCAGATCAATTTCCTCGGCTGAATATATGTAGATAGGCTTTCCTAAATCAAGTGCTATTCCGAGTTCTACATGGCTGCTCTTCCCGGCTGGGTGCAATAGTATGAAAATATCACTATTTTGGACGGCCTGTTTCTCCTGTTCACCAATCGCCTTTAGTGTGGTCGGTTCAACCGCCCGCTGATTCATTGTCCAATTGTAAGTATGGGAGAATCCTTTTAAAATAAGTTTTTGCGCAACGTATGTTACCATTTCCTTATTTTTAAAACTGGAAGCTATGTAAAAACGCACTGGATTTCCCCCTAATTTTGATTATTCCATTCATCAGCCAGCATTCCATATACGACGTGGTCGACATAGTGATCATATATCCATTCCGCTTGTCTGATTTGTCCCTCTTCAATAAATCCTAATCGCTTCGGAATTGACCGGCTCTTTTTATTTTCAAATGCTGCACGAATATCAACCCGATTAAAAGCTAGTTCGGTAAACGCGTAATCAGTCAGGTAGCGAACCACACGTGTGATAATCCCGTTTCCCTGGTAATCCTGTCCAAGCCAATAACCGATATAAGCTACTTTGTTGGACCAATCCAAACTATTAAAACTAGCAGTACCAACCATTTTTCCCTTATAGTGGACTGCAACAGTCATGCTTTTCTTATCCTGAAATCCCTGCATGGTGTGTTCAATAAAACCACGCGAATCATCAATCGTTGTGGTCGTATCAACCCAAGGTAACCATTCGCGTAAATAGGACCGCGACGCATCTGTTAAATTAAAAAGTTCTTCGGCATCATCAATTTGCATTAATTTTAATGTAAGATCTTCATCAATTTCACGGAAAAACATGAGCATAACCCCCGGTTAATTGTTTACTAGAACCTATCACACAGTTTGTTGGACAGAAATTCCCACTTGATGAGGTTTTATTCTATCATACCATAAATGTATACTAAGATTGAGACAAAGGTTTTAATGAAAAGCGCAACTGTGCAATGACAAAAACGAATATAATGAAGAGGTGACTAAAATGACAGCAAATTCGCCAAAATTGCCACTAACGCCTGAAGAAAGGTCCAGCTTAAGAGCTGCCAAAATTAAATTATGTGAAATTACTCAGTTAGATGTGCATAACCTTGCAAATGCCCTTAATGCCTCGCTAAATAGAGCGGAATATTTACATGGTCTGGCTATCTTTCAATCTATCCCGTCGATTGGACCGAAGCTTGCACATCTTGTGATCGATTTAGGCTACTATTCATTTGACGCTGTAAAATATGAGTCAGGCGAAGAACTCACCAATAGAGCCGAAGAGAATTACGGATATTGGATGGACCCTTGTGTAGAGGATTCCCTCCGCTGTGTGGTTTATCATGCCAACCACCCTGGCAGTGATAAAAAGTGGTTTGAATTTACTGGAGAACGAAAAGAATATCGAAAGGAGAATGGATATCCTGAGACACGTCCAAAACGCGCGTGGTATGATGCAGAGAAAACATAAAGATAAAGGATTTTTCAAAGATCTCTTATAACTATAATTATTAAAACCGGGCGAGGGAATGCGGAACTCGGGCGAAAATAGGTGTAACTTGGGAGAGGTCAAGTCCAACCCAGGGGAAAATCAGCTGTCTCCTGACCAGCTTGATTCCCTCCCAAATTGTTGGTCTTTGACAATATACCGCATTTAATGCCTGATGTAAGTCTCCTTTTTTCAAAAGCATCTTACTACCAATCCTTATTTTCGTGCACTGTACGATTATATTTTTGGAGCAGATGACCAAATGATACACGTTCCTCTTCTGTCCAGTCCTGCAGAATCGTTGAAAGTCTTTCAAATCGCCTTTGTTTATTCGCATCCAATTCCGTTGTTCCAAGTTTTGTAATATGGTAAAAGTAAGCCCTTCCATCATTAGGGTTAGGCAATTTATCCACGTATTT